>NZ_VFWQ01000007.1:0-355828 GCF_006442705.1 Mesorhizobium sp. B1-1-7 | reverse complement strand
TTCGCGGTGACGGTCACCGACAGCGACGGCGACACCGCCAACGGCTCGCTGACCGTCAAGGTCAACGACGATGGGCCTACGATCGCCTCCATTGAAAGCCAGATCGTCGCCAACTCTGTCGATACGCATGACGGCACGTGGTCGTTTACGCCCGGTGCCGACGGACTCTCGACAATTGCAATTTCACTAACAAACGAGCCAAGCATATCACTAATCCATCATTCAACGTCGATCTACGACTCAGCCACCGGCGTCGCCCAATACACGGCGTTCTTCGATGCCGGTGGTACGCAGCCTTATTTTACGGTCGATATGAAAGCGGATGGCACCTATACTTTTGAGGTCATCAATCCCGCGCCCACTATAGTGGTAACAGATACAACCGCACTCGGCGCTGCTGGCCTTGGCGGCAACAGTAATAGCGTCTACCTTGAGCAAATAACCGTAAAGAATCACTTCCCCGTTCCCCACACGGACATACTGTTTACCGGTAATTCCGGTTGGACAGGTACAAATCTTGGCAGTACCGCCACGGTAAATTCGAATAACAATGGTTTGGGTATAGGTTCTGGTCAAACCATGGATCACAATGAATCGATCACCTTAAAGTTCCTTCAGGGAGATGGTGACAACAATTCCTCAACCCATTCGACGACTGCGGCTGGCATGGATCATGTCCAAATTGACTTCTTGCAAGGATCTAATGGTGGCCAAATGACGGGGAACTATTCTGTTCATGTGATCACTTACGACCAACTCGGAATTGCCCATAATCAGGGCAACATGAACATCGTCAACGGCGTTCTGGATTTCACCTCGACCGACCTTGTCTATGGCATGTCAGTTGTCAATATCGGAAACACAGGACTAATTGTTGCGGGTACCACCACCAGCGTGACAACGGCTATTGAGACACCTCCGGACGTCGGGTTGCATTTCAACGTCGATGTTGTGGATGGTGACGGCGATAAAGCCAGTCATGGCTTCGACATCATTGTCGACGCCAATGATGGGCACCAGGCCACCCTCACCGGCGACGCCACCTATGATCCCAATATCCTGTCGGGCGGACCGGGCGATGACATTCTCGTCGCTGCCGCGGGCTACAACATACTGACTGGCGGCGCAGGCGCCGATACGTTCAAGCTCGACCATCTCGATATCAAGGATCTGATAAGCGACTACAGTGGTGCCGGCGGCCAGGGTGACAAGATCGATTTGACCGCACTGTTCGACATGGCACCGGGTGGCACCATTACCGACTACGTGCAATATAACGCCGGCACGAAGACGTTGAGCGTCGACGTCAACGGCGCGACAGGCGGCCACAGTTTCGTGGACCTAGCACAACTAACGAACACCCCTGCGGCCGGAACCATCAACATTCTATACGACGACTCAACACACACACAGCAGCATGTCACGATTTAACACTTATGCGTGGCCGTGCTCCCGTGCTACACATTAGCGAAACGTAAAATGGCGATTTGAAAGAGGGCTTAAATGAAGCGTTGTGCAAGATTGCTGGCTTCGGCCGCGGCGCTGTTGCTGGCTGGATCGACGGGCTTCGCCGCCGACATCATCGAAGGCCCGACGGGCGATTATTGCCGGACCGTCGGCACTTCCAACCTGGTGCTGAACGACAACATCGTCGATCTCAAGGCCCAGGTGGTGAAGCTGATGGACGAATCGGTCGCCGCGGCCAACAGCTCGGAGTGGATCAACTCGTCGCGGCCGGTCTTCGTCTGGGCGTCGGAAGCCAAGGTCGCCTGCGGCATGGCCTATGGCTATCTGAAGACGAACTACAAGGACGAGGACACGCTCAACAAATGCGAGTGTTTTCACGATCGCATGGTCGAGTACATGCACTGACCGGATAGGCAAATTTGCGCCTGTTGGCCATCATGCCAGCCGACGGATCCTTGTTGAGGGCGATCGCCGCAACGATCGCGTTGGCTGGCTTTGCCCAAAGTGTCACGCCGGCTCGCGCCAACTGGCTCGAACGGCCTTCCGTGGCGCAACATCGGTCGTCGGGTTCGACGCGGCCGCCGCGTTGCGACGCGGCCGCGGCGTGGACCCGACAGACGTTCAAGGCATTTGCGAGTTGTCAGGCCTCCCTCTATGGCCTTGAGCCGGCGCTGGCGCACGCCGTCATGGAGATCGAAAGCGGCTTCGATCCCGACGTGCGGGGCGCCGATGGCGAAGTCGGCCTGATGCAGGTGATGCCGGCGACAGCGCGAATGCTCGGCTTTCGAGGCTCCCTCGACGATCTGGGCACGCCGGCGACGAACATCGCGCTGGGGGTCAGGTATCTTGCCCAGGCAAACAGGCTCTCCGCCGGTGACCTCTGCACCACGGTCATGAAGTATCGCGCCGGGCATCATGAAAGCCGGTTCTCGGCGCTCTCGGTCCGTTACTGCCAGCGCGCGCGGGCAATCCTTGCCAGGGACGGGTTGGAAGTGACCGGACCGTTGCCGGTCGCGACATTCGGCTTTTCCACATTTTCGACAGACGGGCAGGATGGAGCCGCCGCCCAGGAAAACCGTGTCTGCGTGCGCCGGGTGTTCGTGCCCGGACCGCGATACATGAAATGCGCCGACTACAGGACCGCCGGGCAAGCAAGACAGATCAGGGCCCTGAGGGCCCGGCTCTTCGGCGGCCAAAGAACAACAGGACGGCGCGACAAGTCCGCCGTAACATGCGTGGCAGACCAGACCGGGAAGAACAAGCCGGCGGCAGACAGGGCGGGACAATCATGGAAGCTGGCCGAAAGGTCTACTGTGCGCGGACGTCGGCAATCGCCTTCGCGCTCGCCGTGATATTGTCGGGCTGCCAGTCGAAAGGCAACGTCACCGAGGTGCTCGACCCGGCGGCAATTGCCGCGCCCGCCGAGCAGGCCACTCCGGCCGGGCAGAATGGCAGTGCTGTCACCGGTCCGGTCCAGGCGACCCAGTCGCTGGGCACCGGTTCGGCAAAAGTCACGATGCTGCTGCCGTTGTCGGCACCCGGAACGGCAGGCGAAAACGGCCGCAAGATGCGCGATGCGGCCAAGCTGGCGATGGCGGATATCGGCAATGGATTGCTTACGCTGACGATAGAAGACACGAAGGGCGACAGCACACAGGCCGGCAAACTGGCGGTACAGGCCATCACCACCGGGGTGAAAGTCGTCATCGGCCCAACCGAGCTGCAGGCGGCTCAGCACATCGCCACGCTGTCGGGATCGAAACGGCCGCCGGTTCTGGCACTTGCCGACAATTTCGCCGGCAGTGCCGGGGTTTATGCGGTGCCGCTCAGCGAAGCGGACAGCGCGGCGGCGGGTGCCGCCGGGCTTGCCGCCAAAGGCAGCAAGAAGTTCGTATTGCTTGTCGCGGGTGGCCAAAACGCCAGCGCCGTCGAGAAGCGGGTCGCCAACGGCCTCAGCATCTATGGCGCCACGCTGGCGGTCACTGTCCCCTATTCGGGCGGCGACGGTGCCGCGAAGGCGGTCGACGAGATGGGCTCACTCGTGGACACCCCCGACGCGGTCATCGTTGCCAGCGGTGACGGCAGCCCCTCGTCCGTGCTTGCCGCCCTCAAATCGAAGGGCATTCCGGGAAAAGCGATCTCTGTCGTGGGAACGAACCGCTGGCTGGAGCACCCCATCGATCCCCTGTTTGAGGGCGCGTATATCGCCACGCTCGATTCGAGCGAAACCGGGCCGATCGCCGACCGCTTCAGGGCGACGTACAATTATCCGGCCGACGTCAATGTAGCCTACGCCTATGATATGGTTGCGCTGACAGCGGGAATTGCCAGCGCGGTCGGACCCGACGGTTTCAGCAAACAGGTTCTCGAAAACCCGAGCGGATTTCGCGGATCGACCGGCCTGTTCCGCTTTCGCGCCGACGGATCCAGCCAAAGATCGATGCCGTTCTATCAGGTTCAGAAAGGTGCGCTCAAACTGGTTGCCAAATCAACCTCTGGTTTCTGAACGGCCGGTGACGGGGCCTCGCTCGAACGCTGCGCCGGCGTGATGGGCATGCCCGGGCGCATCCGCTGGGTTATCGCGGTCGGAGGCCTCGAGCTCGTGCTCGGGATTGTCCTGATCATGCAGGCCGGAGCCTTGCTTGCGATCGACCGGCCTGCCCCCGCGCCCCAAATGGAGCGTGCCGGCAACCATCCAACCCCTGTGGTCGCGGCCGTTCCCGACGGTCCATGGCGAGACGCGCGCAGGGTTGCCGAGAGCCTTGTCGCGCCGCCGCCGATCGACTTGTCCGAAATCGAGCGGGCCGAAGCCCGGCCGCCGCTCGGCGATCTGGGTCTCGCCGTGCCCCCCAAAAGGCCGAGGCCCCGTGACTGGCGCGAAACCCTGCTCTTCCGTCCGGTCGCCACGTCGTCGGCGACTTTCGAATCCATGGGACGCAAAGTGATCATCGGTGGCGTCGCGAGCATCGAGCCGGAGAGGACCTGCTCGTTTCACGATGTCGCCTGGCCTTGCGGCCAGCGCGCACGTGCCGCCTTCAACTCCTGGCTGCGGGGACGCGCGCTGAAATGTTTCGTACCGCCGTACATCGAGCGTTTCGCCATCGCCGCGCCGTGCAGTCTGGGCAAGCAGGACGCCGGCGCCTGGCTTGTGTCCAACGGCTGGGCGATGGCGCTGCCGACCGGCATCTATGGCAAGGCGCAGGCGGTCGCCGAGGAGACGCAGATGGGGATCTTCGGCCCTCCGCAATAGGCTGCCAGGATCGAGGAGGCTCCCACATCGATCAAATTGTATGGTTTGCCGAAACTGAAATTGCGAGGCGCCCGGCTATATTGGCTGATCTGACAGGAGATTGCCAATGGCACAAACCGCAGCGACCGCCACCGTCCCAGCGTGGAAGAGTGTCGCCTGGCTCACCCTTCTGGGGACAGTCGGGAGCCTTGGCCTCTCCGTCGGCCTCAACTACCTGCTGTTGTTCAGCGAGGCCCTGACGCCGTTCGGGCGCAGCATGGTCACCGCGGTGCTGTTGCCGCTGATCATTGGGCTGCCGCTTTTCGTGCTGATCGGCTGGAAGCAGACCCAGATCCGCGGCTACCGGCGGGAACTCAACAGGTCTGGAACCTATGACAGGGTGACAGGCTGCCTGAACGGTCCGGTTTTCACCTCGATGATCGAGCGGCGCGCAGCCAGGCCATCAGCGTCGGGGCCACGCTCGGGCGCCTTCCTGGCGATCCACGCCGAACATCTTCGATCCATCAATCTTCGCTTCGGCCCCGGCTGGGGCGATGAGGCCTTGCGGCTCGTTGCCTCGGCCATACAGTCCGCTGTCCGCAAGGAGGATATGGTGGGGCGCATAGGAACATCGATGTTCGGCGTTTTCCTCCCCGGTGCGACCGAAGCCGAGGCCAAGGACATTGGCGAGCGGATCCGGGCGGGCGTCGCGCGGGTCTATTTCGCGCCCAAGGGCAGCGAGGACGTCCTGGCGATCAGTGTCGGAAGCACCGTGTTTGAAACCGAGCTGGCATTCGAGGACATGTTCCGCTCGGCGGAAGAACAGCTGTCAGGTGCAGAACCTGTGGCGAGTTTCTGAGCGCGATCGCGGGAGAGGCCGCGATCTCCACGGCATCGAACAGGCCGTGTGACCCATTTGCCCGGCATGCAATGCGTTGCCCGGCTATGTACAGTTCTTACCAAACCTCGATCGTTCGTTGCAGGCTTTTTGCGGAACGCTAGATTGGCCACGCGGCATCCCCAATTCATGCCGCAGTGGCCGACGCGGGCTTAGGCAATGGTGTCTCACCGGCATCATCGCGTCGGCCACTCGCAAAGCGACCTGATCCGATCCCAGCCGGAGACGCGTTCGTCCCCTTCCCTCAACGCTTACGTGGGAGGCCGTTCCTGTCTTGCGGGGTTCTTTGAGCCCAGGTCCCCGACCAGCCGGCGATATTGGGCTTCGGGTGGTCCATAAGCCTCTCGCGCCAACGTCAGCAGGCCATCACGACTACGGATCGTGATTTCTCCGCGACGCGCACGAATATACCCGTAGCTCTCGATCATCTGCAGCCCGACAGTCACTCCAGGGCGCCTGACGCCGAGCATGATGGACAGAAATTCATGGGTTATCACGAGCCTGTCGCCGACAGTGCGGTCGCCGCACATCAAAAGCCACCTGGCCAGGCGAACTTCCAGGCTTTGCCGCGCGTTGATCGCTGCCGTGTAACTGGTCTGGACGTGAAGATATTGGACATAGCGCAACAGAAACGGCCGCAGCGTCGGGCTATCCTCCAGGGCTTCGACGAATGGGGCAGCCGGTATGCGGATCGCTTCACTCGTCGACTGCACGTAACAGTCGAAGTTCGCCTGTTCGTCCCCCATCACCAGCGCCGAGCCGGTCATTCCTTCGAAGCCAATTATGCCCACTTCTGCTTCGGTCTTCGCCGAAGTCTTCGCCACCACCGATGCCAGCCCGCTTTCAAGAAAGTAGACGGCTTCAATCTTTTGACCTGCGGTTTCCAGCGGCGCGCGCAGCTCCAGGAAGACGCTCTGGAGATGCGGCTTCAGCCGCGCGAAATCGTCCACGCTCATACGGCGCAACAATTCGCTCTTGGCTTGCAGGATCTGGTGATCCACGAGACTCTCTCCCTTGGGCAAGAGCACTCGCATCTCTTAGCCGGCCGCGCCCGTCGAACGAGCGGACGGTGACGAACCATAGACTGCGCTTCACACAGCACTAGGAGGGCTAGCGCGTTGGTATAAAACCGACATTTACTGCTGTGGAAAAATCGCGGCTTCGCGGGCTATCCATCCTTGGCCACAAGACGAGCCTCGCGCAGGATGGAGGCGCGATCGAAGCCGACCAGCGATATTATTTCACGTATCTGCTGTTCCGTAGCGCCCGAATCCCGCGCAAGTGCGCGCACCGTCTCTGCCGTCAGACCCGGGCGCTCAGGTTCTTTCGCCATGACATCCTCGTGCCGGCCAAAGCGCGATCGCCTCTCCCAAGCGTCGCGCGAACCATTTTCTCTTTGTACGATTTCGTACAGACCTTGGCGAGTCAAATCGGGCCATGGCTCAATTCGGGCGGCTCTGCAGTCCATCCATCCGGGACCACCAAAATCGTTCGGAACGATTGCCTCGCTGGGTGGTTCAACTATCCCGTCCCAACAGGAGACTTGACCGATGGATCACACCAATCACGTCCGCCTCACGAGCGCAGAATTGACGCCTGACATCTTGGAAGACGCCACGATTTACGACGCTGACGACAACAAGGTCGGCACCGTTTCCCATGTTCATGGTTCTGGCGCCGGCAGTCAGGTGGTGATCGATGTTGGCGGATTTCTCGGCATCGGCGCCAAGCCGGTGGCCGTCCCCGCGAGCCAGTTGGATTTCATGCGCGATGAAGATGGCGATGTCCACGCGGTGACCAACTGGACCAAGGATCAGCTCAAAAACATGCCCGAGCATCACGACGCCTGATATCAGGGATTTGCCCTTTCCCGGGAGCGGCCGCATGGCCAATCCGGGAGATCGGAACGCGACGGATGCTTCGGCGCCACGGAGTGACGGATGACGCGGCGCGAGACAGGGACTTGCTTCTGCGGTGCGATAGCCGCCGCCATGGACGGCGAGCCTTTCTGGATTTGCTACGACCACGACGACGATTGCCGTAGGGCCATTGGCGGTCCGCTCACGGTCTGGGTCGGGTATCGGCCCGACCAATTCCGGCTTTTGAAGGGAACTCCGAAAAGCTTTTCGAGGACACCCGGCGTGGTCCGTACCTTCTGCCCCGACTGCGGGAGTTCCATCGGCTACAGCGACGAAGGCCTGCCGGACGAACTCTATCTGACGATCGGCTTCTTCGACAAACCTGAAGGGTTGCGCCCACAAGCTCACGCCTATTGGGAGCTCAGGCTGCCCTGGGTCGCATTTGACGACAAGCTGCCGCGCATCGATCGTTATTCGAGGAAGCGCGACGCAAAATTCGGCAATCCACGTGACAGGTAGACTGACCGCGCCCCACAGGGACGATGCTCCAGCGGCCGCGCTTGACGGCGTCGCGGCAGCACTTGTGGGCGGGTGGATGTCCTTGCACCCGGCGCACCCGGCAATGTCGCGACCGGCGCCATGGTCGACTTCCTCGAGGCCAGAGGCTGGCATACGGGGATCGGTCGCGATGCCCAGGCGTTGCCCAGTATGCCGGCTGGTTCGTGGATGCCTGTGAAGTGATCAGCGGCCCTGGTCAATTGCGACCGGGAGCTGTTCCTGGCGACGAATGAATCGACCCACGTTCCGCCGCCATGAGCCGACGCGGAATTGACTTGGCCACCATGACGTGCCAAGCGGCGGCTTGGAGCTGGGAGCACCACCGGATATGATCGAGAGCATGGATGACAAAGAAAGCTTTGATAACCGGGATCACCGGGCAGGACGGCGCCTATTTGGCGCAGCTCCTGCTGTCCAAGGGATATGAGGTCCATGGACTTGCACGGCGATCGAGCACGGCCGATGTGAACACCACGCGGCTGAAGTGGCTCGGCATCGAAAAAGACGTCCGGATTGTTGATGGAAACCTGACGGATCTGTCCGGCCTGGCTCGAACCATGCGCGATGTGAGACCCGATGAAGTCTACAATCTTGCCGCCCAATCCTTCGTCAAATCATCATGGCAGCAGCCCATCCTGACGGGCAACGTCACCGGCATAGGCGTGACCAACGTCCTCGAGGCACTCCGTCTCGAATCGCCCGAAGCCCGTTTCTACCAAGCGTCGTCCTCGGAAATGTACGGCCTTATCCAGGAACCCATGCAATCGGAAACAACGCCCTTCCATCCGCGCTCCCCCTACGCGGTTGCGAAGCTCTATGGCCATTGGATCACGATCAACTATCGCGAAAGCTTCGGGCTGCATGCCTCAAGCGGCATTCTGTTCAATCATGAATCTCCGCTTCGCGGCATTGAGTTCGTCACCCGCAAGGTGACCGACGCGGTCGCGCGCATCAAGAAAGGCATGGCAAAGGAATTACGGCTCGGGAATATCGATGCCAAGCGAGATTGGGGTCACTCGAAGGACTACGTCCGCGCGATGTGGCTGATGGTGCAGCAGGACCAGCCGGACGATTACGTCGTCGCCACAGGCAGGACGACGACCGTGCGCGACATGTGCCGAATCGCGTTCGATCACGTTGGGCTCAAGATCGACGATCACCTTGTCATAGATCCGGAACTGTTCAGGCCGGCGGAAGTCGAAATTCTGCTCGGAAACCCCGCCAAGGCAAAGCAGAAGCTGGGATGGGAGGCGACAATCCCGCTGGAAGAGATGATCCAGGAGATGGTGGACGCCGACCTCGAACGTCATAGCAACCCGTCGAGACGAGGGTGATCGGAAAGCCCTTTGCCAAACATGGTCGGTAGATTGACCCATCGCATCCTGATAACCGGGGCTAACGGATTTGTTGGCACGGCACTGTCGCAGTTGCTGGAGCGGGAATACGTTGACTGCAAGGTGTTCGCGTTAGGCCATGGCGAAGGGCAGCGAAACGCGATCGACCTCTTGGACCGGGAGGCGATTGACAGCGCTGTCGGCGAGATAAAGCCCACCGCGCTCATCCATTTGGCGGCGGTCGCAGCGCCTTCCGACGCACGCAACGCGCCACGACATGCCTGGAACGTCAATGTTACGGGAACGATGAATCTTGCCGAATCCGTGCTGCGCCACGCGCCGAATGCCCGGTTCGTTTATGTTGGGAGTTCGGAGGCCTACGGCGCTTCTTTCCTCGACATGTCCGGCCCGGTGACGGAAAGCGTGCCGCTTCGACCTATGAACGTCTACGCCGCCACCAAGGCGGCCGCGGACCTGATGATCGGCCAGATGGCTTATGACGGCCTGCGCGCCATCCGCTTTCGCCCGTTCAACCATACAGGCCCGGGCCAGTCCGATACCTACGTGGTCTCGGCCTTTGCGCGCCAGGTCGCCGAAATCGTGTCGGGCAAGAGCAAGCCGGTCATTCATGTCGGCAATCTTGAAGCCGAGCGCGACTTCCTGGATGTTCGCGATGTGGTGCGCGCCTACGCGAGGTCCGCGACCATGGATCTGGCTGACGGACCGCACCATGTCTATAACATCGCCTCCGGACAACCGCGGAAAATCCGGGACATATTGGATATGCTCGTCGCGCAGTCGGGTATCGATATCGAGGTGCGTGCCGATCCGGAAAAACTGCGTCCGAACGATATCCCTGTCGCCTCGGGTAATGCGACAAAGGCACGCGACAGGCTGAATTGGACGCCTCTGGTGCCATTCGAACAGACGCTCGGGGACGTTCTGGGGTATTGGCAGCGGATGTGTAGCGCCAAGCCACCACTATCCTGATGTGGTCCCTTCAGCAGGCCTTTGCAGATTAGACATTCCTAAGAGCCAAGCGAACTGTACAGCGAAAACTGCGGTTGATCATCCGAGGTCCAGGGCGAAGAGACCCGCCGCTTCATGCAGCGAGTCGCTCTCTACACTAATTCGGGCCTAATGAACGTATAATTCGGTTGCACCATGGCGCCGAGCTCAGCATACCGAACATCCATTAGACGCCAAAGCCGTTGAGATAGTTTGCAACGGTATCGTTAATGGTGACGGATCTTGGCTTGCGCGGGTATTCAACCATACGAATTCCATTGACTACGAAGTCTCGACCAGGGGGGTGACGTAATATCTTCTGAGCCAACTCTATATGATTCCCGATGTCAAAAAATTCGAAATTGTCGGGGTAGTATTTGGCGAGTTCGCCGAACTGCCGGTTGCGCGATACGTACGTGGGGCGGGATAACTCGATCGCCTGAGAGGCTGGACCCGAACCCGTGTGCTGCGAATTAATGTAGGGGATTACCACCGCATCGCACATCGTCATACCCAGCAGCATATCATCGTCCGAAACCGAGCCTATGAAATGCACGCGAGACAACAGTTTTCGTTTCTCTACCAATTTGATCAGCGATTGGAGATAGGGAGCAATCCCTTGCCCCGGGGTGAGCGCCGATCCGTGCACACCGCTAAACATAAGCAATTGGTAATTCGGCGGCAATTGCTTCAGTGCCAGGATCGGCGTTTCAAACCCCTTGTAGAAATCGAAGAACCCAAACACTCCGATATAGCGGGTGTCCGTTTTTGGCGTTGGTGTCAGTTTGGCCAGTGAAGATGAATTGGCAAGCATGGGGATGTTCGTGATAAAATCATCATCCATGTAGCAGAGAGGGTTATCCAAAACTTGGACACTCGGCATATTCAAGCGGAGATAGCGGGCATCTGCCTTCGTATGAGCAATGGCAGTGACGCGATACCCTTTGGCAGCGTGAGCAACCAAGGCTCGCCATAGACCGTTCCAAAGAGCTTCGCGACGCGTGGTCAGTACATCGCCTAACAGATTCTGCAGCGTGGCTTTTGGGTTTAGCGGTCGAATGATTTCCGGCCACGACAAGCGGTTATAACGTGGAAAGTGATGAAACGACATCACCACGTCCTTCGACGCCGAGATGATCTTTCTGACACGTGCGACAGACTGTTGTCCGTTGCGGCCATACAGGCCCGGTTCGTATTGGATGCACGTGACATCGAAGTTTTTCACCTGGCCGGCGATATCATTGATCAGATCGTCAGCAGCACGCATTTCCAGCTTGGTCTTCGCGCCGTGGATGATCTCGCGGGGCGTAGGAATGACCGTGATATTAGCGTGCGGATCAAGGGCGCGCTTTAAGAAGGCCGAATAGTGAGCAATGCCACACACCTCCTCCCATGTTGTCAGCAGAGCAATTGACTTCAATGTAGTGGTTACCCTTCGTTGTTAAGCGACAGCTCAGGCTGTCGCTTAAAGTTACACTGGCTGCCCCAAAGCCCCATTCCGGATTTCGATGACGTAAATAGTTGAGTACGATGTCAACCGAAATAGGCTGCTAGCACTTCCTGCGGCGAGCCATCCATCCGCACACGTCCATGTTCCATCCAGAGGATTCGGTTGCAATTATTCTCAAGCAGTTCCTTCGAGTGGCTAGCAAGGATAAGTATCTTTGTTTTATCAACGATCTCGCGGAGCCGCTTGTCGGCTTTGTGTTTGAAATCTTCATCACCCGTCGAAAGCCATTCATCCATGATAAGGATTTCAGGTCGGATCGACGTTGACGTGGAGAAGGCTAAACGGAGCTGCATTCCGGATGAATAGGTCCGGAATGGCATATCCAGAAAATCTCCGAGCCCCGTGAATTCGGCAATGTCGTCATAACGCTCCCGTAATTCTTCCCGTCTCATTCCCATCATGGCCGCGCGAAGCCAAATATTCTCGCGACCCGTAGCCTCGGGGTCGATCCCTAGCGAGATGCTAATAAGAGAGACACAATCGCCGCAGACAACCGCTGACCCGCTGGTCGGACGATAAATGCCAGACAACACACGAAGAAGCGTGGTTTTGCCGGCGCCGTTATGGCCCACCAGACCTACCCTGTCACCTTCCTTCAGCGAAAAACTAACGTCCTCTAAACCACGCACGATGACGTGGCCATCTCCTCGTCGGTCGATGGCGCCTCCCGTGGCCACGCTGAGGATTCTGTTTTTGAGAGAGCGACTTGCGGCGTTGAACACCGGAAATTCGACGGAAACACCCGTTAATGTGATCGAGGTCATGGGATGTTTCAGAGCCAGTAAGGAATACGATGACGGTAGCGACCGAAGAAGAACATAGCAATCACCCACCCGACTATCGCGAGGGCCACGCAAACCACCCAGTTGGTCGCGCTCGGGAATTCGCCCAGCAGCGGAGCCCTCACAATCGTGACGAGGTGATAGAACGGATTTAGTTTAAGCAGAAGCTGAGAAGCGCCTTCTGGAAGCGTCTGTGGCATCCACACGATGGGGGTCGCATACATGACAACCTGAAGAAGGTTTTGCATTACTTGTGTCATATCCCGGTAGCGCGCGCAGACCACGCCGAGAACAAGCATGATCCAAAGCAAGTTAAGCACCACGAGGAAAAATCCTGGTGCAGCCATGAGTAGGTGCCAGGTGGGGACGCGTCCAACGGCGAATAGGACAAACGGATAAATCACGATGTTATGGCCGAGTATGATGGCATTGCGGTAGAGCGTCCGCAACACATGGATGAACAGAGGCATACGCACTTGCAGGATGATTCCCTCCGCGCTGATGAAGGCAGTGCACCCCTCGCTAATCGAGCTGGAAATGAACCCCCAGAAAATGATGCTGGCGCAAATATAGGGAAGGAAGTCCCGTGTGGGAGCCCGGAAGAGTGTGCCAAAAATGAGCCCGAGCACGCTGATCAACACGCCCATGTTGATTGTCAGCCAAAACGCTCCGATCCGTGAGCGTCGATAGCGCTGCGCCACATCCTGCCAACTGAAAGTCGTGGCTAGGTGATGACTATCTACCGCTGCAGCCACGTCGGCCAAAGCCTCGCTAAAAGAATTGGTACTCGATGGCGGTGTCAATGGAGATTGCTTCCTTTCATGTCGTCACTGCCTGGATCCCCATCGATGTGGCTCGATATCTAATTATGCCCCTGCCATCAACCTTGCGGACAAAAAACAGATGGCAGTCACGTTGAGGAGGTGGACACGTTCCGCAAAAGCCAACGGCATCTCCGCACTCCGCGCACGTCCCGTGAGGTGCTCAGCATCGCCATGATTGGCTTGCGATTCATGACTTTCCTTCGATCATTGCGAGCAGGTCGTAGTAGCCGCCGTTTTCTCGAACTAATGTTTCGACCCTATCAACGGGACATCGAACACCGTCGCCGCGGAAATCAATGAGAGCGTAGCCGAGCCGTTCGACCTGTTTTGCCAATTTCGTCGGGGTACTATCGGATACCATTGCCAGAGCTTCTGCATTGAACTCCATCAGCAACGCCGGTCGGTGTCGATCAATGATTGCGCGCGCGCCTTCAATCACGCGCGGTTCAGCGCCCTCCACGTCAATCTTAATCAGGCTAATTCGCTGCGGGTGGTCGGCTAAGATCTGATCGAGCGGAGCCGATAAGACAGCGGAAGCCGGATGCCGTGAAGTCCGGCGCATCCCGCCGAATGACAGCGACGCTCCGGCAATGTTGCCGTCGTCTGGGTTTTCTATCCAGACCGAAGCGACTTCGTTGCTAACGGCGAGTGCGTGGACCTCGATGAAATCGGCAAAGCTCGAAGATTGGACGGTAGCCTGGAGCAGCTCCGCTGTCTGAGGATTTGCTTCGAAAGATATGACCTGCCCGACGCCTTGGCTGTTGGCGATCAAAGCGGCGGCGATCATTGTAAACCAGCCGACATTGGCGCCGACGTCGACAAAAGTCGTATTTGTATCAAACCGATCTTCGATGAAGTGTTCTATGTAAGGCTCGAATCTACCTTTCAGGAAAATCGGAGCGCTTACACCGTTATCCTGTAATTCCAGCCAGATATCAAAGCCGCGCCCGGAGTGGAATTTGACCCTGGAATCTGAGAAAGAAGGACTGAGTAAAGCGAGCAAAGCGCGCTTGCCTTCATCGGACGTCGCCATAGAATTTCGCAGCGTATTGAGCGTTCCATAGAACTCAATGCCATTTCGGAGAGCCGTTTCGTCTTCAGGTTCTCGTCCGAGCAGCATCAGATAAGCGAGGCGCACATCCTCAACCGTCGGCTTCGACCGCTTCCAGTTGTCATCAGTCATTCCCAGCCTTTCTCAGTTCGCCATGGATGGCCAGTCATTCGTTCAGGCCACAATCAGTTGCGGTTCCCAGTGTTCAGCGCTATCGCGAGCGTTTCAGCTTCCTTATTGCAAGGGATCTGGATAATTAGCTTTGGTAGCAGCTTGCTCTCAAATCAGGGACCTGACGCTCGGTGCATCTACCACCATCACGCCGAGGCGCAAGCGTTTTCCTGCAGGGAAAGCCCCTTTTTCCCGTTCCAACCATGGAGCTCACGAAATGTATATTAGCGTTACTTTACAATGCTTTGTCGCTTGAGCGCCCCTTCGAAGCGTTGTCTCTGCATCGGCCTAAAATGTGCGGGAGCCATTGCCTAGTTTGCCTCCGGAGCTTCCCTTGAGAATCGGCATCGATGGCAGAAACCTCGGGTCGGCAACCGATGGCATCGGCCGGTTCGTTCACAATGCCGTCAAGGCGTTGGCGGCTCTCGACGCCGATGTGGTTGTCTATGCGCCCGGCAAGATCAATGCGGATTACGACATTCCGCGTGGCGTTTGCGTGCGGATCGCCAACTTCAGGGGGCCTGTCGCCCGAACCTTCTGGGGCCAGGTCGTGCTGCCCACCTTGGCCCGGCGCGACCGTGTCGACGTGTTCTGGGGGCCTTCGCATCGTTTGCCCTTCGCCCTCGCCAGCGGCATCGGGCGTGTGGTCACCATCCACGACCTCGTCTGGCTGCATGCCGCACAGACGATGCGAACCCGGACCTGGGTGGGCGACAGGTTGCTGATGAAACCCGCGCTGAAGGCAGCTGATGTCGTGATTGCTGATTCGGCAGCCACGGCCGCCGCACTGAAGAGCGAATTCCCCTGGCTGAAATCGCCGGTCAGGACAGTTTATCCCGGCACGGTCGCGCTGCCGGCCCCCGGTGATGTTTCGAGCCTGGAGCCGCTCGGCATCACCAGGCCCTATGCGCTCTTTGTCGGCACGGTCGAGCCCCGGAAGAACCTCGGCAATCTGATAGAGGCCTATGGCCTGTTGCCGGCGGGCACCCGGTCCGGCTGCGATCTGGTCATCGTCGGCGGCTCGGGGTGGAAACAGACGGGCCTTGCCGATATGGTGCGCGCCGGCGGGCTCGAGGCGAATATCAGGTTTACCGGGTTCGTCGATGACAGGACGCTCGCCACGCTTTATGCCAATTGCCTGTTTCTGGCGATGCCATCTCTCTACGAAGGGTTTGGTTTTCCGATCGTCGAGGCACAGTCTTTCGGCAAGCCGGTGCTGACGTCGAACACGTCGTCCATGCCGGAAGTCGCCGCGGACAATGCCGTCCTTGTCGACCCGAATAATCCCGTGGCAATCGCCGCTGCATTCAACCGGTTCTGTGTCGATGTGGAATTCCGACAGGGCATCGCTGCGGACGCCAAGGAGAATGCCGGGCGCTTCACCTGGGAGAATCACGCCAAGGGCATGCTTCAGATTTTTGGACAGGCCATCGCGCAAAGGCGGAAGAGCAACGCTTGAAAGTCCTGCACTTCTTCAAGACATACTGGCCGGACTCCTTTGGCGGGGTGGAGCGAACGATACACGCCATTGCTCAAAGCACCGCGCGCCACGGCGTCGAAACGGAGGTGCTCTCATTGAGCCGCGCTCCGGACGAGAATACCCAGCGCCTTGATGGGCACATGGCCCAGAAAGCCCGGCTGGATTTCGAGCTAGCATCAACGGGGTTTTCGCGCGGGGTCTTTCGGAAGTTCGCAGAGGTCGCTGAAAGCGCCGACCTCATCCATTATCATTTTCCATGGCCGTTCATGGACCTGGTGCATTTCCATGCCCGTCACGGCAAACCGACAGTCGTCACCTATCATTCCGACATCGTCAAACAGAGGCTGCTGCTGCCTTTTTATCGACCACTGATGCTGCGCTTCCTGAAGGACGTCGGCGCGGTCGTTGCGACATCCCCCGACTATTTGAGATCGAGCCCTGTTCTCAAGGCCTTCGGGGCCAAATCGACGGTCATTCCCATTGGCATCGATGAACAAGCTTACCCGACGCCAGACGAGGCCGACAACAGTTGGTGCCGGTCGGCAGTAGAAGGGCCTTTCGTGCTGTTCGTCGGCGTCCTGCGCTACTACAAGGGGCTGGATGTACTCATCCAGGCAGCCGACAAGGTTCGATGCAAGATAGTGATCGCTGGTTCGGGGCCGATCGAGCAGGAACTCAGACTCCAGGCCAAGACGCTGCGGCGTGACAAAGTGATTTTCCTTGGCGAGGTTTCGGAGCCGCAAAAAATGGCGCTCCTCCACAACTGCCTCGGGTTCGTTTTTCCTTCAAACCAGAGGTCGGAAGCCTATGGGCTTTCGTTGGTCGAAGCAGCAATGTGCGGCAAGCCGATGATTTCGTGTGAGATTGGAACTGGAACGAGTTATGTCAACGCGGCCGGTGAGACCGGGCTTGTTGTTCCGCCTTCCGATCCGGAACGACTTGCCGAAGCGATCAACCAGTTCGTCGACTCACCTGACGAGGCGGTGGACTTGGGGCGAGCTGCCCGAGATCGCTACGTTCGCCTCTTTACGGCTGACAGAATGGGAGAAGCATACGCCGATCTCTATCATCGACTCGACAACCATCAACGCTGAATGAGGTGCCGAGCGCCGCCGCTTGCGCCGGCTCTCTGTCACCGCGAATGCCAGCTCGAGTTCCAGACGGGCCAATCGGCTATGCCTCTACGCCACCGCCCCTACCCTGCTTCCGGGGGGGCTTGCCGCGACCCAGGGAGCCTTTATCCCGATCATTCGTTCTAGCCTGAGTTCAACGCAACCTGGCAACGATGAAAGGGGGGCAGAATGTACTTCATCGCCCTGGCGACTGACTACGATGGCACGCTGGCGCATGACGGCATCGTCTCCAAGAAAACGCTCGCTGCCCTGGAGCGCTTCAAGAAGAGCGGCCGCAAGCTGGTTCTGGTCACCGGGCGCGAACTGCCCGATCTCAAACGCGTCTTTCCCGAAGTCAGCCTGTTCGACAAGGTAGTCGCTGAAAATGGCGCCTTGATCTACACGCCGGCAAGCGAGGAAGAGCGGGCGATCTCGCCCGCGCCGGATCCCAAATTCGTCGCCCGGCTGAAGAAGCTCGGCGTCAAGCCGCTTTCGGTGGGGCGCTCGATCGTGGCGACATGGGAGCCGCATCAGGCGACAGTGCTCGACGTCATCAAGGAGACCGGCCTGGAGCTCGAAATCATCTTCAACAAGGGCGCGGTGATGGTTCTGCCGAGCGGCATCAACAAGGCCACCGGGCTGATCGTCGCGCTTCAGGATCTTCGGCTCTCGCCACACAATGTCGTCGGCGTCGGCGACGCCGAAAACGACCATGCCTTCCTGCAAGCTTGCGGCTGCAGCGTCGCCGTGGACAACGCGATTCCCGCCGTCAAGAACACCGCCGATCTGGTCATGCCAGGCGCACGCGGCAAGGGCGTCGAGCAACTGGTCGACAAACTGATCAAACACGATCACGAGATCGTTTCGAGACGGCATGACGGCATTGTTTTGGGATCGGCCGCCGGCGACGATGTCTATTTGTCGCCGACCGATACGGTGCTGATCGCCGGCAGTTCGGGCATCGGCAAATCCACCTTGGCCACAGCGCTGACGGAACGCTTCGTCGAGAGCGGATTTCAATTCTGCGTGTTCGATCCCGAGGGCGACTATGACGGCCTCGAGGGCGCCGTCCGGATGGGCGATGGATCAAGCGCACCGACAAAAGCGCAAGTGCTGGACTTGATCGCCAAGGCCGACAGCAATGTCGTCGTCAACGGGCTGGCGCTGCGCGTCAACGAGCGGCCGGACTTCTTTGCCGACCTTTTGCCCGACCTCGGCAGTTTCCGCCGCCGGACGGCCAGACCGCACTGGCTGGTCATCGATGAAGCGCACCATCTTCTTCCCAAGCGGCGCGAAGATACGCGTGCGGTCCTGTCACTGGAATTGCCGGGCACGGTCTTGATCACGGTCCATCCCGAAGCGATCTCGACCGATGCGCTGCGGCTGGTAACAGCCATTGTTGCCCTTGGCCCCAAGGCGAAGAACGTCGTGAAGGTCTTCTGCCGCGAGATCGGCATCGACCCGCCAAAGGACATGTCCTCGCCCAAGGGCGAGCGCGTGTTGTTCTGGCGGCCCCAGAAACGCAAGAAAATCGCCACGGTCAAGGTCGTCGAGCCGCGCCAATCGCTGAAGCGGCACAGCCGCAAATATGCCGAAGGCCAGCTCGATGAGGCGGGCAGCTTCTATTTCCACGGCCCAGACGATGCAATGAACCTCAGGGCTCACAATCTGATGATTTTCGCCCAGATCGCCGAAGGCATAGACGACAGGACCTGGGAGTTTCACTTGCGTGCCGGCGACTATTCCAAATGGTTCCGCAACCAGATCAGGGACAAGGACCTGGCGCGCGAAACCGCCGAAGCGGAGAAGGACAAAACGCTGTCGGCCGAGGAGAGCCGCAAGCAGGTGCTCGATGCCGTGCGCCGCCGCTACACCGCCCCCGCCACCGCACCTGAAGAATAGACCTGCAATGCGCCCGTCGCACCCTTCGTCAGGAACTTTTATGGCCAGCTGCCGTTGACTCGGCTCCACAAAGCGGGCGGCACCCTTTGCTCGAGAGTTTTCCCGTGGACGCGAAAACCCAGACAAAAGAACCGGATGAAACGTACAAAAAGCGCGAAGCTTCGAGCCGGACGAAGCCAGGCCCATCGCCCAAACGCAAAGGGGCTGAGGCGCGAACCGACGCCCCGGAGAATGAGGCGGGCGACAAGAACGCAGGGCAGGCGAAGCCTGGCCTGCTGAGCCTCCCGCGGCGGCGTCCCTACCTGTCCATCGCCATCCTGATTGTCCTGCTGCTGGTCGCGGCGGGGCTCGTCATGTGGTGGCTGAACGCCCGCCAGTATGAATCGACCGATGACGCCTTCATCGACGCCCGGACGGTGACGATCGGCGCCGAGATATCAGGCCGCGTCACCGACGTCGCCGTAACGGACAACCAGCCGGTCAAGGCGGGCGATATCCTGTTGCGCATCGACGACGCCGACTATCAGGCTAACCTCAAACAGGCAGACGCAGGCGTGGCCGCGGCACAGGCCGAGATTGCCGACGTCAAAGCCCAGATCGAAGCACAGAACGCAAAGATCGACGCCGCGCAGAAACAGGTGGCCCAGGCCCAGGCCGCGCTCGATTTCGCCAAGGCCGAGGACCAGCGCAACCGCGAGCTCCTGGCCAAGGGTACGGCCACGCAGCAGCAGGCCCAGCAGGCCGCTTCAACGCTGCGCCAGGATCAGGCTGCTCTCGACAGCGCCCAAGCCAACGCGGCTGCCGCCAAGAGCCAGATCGTGGTCCTGCAGGCGCAGGGCAAGAGCGCCGAAGCCAAGCTCAACCAAGCCAAGGCGAGCCAGGACCAGGCGCACACCACGCTGTCGCGCACCACAATCACCGCGCCGGTTGCCGGGCGTGCAACCAGCATCTCGGTTGGCCAGGGCACCTATGCCCAGCCCGGCCAGGTGCTGATGATGTTCGTTCCCGACGAGGTCTGGGTGAAGGCCAATTTCAAGGAAACGCAGCTCGATCTGATGCGGCCTGGACAGCCGGTCGACATCGACATCGACGCCTATCCTGAAAAATCCTTCCATGGCCGCGTCGACAGTATCCAGGCGGGCAGCGGCACCGCCTTCAGCCTGCTGCCGGCCGAGAATGCCACCGGCAACTTCGTCAAGGTCGTGCAGCGCGTGCCGGTCAAGATCGTCTTCGACAAACCGCCGGGCGTGCTGCTGGGACCGGGCCTGTCGGTGGTGCCGACCGTCAAGGTGCGGTGAGTGGCGAGATGGCCGGCGCGCAAAGCGAAAGCAGATCCGCCGCCGGTGGGCGCAATCCCTGGCTGATTGCAATCGTCGTCTCGATCGCCACCTTCATGCTGGTGCTCGACACCTCCATCGCCAACGTAGCGCTGCGCAACATCGCCGGCAGCCTGGCGGCCGGTATGGATGAAAGCACCTGGGTGATCACCACCTATCTGGTGGCGAATTCGGTGATCATCCCGGTCAGCGGCTGGCTGGCCAGCGTCATCGGCCGCAAGCGTTACTACATGCTTTGCGTGGCGACCTTCACCATCGCATCGCTGCTGTGCGGGCTTGCGCCCAACCTGGAACTGCTGATCGTCTTCAGGATCCTGCAGGGCCTCGGCGGCGGTGGCATGGCGCCCAGCGAACAGTCGATTCTCGCCGACACCTTCCCGCCCGAAAAACGCTCTCAGGCGTTCGCGCTCTACGGCATCGCCGTCATCGTCGCGCCGACGGTGGGGCCGACCATCGGCGGCTGGCTGACCGATCATTTCTCCTGGCATTGGATCTTCTTCATCAACGTCCCGTTCGGCATCATGTCATTGGCCTTGGTGCAGTGGCTGGTCGTGGAACCGGATGTGCTTGAACGCGAACGCCTGGAGCGGCTAAAGGGCGGCCTCAGAATAGACTGGGTCGGGTTCGTTCTGGTCGCCACCGCGCTTGGCTGCCTCGAAATCTTTCTCGACGAGGGCCAACGCAACGATTGGTTCGCGTCGGCCTTCATCACGACCTTCGCGGTGATTTCGGCGATCTCGTTCCTGCTGCTGATCCCCTGGGAGTTCAACCACCGCGATCCGGTCGTCGACATCCGCTTGCTGTTCAGCCGCCAGTTCGGTACGTCGTTCCTGGTGATGATGGCCGTGGGCGCGGTGCTGTTCAGCACCACGCAGCTGATGCCGCAGCTGCAGCAGACCGCCTTCGACTATACGGCGACACTATCGGGCCTCTCGATGATGCCGGGTGGCATCGCCATGCTGATACTCATGCCGATTTCCGGATTTGCCGGCAGCATCGTCCAACCCAAATACCTGATCATGGCGGGGATGTCCGCTGTCGCCATCGCCCTGTGGCATATGACGGCGCTGACCCCGGACGCCAGCTTCCGCTTCTTTGCCTTTGCGCGCGTTTTCCTGATGATCGGCCTGCCGTTCCTGTTCATCCCCATTTCGACCGCGGCCTATGTCGGGCTGGCGCCGCAGCAGACCAACCAGGCATCGGCGCTGATCAATGTCGCCCGCAATATCGGCGGCAGCATCGGCGTATCCTTGTCCAACACGGTGATCGCCCAGAACGCGCAACTCCACCAGGCACACCTCGTCGGCCACACGGCACAGTCGTCGCCGGCCTACCAGCAGGTGCTGCGTCAGGCGACCGAGCACTTCGTGGCTCAAGGCTCGCCTATGGTCGAGGCAAAACAGCAGGCGATCGGCTGGATCGGGCAGCTGATAGCGCGCCAGGCCTCACTGCTCGCCTATGTCGATGTCTTTCGGTATTGCGCGGTAGCAACGGCGATCCTCGTGCCGCTCGCTCTGCTGCTGCGGTCTCCAACACCGAAGGCCGGAAAGCGCTAGCCGCATTCCTCCCAAATCCCATCAGACGTTTGCCGGGCAAAAACGTCCCGATGTGGTCAGAGTTGCGGAACCATCCCCCCGGCATAGGGGTTTCTTTCGATGTCTCTCGAAAGGATGAAGGAGCGACCATGCGGATTTTGACGATAGCCATCGCACTTTCCGGGGCGGTCATCACTCAGCCCATCCATGGGCAAACCATCGCGCCGCAGCTCCCCCAGATGACGTCACCGCAGGGGGAAGTCCAACCGGAGCAGACGCTGCCCGATCAAGGCTCTCCTGATTTGAATTTCACCGGCGTCGCCGTTGTCGCGGTCGAGGATTTGCCTGCAGAAATCAAGGCACAGGCGGATGCCGTGATCAATCAGACCAGCGCGAAGGACTTGCTTCGGCTGCAAAACTCCATCGATGCTTCGCCTCAGGCAAGCTCGGTATTGAGGGCGAACGGGCTCAACTCCTCGCAGGTCGTCGCGGCAAACATCGATGGTGATGGCACTTTGACGCTGATCATCCAGACGACGACTTGAGCGGCGCGGCCGAATCACGCTGCGAAACCAATAAACGCACTTGCCAATAAACGCACTTGCAGAGAGCCGTCATGGCCGAAGCCGCCGTTCGCAACTTCACCATCAATTTCGGACCGCAGCATCCTTCCGCGCACGGCGTTCTTCGGCTGGTGCTCGAACTGGATGGCGAGATCGTCGACCGCGCCGATCCGCATATCGGGCTGCTTCACCGCGGCACCGAGAAACTGATCGAGTACAAGAACTATCTGCAGGCCCTGCCCTATTTCGATCGGCTCGACTATGTCGCGCCGATGAACCAGGAGCATGCCTTCTGCCTCGCCGCCGAGAAATTGCTCGAAATATCGGTGCCCAAGCGCGGACAGCTCATCCGCGTCCTGTTTTGCGAAATCGGCCGGCTTCTGTCGCATCTCCTCAATGTCACGACACAGGCCATGGATATTGGCGCGCTGACACCGCCGCTATGGGGATTTGCGGAGCGCGAGAAGCTGATGGTCTTCTACGAGCGTGCCTCCGGCGCCCGCATGCATGCGAACTATTTCAGGATCGGCGGCGTGCATCAGGACCTGCCTCCGAAGCTTCTCGACGACATCTGGGCCTTCTGCGACCCGTTCCTCAAGGTCTGCGAAAATCTCGACGATCTGCTCACCGGCAGTCGTATTTTCAAGCAACGCAATGTCGATGTCGGCGCCATCTCCCTGGATGATGCCTGGGCCTGGGGTTTTTCCGGCGTCATGGTGCGTGGATCGGGGGCGTCATGGGACCTGCGCAAGGCACAGCCGTACGAATGTTACCCCGAAATGGATTTCGACATACCGGTCGGCAAGAATGGAGACTGCTATGATCGCTACCTCGTTCGCATGGAGGAAATGCGCCAATCGGTCCGGATCATGAAGCAATGCCTGGACAAGCTGCGGTTGCCGGAAGGCCAGGGGCCCGTGGCCATCCCGAACCAGAAGATCACGCCGCCGCCGCGTGCCCGGATGAAACGGTCAATGGAAGCGACCATCCAGCATTTCAAACTTTACACGGAAGGGCATCGTGTGCCGGCCGGAGAGGTCTACGCCGCGGTCGAGGCTCCGAAAGGCGAGTTCGGCGTCTACCTGGTTTCGAACGGCAGCAATGTTCCCTACCGGTGCAAGATCCGCGCGCCGTCCTTTGCGCATCTGCAGGCGATGGATTTCCTGTCCCGCGGGCACATGATCGCCGATGTTGCAGCGATCATCGGATCGCTCGATATCGTGTTTGGGGAGATCGATCGCTGACCGGTGCGCCGATCACGAACCGCCGATCACGCATTTTTGTCGAAATCGGTGATCTCGCCCGCGTGGCGCATCATGCGGCGAAAGCTCATCGAGATATGGGCGCGCCTTATATGGCCGATCGACTCCCAATCTCCGATTTCCGCAGCGGCCAGGACCTCCTCCATTTCCCGACGAAAGGCAGTGAATTCTTCGACAAGGCCGAGCTGCGGCATCATCTTCAGGACGACCCGCGCGACCTGAAAATACAGGCGCTCGCTGATCTCGCGCAGCGGCTGGTTGCCGGTCATCGCGGTGAGTTCGTAGAAGAAATCCATATTGAGGCGAAGAAAGGCGCGCTGATCGGGGTTGAGAATATCGGAGTCGCAGCGCGCGATAAGCGCCCTAATCCGATCGAGATCCTCCGCTGTGCACGGGATCGGCGAAAGCTTGCCGACGAGCAGCGCCAATTCCAGCCTCAGATGGTAGACCTGCTGCAATTCCTCGATATCGACATCGGTGACGATCGTGCCGACGCCATGGACGGATTGAACGAGACCCTCGGATTCCAGCCGCGCCAGCACACGTCGAACCGGTGTCCGGCTGATCTCGAATTCCTGGGCCAGTTCTTCCTCGGAGAGATGGCTTCCCGGAGCATAGTCCAGCAGGCAGATGCGGTCGCGCAAGATCCGGTAGATGCGCTCGAACCGCTCGCGCGCCGAGAGCGGGCGCAGGGGCACGGCTAGGAGCGTGGCATCTGTCTCAAGCGTCATCCAGCCTCCAGGACAGCATGCAGGAATTGCCGTGTCCGCTCGTTCTTGGGTGCCCCGAACAGTTCGCTAGGCGGCCCCTGTTCGCAAATCTTGCCTTGGTAGAAGAAGCAGACGCGATCGGAAAACTCCTTGGCGAAACCCATCTGGTGGGTGACCATCAGCATCGTCAGATCGTGCTCGCGACCGATCTGCCTTATCACCTGCAGCACTTCGCCGACAAGCTCCGGGTCGAGGGCCGACGTGACCTCGTCGAACAGCATGATCTTGGGCCGCATGGCCAGCGCCCTGGCGATGGCGACGCGCTGCTGCTGGCCACCGGACAACTGGGACGGGTAGTGATCCTTCTTCTGGGCCAGCCCCACCAGTTCCAGCAGCTCGGCCGCGCGCGCCTCGGCATCCGACCGCTTCATGCCAAGCACCGTCATCGGCGCCTCGATGCAGTTGGCCATCGCCGTCATATGCGGGAACAGATTGAAGGACTGGAACACCATGCCGATCTTCGCCCTGATACGGCGAATATGGGCAAGGTCGGCAGGCACGAGCTTGCCGTTCTTCTTCATGTGGGTCAGCGGTTCGCCCTCGACCCAGATGACGCCGTCATTGATCGTCTCCAGCGTCATCAGCATGCGCAGCACCGTCGTCTTGCCGGAGCCGGACGGGCCGATGACCGAGACTTTTTCGCCACGCGCGATTTCAAGATTGAGCCCGTCGAGAACGGTGAGCGAGCCGTAGCGTTTCGAAACATTTTCGAAACGGACCATCGGTTGTTCCGTCATCGCGTGGACCTCCGGTTGAGCAGGCGTTCGAGAGCGCGGATGAGCGCGGCCGAGACCAGGCTCATGGCAAGGAAGAACAGGCCGACCAGCGTGATCGGCTCGGTGTAGCGGAACGTGTCGGAACCGATGATCTTGGCGGTCTGCATCAGCTCCATCACGGCGATAGCCGAAAGCAGCGGCGTCTCCTTGAACAGGGCGACGAGGTAGTTGCCGAGCGCCGGAACGATCGGAGGGATCGCCTGCGGGATGATGATGTCGCGGAACGTCGTCCAGGCCGACAGATTGAGCGCGATCGAGGCTTCCCACTGGCCGCGATGGATGTTGTCGAAACCGGCGCGATAGACCTCGGAGCAATAGGCGGCGTAGTGGATGCCGATGGCAAGCACCCCGGCGGTGAAGGCATCGAGCACCAGGCCGAATTTCGGGAAGACGAAGTAGATGAAGAATATCTGGATGAGCAGCGGTGTCGAACGGATCAGCTCGACCAGCACCGAAATCGTCCAGCCGGTCCATGGCACCGCAATGCGCACGACGGCCAGCACCAGGCCGAGGGTGGCTGCGAGCACGAAGCCGATCAGCGTCGCCTCCACCGAAACGATGGCTGCCTGCGCCAGCACCGGCAGGATTTCGAGGGTGAAGCTCCAGTCCCAGATCATGCTGCTTTCCCCCGCGCCAGACCGGCCGATGCGCGCCGTTCGAGCAGCCGCATGCCGATGGTGAGGACCAGCGACATCACGAGATACATCAGCAGGACGAGCGTGAAGATCGGGATGGTCTTGAACGTGTTCTGGTTCATCTGCTGCGCCTTGAAGGCAAGGTCGGAGAGCGTGATCAGCGAGACCAACGAAGTCGATTTGAGAAGCTCGATGAACAGGTTGCCCCAAGGCGGGATCATGGCGACGAAGGCCTGCGGGAGGATAACCCGCCGCAGCATCTGGGCACGGCTCATGTTCAATGCCGTGCATCCCTCCCACTGGCCGCGACCGACCGACAGGATCGCGCCGCGCACCACCTCCGATCCGTAGGCGCCGACGTTCAGGCCAAGCGCCACCACCGCCACCAGAAACGCGTCGAGGGTGACGCCGAATTGCGGCAGCACGAAAAACAGCCAGAACAGTTGCACCAGCGCCGAGGTGCCGCGAAAGATCTCGACATAGACTGTTGCCAGCCATCTGAGCGGCGCCGGGCCGTAAAGCCGGGCGAGCGCGGCAAGCACGCCCATGACGACGGCGAGCAGGCTGCCAAGGATGGCGATCTCGATCGTCAAGACCGCGCCCTGCAGCAGACCAGGCAGAAACAGGCTGTAGGCCTGCTGTGTCGCCAGGACACCGATGACGGCGAGTGCAACCGCCAGCATCGCTACAAGCGTGCGGATTCCCATCTGCGTCTCCGAAAAAGGGGCGGCGCCTTGGCGCCGCCCAGCAGTTGGGACCCTATTTGCCGGCGCAGAGCTCGGCGGTGGTCTTGTTCGGCAGGTAGTCCTTGCCGAAGCCAAGCGGCTCGACCAGGGCGATATGCTCAGGCGAGCCGAGGAATTTCTTCAGCTCGGCGTTGAAGGCCTCTTGCAGATCGGTGTCTTCCTTGCGGAAGCCGAAGCCGCCATGGCCCTTCACCGACTTCCCGTTAACCTCGCCAAATGGTTTCGTCGATTCCACGCCGTCGGCCTTCTTGGCCATGTCGGCGATCGAAAGCGCGGTCAGTGCGGCGGCGTCGGCGCGGCCGGCCTGGACAGCCGCGACCAGACTGGACTGGTCGGGCAACGAGACGATCTGCCCCGCGGCAACACCCGCGTCCTTGGCGTAGCCGCCTTCGACAGCGCCGGCCATGACAGCGAGCTTGAGGTCCGGATTGTCCTTGATGCTGGAGTAGTCCTTCACGCCCTTGGGATTGCCCTTGACCACCAGCATGGCCTGGCCGATGCCGTAGGACGGTTCGGAGAAATTGATCTCGGCGCAACGCTTCGGATTGATGAACATGCCGGCTGCGATGATGTCGAAGCGGCCGGCCTTGAGACCCGGGATGAGCGAGCCGAATTCGGTCAGCACGCCGTCGACCTGCGGAATGCCCATCTTGGCGAGCACCGCCTTGGCGACTTCCGGCGCCTCGCCGGTCAGCTTGCCGTCGGGCGTGGCGAAGCCGAACGGTGCCTCATTGGCGAAGCCGACTCGGATGTAGCCGTCCTTCTTGGCCCGTTCGAGTGTGGTCTCCGCATGAGCGGGCAGCGACGCGAGCGACGTGGCGGCAAGCGCAAGACAGGCGGCCGCCTTCATGACGATGCGGCGCGAGATCGATGATTTCAGCATACTTTTCTCCCGTTGAACAACCGATGATGGTTCCCAGCGCAACGACCTTCTTCGAGGCTCAAACGCGCTTGACCAGACGTATACAACTGCCCTAGAGATTGTGCAAGCCAAGACACAGAAACCTTTGAAAATTCGACATTGACGTGATGATTCATTGCCAAGTTGTGCACAATTTAGGCAATTTGGCCGCTGCGAGGGGTGGACAGCGTAGGTGACGGGCGCGAACCATCCGGGGGCACTCACGAACGCCCCGGCGACGTGGCGCGCGAACTCATCGTTGTCGATTGGCCTGTCGAGGGACCATGCCGGCGACGAAGCCGGCAACAGCAAGCACGAGGACGCCTGATGGACCGCAATCCCTTTTCCGAAGCCGAAATCGCCGGCCGTCTCGCCAGGATCCGCAAGGCTCTGGCAGAACGCGAACTCGATGCCGCGGTCTTCGCTTCGCCGGAGAACGTCTTCTATCTCACCGGGCTCGATCATTGGGGGTATTTTGCCCCTCACCTGCTGATCGTCCCGATCGAGGGCAAGCCCGTGCTGGTCACCCGTTCGATGGAAAGGGTAACCATCGAGAAACAGGTGACGGCGGCGGAATTCCGCGGCCATTCCGATAGCGAAACGGCAGCGGATCTTGCCGCGCGGGTGCTGGCGGAACTCAGCCTTCCCGGCAAGCGGATCGGCCTCGAATACTGGACGGCAGGCTTGAGCCATGGGCTTGCCGTATCCCTGGAGGCGCAGGTCGATGCCAAATGGAGCGACGTCTCCGGGCTGGTCGACAGGATGCGGCGGGTAAAGAGCACCGAGGAACAGGTTTTGATGCGGCGGGCCGCCGCGGTGACCGACGCAGCCGCCCAAGCCGCTATCGCGGCGATCGCGGATGGCGCCGCCGAACAGGAAGTCGCCGCCCAATGTGTCGCGGCGATGATCCGTGCCGGCGGCCATGCGCCGGGCTTCGGCCCGTTCATCCGCCCGGCCGCGCGGCTTGGCGAGGAGCATACGACATGGGGCGACGGCATCTATCGCAAGGGCGAGCCGGTTTTCGTCGAACTGTCCGGCTGCATCTCGCGCTACCACGCGCCGCTCGGCCGGCTCGTTCGCATCGGTCACATCAGCGACGAGGACGCCGCGATGGCAGAAGTGACCGCCAGGGCGTTCGACGCGGTCGTCAAGGCCCTGCGTCCAGGGGCCAAGGCGCGCGATGTCTACGCCGCCTGGCAGGCCGTCGCCGACGAGGCGGGCCTTTCCCACTATCGCCGCCATCATTGCGGCTATCTTGTCGGCGCCGGCCAGCCGCCATCGTGGACCGGCGGCAATTCGGTGACCGGGCTGCGGCACGATTCCGATCTCGAGATCGAGACGGGGATGAGCTTCCACATCCTGTCCTGGCTGATGGGCACCGGCCGTGGCGACGACTTCGTCTCCAACACCGTGCTTTTGACCGATGCGGGCGCCGAAGTGCTGACCCGCACGCCGGCCGGCCCGATCGTTCGATAGGCCTGCACGTCATGGCGCGCTATTCGGCATTCTCAATTTTCCGCAATGCGCTGTCGGGCCAGAAGAACTGGCAGCGCGCCTGGCGGCCGGCGGAGCCCAAACCGTCCTACGACGTGATCGTCATCGGCGGTGGCGGACACGGTCTCGCCACCGCTTTCTACCTTGCCGAGAACCATGGCATCCGCAATGTCGCCGTGCTCGAAAAAGGCTATATCGGCGGCGGCAATGTCGGCCGCAACACCACCGTCATCCGCTCCAACTACCTGCTCGACGGCAACACCCAGTTCTACGAATTCTCGATGAAGCTCTGGGAGGGCATGTCGCGGGCGCTGAACTTCAACGTCATGTTCTCGCAGCGCGGCCAGCTCGTCACTGCCCATTCAGCCGACCAGCTCGACGGCTTCAGCCACCGCGCCAACGTCATGCGGCTGAACGGCATCGACGCCGATATCCTCGACCGTGACGAGGTGCGCCGGCTGGTGCCCTATCTAGACTTCTCCGACACCGCACGCTTTCCGATCCATGGCGCCATCTTCCAGGGCCGCGCAGGCACGGCGCGGCATGACGCCGTCGCCTGGGGCTATGCGCGCGCGGCCGATGGCCATGGCATCGACATCATCCAGAACTGCGAGGTTACGGGCTTTGTCCGCGACGGCGAGCGGATCGTCGGCGTCGAGACAACGAAAGGCCGGATCGGTGCCGGCAAGATCGGCCTCGCGGTCGCCGGCCACACATCCATCCTCGGCGCCAAGGCCGGCCTTGAACTGCCGATCGAAAGCCATGTCCTGCAGGCCTTCGTCACCGAACCGCTGAAGCCGCTGGTGGACCATGTCGTCGCCTATGGTGCCGATCATTTCTATGTCAGCCAGTCGGACAAGGGCGGGCTGGTCTTCGGCGGCAATCTCGACGGCTACAATTCCTATGCCCAGCGCGGCAATCTCGGCGTCGTGCGCGAGGTGGCCGAGGCGGCGATCGCCTTGATGCCGTGCATCTCGCGCATTCGTCTGCTGCGGCATTGGGGCGGCGTCATGGACATGACCCCGGATGCCAGCCCGATCATCTGCCCGACGCCGATCGACGGTCTCTATCTCAATGGCGGCTGGTGCTATGGCGGCTTCAAGGCAACGCCGGCTTCCGGCTGGTGCTTTGCCCACACAATCGCCACCGGCAAACCGCATCCGTTGATCGCCGCCTACGGGCTCGACCGTTTCCGGACCGGCCGCACCCTGGATGAGGCCGGCGCTGGCCCTTCCGCCTGGCTGCAATAGGAGGCGATGAGGAAAATGCTGCGCATCGAATGCCCCTGCTGCGGTCCGCGCGACCATGACGAGTTCCGCTATGGCGGCGACGCCTCCGTCAGGCGCCCGGCCCATGACGATCCAGATCCGGAGGCGTGGTACGCCTATGTCTATGTCCGGAAAAACCCGGCGGGGCTCCACCGTGAGTTCTGGCAGCATGTGACCGGCTGCCGCCAGTGGCTGGTGGTCGAGCGCGACACGCACAACCACGTCGTTTCCTCGGTCGCCTTCGCCAGGATACCACAAGCATGAACGCCCACAACAAGCGACTGCCCGCCGGCGGCCGCATCGACCGCTCCCGCCCCATCGAATTCAGCTTCGACGGCCGAAAGCTGGCCGGATATCGCGGCGACACGCTGGCCTCCGCGCTGCTTGCCAACGGCGTCATGCTGGTTGGGCGCAGCTTCAAATACCATCGGCCGCGCGGCATTTTTTCCGCCGGGCCGGAGGAGCCGAACGCACTGGTCACGCTCGGGACTGGCGGGAGGCGCGAGCCGAACCTGCCGGCCACGATGCTGGAGCTTGGCGACGGCATGGCCGCGGAAAGCCAGAACCGCTGGCCGTCACTCGCCTTCGACGTGCAAAGCATCAATGGCCTGTTCGCGCCATTCCTTTCGGCTGGCTTCTATTACAAGACCTTCATGGGTCCGACACGGCGCGCCTGGATGGTCTACGAGCATTTCATCCGCAGAGCCGCCGGCTTGGGCCGGGCCGGCACCGAGCCGGACCCGGACCGCTACGAGGTTCGCCATGCCTTTGCCGATGTCGCGGTCATCGGCGGCGGTCCGGCCGGCTTGTCGGCGGCGCGCGCCGCCGCCGCGGCCGGCGCGCGGGTCGCACTCATCGAGCAGGATTTCCTGCTCGGCGGCCAACTGCTGGCGGAACGGACCGACGGCAAGGCGGCCGCATGGCTGAGCCAGGTCCAGGCCGAACTGGAGAGCTTCGAGACCGTCACCTTGATGAAGCGGACCAGCGCTTTCGGCCTCTATGACGGCAATGTCATTGGCCTGGTCGAGCAACGCGACCAGGCCAGCCCGGCCGGCGAAGCCCGGCAGACCGTCACCATGCTGCGTGCCCGCTCGATCGTTTTCGCCACCGGTGCCATCGAGCGCCCAATGGTGTTCCCGAACAACGACCGGCCCGGCGTCATGCTTGCCTCGGCCGCCCGGGCCTATCTCAACCGCTTCGCCGTTCTGCCGGGCAGGAAGATCATCGTCGCCGCCACCAATGACGGCGCCTGGCGCACCGCCTTCGACTTCGCAGGTGCCGGTGCCGGGGTGACGGTGGTGGACATGCGGCCCGCCACGCCCGCAGCGCTTGCCGCGGAAGCCGCCCGCCTCGGTGTCGTCGTGCGGACCGGGAGCCGCATTGCCGGTTTGCATGGCGGCCATGCCGTCAAGCGTGCAACGCTCAGCGGACCGGATGGCCGGTTCGAGACCGCTTGTGATCTGGTCTGCATGTCCGGCGGCTGGTCGCCGACCGTGCATCTCACCTCGCATCTCGGCATCAAGCCCCGATATCGCGATGACATCGACGGCTTCGTGCCGGGCAGCTTTCCAGCCGACCGGTTCGGCGCCGGCGCTATGATGGGAATCTACGCTACCGCCGATGCCATCGAGGACGGCCATCGCGCCGGCATCGAATCGGCATCCTTCTGCGGCAAGTCGACGCCGGTGCCGGGTCCCAGGGGGCTCGATCTGGGCGAGACCATCACGGCCGTGCCTCGCGACGTCTCTCCGGCCCACCGCGTAAAAGCCTTCGTCGATTTCCAGATGGATGTCACCACGAAGGACATCGAGCTCGCCCATCGCGAAGGCTATGAAGCGGTCGAGCACCTGAAGCGCTACACGACGCTCGGCATGGGCACCGACCAGGGCAAGACCAGCAATTTCGCCGCACTGTCCGCGATGGCCGCGCTGCGCGCCGCAACGGTTCCCGAGACCGGCACCACGACCTTTCGTCCGCCCTTCACGCCGGTTGCCATCGGTGCGCTTGCCGGACGCGCCACCGGCCATCATTTCAAGCCGTTTCGCCGCACGCCGATGCACGATTGGCATCAGGCCAACGGCGCCGACATGCTGGAGGTCGGTCTGTGGATGCGGCCCTGGTTCTACCGGCAATCCGGGGCCGATGTGAACGAAGCCTATGTCGCCGAAATGCGGCAGGTGCGCCAGGCGGCAGGCCTGATGGACATCTCCACCCTGGGCAAGATCGACGTCCAGGGTCCCGATGCGGCGATTTTCCTCGACCGCGTCTATGCCAACGGCTTTGCCAAACTGCCGGTCGGACGCGCCCGCTATGGCGTCATGCTGCGCGATGACGGCATCGTCCTCGATGACGGCACAACGACGCGGCTGGCCGAAAACCGGTTCTTCATGACCACCTCGACGGCCAAGGCCGCCGATGTTCTGTCGCGGCTCGAATTCCTGCTCGATGCGGCCTGGCAGGACCTGCGCGTCGCCGTTACCTCGGTGAGCGACGAATGGGCAGCGATGTCGGTCGCTGGACCGAACAGCCGTGCCATCCTGGCGGCTGCGTTTCCGGCGCTCGACGTTTCCAACGCAGCGCTGCCGCATATGGGGTTGCTCGAAAGCGAATGGGAAGGCCGCGCGCTGCGCATCCTGCGCCTCAGCTACTCCGGCGAGCGCGCCTATGAAATCTATGTTGGCGCGACTGCCGGCGCGCAACTCTGGAGCCATTTGCTCGAAACGGGCGGGGCGTTCGACCTGAAGCCTTACGGCGTCGAGGCCCTCGGTGCGTTGCGCGTCGAGAAAGGCCATGTCGCCGGACCTGAAATCGACGGGCGCACGACGCCCGACGATCTCGGCCTCGGCCGCATGGTCGGCAAGCGCAACGGCTTCGTCGGCGATGTGCTGCGGCGACGCCCTGCCTTCACGGCGCCTGACCGGCAACGCCTGGTCGGCCTTGAATGCATCGAGGATGGAAAGCGGCTGCGCGGCGGCGCCATCCTGTTCCTGCCGGGCGAGAAGGCTCAAGGCCATGGTCGCGGGCGTGTCACGTCCGTCACCTTCAGCCCCGAACGCGGCCACTATGTCGGGCTGGCCCTGCTTGCCGGCGATGTCGCGGCGGAAGGGAGCGAGGTCTTGGCCGTCTATCCGATGAAGGCTGAAACGGTGCGTGCCCGCATCGTCTCGCCAGTGTTCCTCGATCCGCAGGGAGAACGGCTGCATGGCTAGCCCGGATTTCAGCCTGTCCGTTGCCGACTGCCGACTCATCCAGATCGAGGGCTGGGACGGGACGCTCGGGCAATTCGAAACGAGCCTGTCCGCGTCACTCGGCGTGGACCTTCCCGCCTCGGTCGGCGAGACGGTGCGTCACAACGGGCTTCTCATCATCCGCATCGCACCCCGCCGTCTCTGGCTTGCTCTCGACGACAGCGCGCCGGAGCCGTCCCTTGCGATCGATCCGGATCTCGGCTGTTCGGTTGCCCTTGGCGAAGGCCGCGTGCGTTTCAGCCTGGCCGGGGTCGACATCGCGAGCGTGCTCTCGACCTGCATCGCCGTCGACTGGCACGCGCCGACGACCGCTCCGGGTCGCGCTGTGCAGACGTCCTTCCATCATGTGCCGGTGCTCTTGCTGCGCACCGGCGAGACCGCATGTGAACTCATCGTGCCGCGAAGCTTCGCCCGCAGCCTTCATGACTGGCTTGTCGACAGCCAATCCGAGGCCGCTAATTTCTCGCCGGCCAGTCGCGCAGAAGCGTGATCCCAAACCTCGGCGCGGCCGCTTTGAGCCGCTCGATATCGGCGGGAGTCGGCGGCCTGGCCGCCTCTCCCTTCCGAAGCTCACGGCCGCCTTCGGCGAGAAACCGGTCGAATCCACTGGGCGTGCCTATCAGGATGTAACGGACGGGCTGACTGCCAGGATTCATGAGCTGGTGCGGGATGCCTCGTTTTAGAAACATGCCCTCGCCCGGCGAGAGCGTTTGGACCTCGCCATCCACAATCGCAGTCAATTGCCCCTCGATGACGTAGACCGTCTCGTCGTCGTTTGCATGGACATGGATCGGCGTCTTCGTCTGCCCGTCACTTCTGTTTTCGAGGAGACAAAGCACGCCTTCCGTCTGTTCGCCGCCAACCAGCCGCTTCATGACGACGCCTGCGAGCGAAAACGCCTTCGGTTCGAGATCCGTCATCGATCCAGTCCTTCCTGACCCAGTCCTTCTTGACATTGAAGCGTCCTGCCTCAGCGCACGAGCCCATCGGTTGCCTTCGTTCGGCCTCCTAAACCCCCAACACAGCCTTCACCCGTTCACGCGTATAGGGAAGGTCGTGGATGCGCTTTCCCGTTGCATGCCGGAACGCATTGGCGATCGCACCTGCCGTCGGCCCCTGCGCTGCTTCCGCGACGCCGAGATAGGCCGAGCCCGGATTGTCGACGACGTGCACCTCGACGCTGTCGGGCACGGCGCTGAAGCGCAGGATCGGATAGGCCGACCAGTCGGCGCTGAGGATGCGGGTGTCGTTGAAATGGACGGCCTCGTAAAGCGTCCAGCTCAACGATTGCAATATGCCGCCCTCGGTCTGGTTGACGATGGAATCCGGGGCCACCGCCTCGCCGCAGTCGACCGCGCACACGACATGCGAGATGGCGATGGCGCCACTGTCGCGGTCCACGTCCGCTTCCAGCGCGATGGCGAGATAGGCGGCATGGTTCTTGTACTTGGCGAAGGCAAATCCCCTGCCCCGGCCTTCCGGCATCGGGTCGTCGCTCCAGCCGAATTTCTCGGCCGCCACCTCGATCACCTTCCTGGCGCGCGGATCCTTCAGGTGCCGCAGCCGGTACTCGATCCGGTCCGCCTTGGCTACCAGCGCCAGTTCGTCCATGAAGCTTTCGATGGAGAAGACGTTGCAATAGGCGCCGAGGCCGCGCAACGCAGAGACGCGCACCGGCATGTCGGCCACGAAATGCCAGTTCACGCGCGGGTTCGGCACATCGTAGAGCGGGATGGCGTTGCGGTCGCCATTGCCGAGCGGCGATATCTGCAGCTTGGCGGGATCGGGCGGAAAATGCTTTGCCATCAGCCGCCCGGCAATCAGCGAACCGGCCGAACCCGGCCTTGTGCCGTGGTTGTTGCTCCACAGGTCATAGTGCCAGCTGACGATGCTGCCCTTCTCGTCGAGCGTGGCGCTGGCCTTGGTCAGCATGGCCGGACCATAGGGCTCCCACAGATGTTCCTGGTCGCGCATCCATTGCACGCGCACCGGCGTGCGGGGCAGCGCCTGTGCGATCAGCGCGGCATCGGCGGCCGCGTCGTCGGCGCCATTGTGGCCGTAGCAGCCTGAGCCCTCGGTGTGGATGCAGCGTACCTTTTCCGGCGGCACCCCAAGCATCTGCGCAATCGCCTTGCGATCGGGATAGACGCCTTGCGTATGCGTCCACACCGTCGTCAGACCGTTGTCGACCATGGCGACGGCACTGGAGGGGCCGATCGAACCGTGCATCTGGTAGGCACGGGTAAACTGCGCTTCAACAGTCCTTGCACCCGGCGCCGCCTCAGCGCCGACCGAGGTTACGGTGCCGACTTCGGCAACCGATTTATCGAGGAAAGCCGCAAGCTGATCCTGGTCCGGCAGCGCGGCCCCTTCCTGCCAGGTCGCCGTGGCCGCCATGGCGCGCATGGCCTTCACCGCCTGGAACTCTTCCTTGGCGACCACCGCCAGGAAATCGCCGTCATGCACCACCGCGACCACGCCCGGCATCGCCTTGACGGCCGCCTCCTTGAAACCGGTGAGCTTTGCCGAATAGCTCGGCGGCCGCACGACACGGGCATGCACCATGCCGGGCAGCCGCATGTCCTGGACGAACGCCTCGCCGCCGGTCACCTTGGTCGGAATGTCGACCCGGGCGAAGGGCTTGCCGATCGCATGATAGGTCTCCGGCGCCTTCAGCTTGGTGTCGGCGGCGGCATCGACATGCAGGAAATCGGTCACGACAAGTTCGCCATAACCGAGCGCGGCGCCATTCGGCCCGACCACCTTGCCGGCTTGCGCCGTCAACTGATCGGCGGGCACGCCGAGCTTCTCGCTGGCCTTGGCCACAAGGATCTGGCGCACCTGCGCCGAAGCATGGCGGATAGCCGTGCCGCTGTTCTGGATCGTCTGGCTGCCGGCGGTGTAGCCCTCATCGGGCGTCAGCGCGGTGTCGGCGGTGATCAGCCTGATCGCCACCGGCTCAACCTCCAGCTCCTCTGCCGCGATCTGGCGCAGCGAGGTCTTGGTGCCCTGGCCAAGCTCGGCCTTGCCGGTGAAGACGGTGATCGAACCGTCGGCATCGATGCGGATCCAGGCATCCAGCGACGGCGTGTCGGCAAGGCTGCCCGGCAGGGTCGACGGCTTTGCGGGCGCGGGCGCCGGCGTCGCGGCCTCCTGTGCATGGACCGGAATGGCAAAGGATACGACCAGCGCGCCGGCGCCTGCCAGGAAGCCTCGCCGCGTCAGATCGGGAAAATGCGGAGCGTTCATGATGCCCTCCCCGTAGTAGCCGCCGAGGCTGCCGATCCTGGCTTCATCTTTTCGCGGGCGCGGGCGACGGCGCGCAGGATGCGCATGTGAGTGCCGCAACGGCAAAGGTTCGGCTCCAGCGCCTGCCTTATCTCGGCATCGCCGGCATCCGGCTTGGCCTCGAGCAGGGCTTGTGCCCGCATCATCATGCCCGCGATGCAGTAGCCGCACTGCGCCGCCTGCTCCTCGATGAAGGCGGCCTGCATCGGCCCCGGCTCGTCTATCGTGCCCAGCCCCTCCACCGTCTTGACCTGGCGCCCCTCCACCAGCATCGCCGGCGTCAGGCACGAAAAGACCGCCTTGCCGTCGACCATCACGGTGCAGGCACCGCACTGGCCGAGCCCGCAGCCGAACTTGGCGCCATTGAGCTTGAGCTCGTTGCGCAGCACGTAGAGCAGTGGCGTCGCGGGGTCGGCTTCGACGTCGTGCGGGACGCCGTTGACATTGAGCTTCATCTGTCTTGTGCTCCTACATTGTCCGGGCCGCGCTCGATGCCGTCGGAGGGGCGCACGCTGACCTGGTATTTGCCGTTCCTGGTGGCGGCCAGTCGCTCAGAGGCATCGGGCCATGCCGGCTGGCCGGCGAAGGCCTCGCGCAGATAGGCGAGCAGGTCCGTCACCTGGTCGTCGCTCAGCGTGGCCGCGAAACCCGGCATGATGGCGCTCTGGCGCCCGCTTGCCGCCGGCAGGCCGAACAGCACGGTATTGATGACGTTCTGCGGGCCGGGCGCATTGACCGCGCTCGACAGATGGAAATCCATGCCGCCGAACGGCTGCGGGCGGCTGCCGTCATGGCAGGTCGCGCAGGCCGCCTGGTAGATCACCGCGCCGCGTCCGGAGGGTGTTGCCGCCGTTGCCGACACCGGGATCGGTATCGCGCCGGCATCCGTGGAGAGCTTTTTGCGGATCTCCTGTGCTTTCGTGACGCGCCGCGGCGACGGTTCGCCCATCTGCGACGCGATATAGGTGGCCATGGCGCTGATGTCGGCGTCGGGAAGCCTGCCGAGATTGCCGGTCACCTCGCCCATCGGGCCGTTGGCGACGCCATGCTCGGCATGCCAGCCCCGGCGCAGGTAAGCAAACAGGCTGTCATGTGTCCACGGCACCGGCGCCGTCGTGCTGGCATCGAGCGCAAAGGCCGTCCAGCCCTCGGCCTCGCCACCGGCGAGATGCGATCCCGCCTTCTCGGCGCCGAGCATGTTGCGCGGCGTGTGGCAGGCACCGCAATGCCCAAGCCCGTTGACGAGATAGGCGCCACGATTCCACTCCGCACTTTGCGAGGCGACAGTTTGATAGGACCCCTTGTCGAAGAACAGCAGCTTCCAGCCGGCCAGCACCAGGCGCACATTGAGCGGGAACGGCAATTCATTGGCGGGCGGGCGCTTGTTCACCGGCCGGCGTGTCATCAGATAGGCATAGAGCGCGCTGTTGTCCTCGTCCGAGACCAGCGTGAAATGGTCGTAGGGGAAAGCCGGATACAGGTGGTTGCCGGCACGGTCGACCCCTTCGCGCATGGCGCGTGTGAAGGCGGCCTGTGACCAGCGGCCGATGCCTGTCTCGGGGTCGGGCGTGATGTTGGTGGAATAGATCGTGCCGAACGGCGTCGGCACGGCAAGCCCGCCGGCAAAGGACTTGTCGCCCGGCTTGGTGTGGCAGGATGTGCAATTGCCGACGGAGGCCAGCACCGCGCCCTTCTCGATCAGTGCCTGGTCGAAGGCGGATCGTTGCGGCGGTTCGACCGGATCGATCGCCGGCTTCCAGGCGTAAGCGAACAGTCCGGCGGCGCCAGCAATGACGACGACGAAAACGCCTATCCAGAAGCGTTTCAAGACTGCGCCTCCTTTTTGGCAGGCCAGCCAGCCAGCGAGACGCGACTATGCCCGCGTTGCTATTGCAGCCGACGCAGGAAAAGCTAGGCGCGATATGAGTGTCGTCAATTGTCCGATTGCTTCAACTTGCGATCACCCGCCTGCGATCACATGTCGATCCAGTGGCACGGACCGGGCCTCGTCGTTCTCGTCGGGATTGGAGTGGTGCGGCCCGATAGCTGCCGCCCATGTCGGGTAATTCCAAGGTCAATCCGCCGGGCGATTGGTTTTGCGCCACTCCTCATATTCGCCTCGAGCATCGTCATGCAGCGGGTAGTAGCGCTGCAGCGGAGCACCCTGCATCAGCTTCATTCGTGAGAACTCCTCCCAGTCGTGATGCTTCTGTGATTCTTCGATCACTTTTGCGGCCATTGCGACAGGAAGCACCACCGCCCCGTCATCGTCGGCGATGATGATGTCGCCGGGGAGCACCGTGACGCCGCCGCAGGCAATCGGAACATTGACGGCATTAGGATAGATGCTGGTCTGCACATGATAGTTGGGCGTCCAACCGCGCAGCCATAGGGGCAGATCGAGCTTCTCGACATTGGGGCGGTCGCGCATGCATCCGTCGATGACGATACCCGCGCCGCCCCTGCCCTTGAAATAGGTCGACATCATATCGCCGAAGACGCCCGAGCTCATGTCGCCGCGCGCATCGACCACCACCACGTCGCCTTCCTGCGCGTGGTAAAGCACGTGCCGGTGCAATTGCGTCTCCGGATCGGCATATTCTCCCTCGTTGAAAAGGTCCGGCCGCTGCGGCAGGAATTGCAGCGTCAGCGCCGGCCCGACGATCGACTTCCCGTGGTTCTGCGCCACCGGACCGACCATGTGCGGATTGCGGAAGCCCATGTGGCCAAGCGTGCCGGCAACCGTCGCGGCGCCGATCTCCCTTAGCGCGTCGATCAGATCCTTGGGCGGCCGCGTGATATCGGGGATATGCGTCATTGTCGGACTCCGTTTGCAGGGAATTACCAGTTCGTAACAGAACCGTCGCGGCGCTTGAGGTGAGGCGCTTCCCAGAAGCGCAGGCTCTGCGCCTGGACCGCCGCTTCGTTGACTTCGATGCCGAGCCCCGGCAGATCGCCGACCGGATAATCCGGGCCGTCGAGCCGTGGTTGCACGGGGAAGAAATCGGAATTGTCGAAACCCAGCTTTCTTTCGGGCGCCCTGGTCTCGAGCCATGCGAAGTTAGGCACGGCGGCAGCAAGATGCACGGTCGCGGCGGTGCACACCGGACCAAGCGGATTGTGCGGCATCAGGTCCACATAATGCGCCTCGCTCCAGCCAGCTACTTTCATCGCCTCTGTGAGCCCGCCGACATTGCAGACATCGATCCGGTTGAACTGGTGGATGCCGCGCTCGATGTAAGGCAGGAAATCCCATTTGCTGGCAAATTCCTCGCCGATGGCAAAGGGGATGTCGGTCATGGTGCGCAGGGATTCGTAGGCCTCCGGCGTCTCGGCCCGTATCGGCTCCTCGAGGAAATCAAGCACACCGCGGCCGAGCTTGTTGCAGAAGCTCGCCGCCTCCGCCACCGACAGCCGATGGTGATAGTCGATGCCGAGGACGACATCGCCGCCCAGCGCCTCGCGCGCTCTGTTCAGCATATGCGCGGTAGCGCCGATCGACTCGCGCGGCTCGAAGATATCCTTGCTGCTCTGCCCTACGGGGAAGAAGCGGATCGCCTGCCAACCCTGTGCGCACAGTTCGTGGGCCCGCTCGATGGCAACATCGCCCTCCGCCTCGTCGCCAGTCGAGGCGAAGGTGGGGATGCGGTCGCGCTGCTTGCCGCCCAGCAACTCGTAGACCGGCACCCCCAGCGCCTTGCCCTTGATGTCATGAAGGGCGATGTCGATCGCGGAAATCGCTGCCTGCAGAACGCGGCCGCCTTCGAAGTACTGGCTGCGATAAACCTCCTGCCAGATCCGCCCGACCTGCATCGGATCGCGGCCGATGAGAAACTCGCGATAGTGCTCGATCGCGCCGGCCACTGCCTTCTCGCGACCGCTCAAGCCGCTCTCACCCCAGCCGAAGATGCCCTGGTCGGTCTCGACCTTGACCAGCATCTGGTTGCGGGTCCCCACCCACACTGGATAGGGCTTGATCGCGGTGATCTTAAACTTCTCGGTCATCCAGCCCACCCCCAATGCAGCCCACCCAGTGAACCCGCCCTCTCTCAGTTGCCCTCGAGGGCCATCTCCGTTTCGCCATCGAACAGGTGAATGCGCTCCTGATCGAACTCGAGCCAGATCTGCTCGTCGGGTGTGACGGCGATGTTGGGCGACACGCTGATGTTGACGATGGCACCGGAGAGAAACGCCTGCACGAAGGTGATGTCTCCGGTTGGTTCCACCGTATAGGCCTTGGCCGGGATGGCTCCGTGGACCGCGCTCTTGTGCAGCTTGATGGTCGAGTGTCGCGCACCGAGAACGACCTTCCTGCTAGTCGCTCCCTGGACCTTGCGCGCGTTGGGTTGCGACAGCTCAAGGCTCCAGCCTTCAGCGCTCGAAAGGACGGTGTCGCCATTGGCCGTCGATGCCTGTAGTGGAATAAGGCTCATCGCAGGGCTGCCAACGAAGCTCGCGACGAACATATTGGCTGGATGTGCGAAAACCTGCGCCGGTGAATCGTATTGTTGCAGGTATCCGCCGTTCATCACCGCCATCCTGTCTGCCATGGTCACGGCCTCGAGCTGGTCGTGCGTCACATAGACGATCGTCGCCTTGAGATCCTGGTGGAAGCGCTTGATCTCCGACCGCATCTGCACGCGCAGCTTGGCGTCGAGGTTGGAGAGCGGTTCGTCCATCAGGAACACCGCCGGATCTCGAACGAGGGCGCGGCCCAAAGCCACGCGCTGCTGTTGCCCGCCTGAAAGTTCGCGCGGCTTGCGCTCGAGTAGCTGCGTCATGTCGAGCACGCGTGCCGCTTCCTTGACCTTCTTGTCGATCTCGTCCTTGGGCAGCCTGCGCATCTGCAGCGGGAACGCCAGGTTCTTGTAGACCGATTTCTGCGGGTAGAGCGCGTAGTTCTGGAACACCATCGCGATGTCCCGGTCCTTGGGGTCGAGATCGTTGACCACCCGGTCCCCGATGATGATGTCGCCGGATGTGATCGGGATCAGCCCGGCGACGAGATTGAGCGTGGTCGTCTTGCCGCAGCCTGAGGGGCCGACGAGTGCAACGAACTCGCCGTCATTCACCGTCAGCGAAACATCGTTGACGGCTTTGAAGCTGCCATAGGTCTTGACGAGATCTTTGAGGACCACATGGGCCATCGGCAACTCCCTAGTGCTTGACGGCGCCTTCTGTGAGGGCGCGTACGAAGTATCGTTGCAGGACGAGGAACAGCACCACGACGGGCACACTCATCATGAAGCTGGCCGCCATCAGACCCGGAAAGTCGGTCGTGTTCTCCGAGAAGAAGCGCTGGATGCCGACCGGCAGGGTCAACTGCTCGTTCTTGGAGAGGAAGGTATAGGCGTAGATGTACTCGTTCCACGCGCCGATGAAGGAATAGATCGCCGTGGCGATGATCCCTGGTGCCGAGAGTGGCATCACGATCAGGATGAAGGCCTGTAACCGCGTCGCTCCGTCAATACGCGCCGCCTGCTCGAGCTGCACCGGGATGTTGTCGTAGAAGCCCTTGAGCAGCCAGATCGCCAGCGGCAGTCCGAATGTGAGGTAGGTGAGGATGAGCGAGCCATGCGTGTTCACCAGCCCGATCGCGCGCATCAGGATGAAGAGCGGCACCAGAAAGATCACCGCGGGGAACATGTTGCGAAGCAAGACGGCGAAGAACAGGAAGTTCCGGCCCGGGAAGGTGAAGCGCGAAAAGGCGTAGGCCGCGGGAACCGCCACGATCACCGAAAGGACGGTCGTGGCAGTGGAGACGTAAAGGCTGTTCCAGAAGAAGCGGAGGAAGTCCTGGCCGACACTGTTCTGCGGATCGAGCAGCTTCTGGTAGCTGGCGAGAGTAGGCTCGTCCGGCCACCATTGCGGCGGGAATTGCATCGCGGCAAAGCCGGATTTGATCGAGGTGATCAGCATCCAGATCATCGGCAATGCGGTGTAGAGCAGCATGAACACGAGGAAGATGCGCCCGCTCCACCGCCATCCGTCAACGCGTATGCGGCGACGGGTCTGGCCTCGAGCGGCTGTCTCGGCAATCGTGCTCATGCGCTCTCATCCTTCCGGTCGTTTCCGCTTAGCGCGCGAACGTAAAAGTAGCCGAGCGTCATCAGAATGAAGAACAGAAGCACCGAGTAGGCCGATGCGACGCCCCAGCGCTGCCGGCCGAAGGCAAGCTCATAAATGTGCGTGATCCAGATGTGCGACGCGTTCGACGGCCCGCCGCCAGTCATGATCCAGGGGATGATGAAGGAATTGAAGTTGGCGACTGCCAGCAGAAGGATCGTCACCGTCGAGACGTTTCTAAGGTGCGGGAAGGTGACGTGCCAGAAGCGCTGCCATGCGTTGGCTCCGTCGACCTTTGCAGCGCGCAGCAACTGGTCCGGGACGGTCTGCAGACCGGCCATCATCATGATCATGGCGAACGGGAACTCCCGCCAGATATTGACGACGATCAGGGAGGGCAGCACCGTGCTGACGCTGTCGATGAAATTCGGCGGCCGGTCGGCCCATCCGAGGCCGACCAGCACCGCGCCGATGATCCCAAAGTCCGAATGGTAGATCCACTTCCAGATGTAGGATGCGGCGACGGCGCTGATGACCCAGGGAATGATCAGGATGGCGCGCAGCACCCCCCGGCCGATGAAGTCGCGATGGAGGGCCAGCGCGCAGCCAAATCCCAGGACAAAGGAGAGGAAGGTGGATGCCAGTGTCCAGATAAGGGTGTTCGAGGTGACCTTCCAGAACACCGAGCTGGTGAGGATGGCGGTGTAGTTGTCGACGCCGATGAAGATCTTGTCGCGGAGCTGCAGGCCAGGCGGCGTGTTGAAGAACGAAAGCTCGATCGTGTAGTAGATCGGATAGGCGATGACGATCAGCATGACGGCAATCGCGGGAAGCACGTACGCGTAGTCAGCGCGATGCTCCCAAATCTTGCGCAGCAGGGGTCGCAATCTCCCGCGAGTCCCGGTCTTGCCGGTCACGATCGTCACTTTGGCGGGCCCTTGTTTTCGGAAAGAACCGGTTGCGCTCTAAGCGCAACCGGTAAGATCGCAGGTCAGGCTTCGGCTAGAGTCCGCCGCCCATCAGGTCTTTCACCTTCTTGGCCGCGTCGTCGGCTGCCTGGTCGACGGTCATTGCTCCGGTGAGGGCATTTTGGAGCATGTCCGGGACGATGATGTTCATGATCTCGGGAGATTGCGGCAGCGCCGGGAATGGGATGCCGTATGGCAGCATGGAGGTCGTGACGTCGAGGAACTTGATGCTGTCCAGACGCTCCTTCATCCATTTGGTCTTGAAGCCGTTAAGGTTGCCCGGGTTCGAACCCGCATAGGCCATTTTCAGTGACCATTCGGGACTGGTCCACATGCAGATGATGGCCTTCGCGGCCGGTTCGTCGACCTTGCCGCCCTCGACATATTCGGGCTTCAGGATGTGGATGTTCGAGCCGCCGAACACGACGGCGCGCTTGCCGTCGGGGCCGGTCGGGATCAGCCCGTAGCGCATGTTGTCGATGACGGTCTGCGCCTTGTCCTTGTCGGCGCCTGTCGCCTTCGCCTGCAGATCGAGCATGACATTGTAATCGGACGGGTGCGAGATCATCATGCCAAGCTGGCCGGCGAGGAACAGCGGCTGGTTGTCGGCCTGCTGGTTGGTGAGCGCCGAAACCGGAACCGACTTGTCGCGGACATACATGTCGTAAGAGGCTTGCAGCGCGGCCTTGCTCTGCGGGCTGTCGAGTTCGATCTGCTTATAGGTCGGGTTCGGCGAGGTTTCGTCGAATACGCCGCCGCCATAGGCCCACAACTGAGGCATGAAGCGGTACGGGGTATTGCCGGCATTCTTGCGCGCCACGAGGCCGTAACCGGCGATGCCGAGCTTGTCGTGGATCTGCTTGGAGTACTTCACGACGTCGTCCCAGGTTGCCGGAGCCTTGTCCGGATCGAGACCCGCGCGCTTGAAAATGTCGGCATTCCAGATGAACGCCATGGTTTCATTGTTGGTTGGGATGCCGTAGGTCACGCCGTCCCAGGTCACGGCTTTCATGGCGCCGGGCCAGAAATCCTCGGTCGAATATCCGACATCCTCGGGCTTGAGCGGCTGCAGATAGCCCTTCGAGGCGAACTCGGTGCCACCCAGGATCTGCAAGCGGACCGCCATTGGCGCTGCATTGCCAAGGAGCGCCGTGCGGAACTTGTCCAGGAGATCGTTATAGGTGAGCGCCTGATCCTCAAGCTGGATGTTCGGATAGGTCTTGCGGAAGGTGGCGAAGAAATCCTTGTAGTACTGGCGCAGGAGATCGGGGTCGCCCTCGAAGACGCCCTGATACCAGAACGTCAGTCGTCCCTTGTAGTCGAGCGGAGTGACCTTGCCGCAATCGGCGGCGGTGTCGAACTCCTGTGTGCCTGCAATCGAGCGCACATACTCCGGCGACCACTTGCTCAGGTCGACCGGCGGCGCACCAAGCGCCGATGTAGACATCAGCGATGCCGTCAAAACACCGACGACAGTGCCGCGCAGAACCGCACTGCCGAGCGTAATCCTCGTCATAGGTATCCTCCCTGGTTCTCCGCCCTGCGATCGCGAGGACGCCCTTTTTCGGAACGGGTGTACCCTCTCGACCATTTAGTACGTTTTCAGATCGTTGATTGTCTGTCAACGCACAGGATCGTACATTGTTTGTGAAAGCCGTGTGTGATATCGGGCAAAGTGTGTATTGACCTGAGGAGCCGGCCTTGGCCGAAATAGATGATTTCAAAGCCATGCCACCCGATGGGATCGATCCCATCGGGGCTTCCAGCGAGGGCGCCTCGCTTTACGAGCGGATCAGGGAAGACATCATCGAGGGACGGCTCGCCGCCAACGAGCGGCTAGTGGTGACCGATCTCGCCCGGCGCCACGGGACCTCGACCAATCCCGTGCGCGAGGCGTTGCAGCTGTTGCGTGGGGAGGGCTTTGTCACCTTTGTCGCCAACCGCGGGGCGCGTGTGCGACCCATAGATCAGGATTTCGTCCGCGATATCTACGAGATCGGTGTCTTGATCGAGCCGGCTCTGACGCGATGGTTCGTGAATATGGCCACCGGTGAGGACATCGCCGAACTCGAACGTCTCCAGGGCTTGATCGAAGAGAACAACTTCGCCGACACGTTCAGGCACAGCGAGTTGGATACCGCCTTCCACACCGTGATGTACCAACGGCATTACAACCGCCATGCCGCCGAGCTTTGGTGGAAGCATCGCGAAGTGCTGCGAGCCGTGAGCAGGCGTTTCAATTTCACGCTCGCGCGGCGGGCCGCAATCATGCGCGAGCACCGCGAACTCATTGCGCTGGTGAAAGCGGGAGAAGCCGACAAGGCGGCCGAACTCGTCTCCCGCCATGTCGAGGGTTCCGGCCGGCATGTTCTCGAACAGATGCGTGCGCGCAACGCCGCTCGGGCCGGCTAGGACGAGAGGTCAAGTCCAGAACGCCGTGCCCCGACATTTCAGACAAAGGGAGTTGAGATGAAAATCACCAGCGTTCGGCCGTGGCTGGTCAAGTCCGATGCTTCCTATTGGGGAGAGTACCTGTTCGTCGAGGTGACTACCGACGAAGGGGTAAGCGGCTGGGGAGAAATCACCACCACGACTAGGCTCGCCAACCGCGCTCTTTGCACGATCCTGCGGCAGATCGGTGTCGCCATGACAGGTGAGGATCCAGCGCGTATCGAGCATCTCTGGCACAAGATTTTCCGCAGCTTCACTTACATGGGAAGCCGCGGCGCCGCCGTCGAATGCGTGAGCGCCATCGACATAGCGCTATGGGACATCCGGGGCAAAGTCTTGGGCAAACCGATCTACGAGTTGCTGGGCGGGCCGGTGCGTGATGAAATCGCGCTTTATACCCATCCCAACCAGGCCAAGTTCACGAGCAAGGAGACTGTGGTCCGCGAAATCTTGGACATCGTCGAATCCGGACATACCGGGCTCAAGTTCGATCCTTTCCCCCACCAAGGTCGCACCGCCGATGGCTTGGCGCGTGAACAGCGGGACGGCTATCTCGACGGCAGCATGACCCGCAAGGACGAGCGCGAAGCGGCCGAACTTACGGCGCTCATCCGCGAAACGGCAGGCCCTGACGTCGACATCCTCATCGATGCGCATGGCCGCTTCGATGTCCCCACCGCCATTCGCCTCTGCCGGAGCCTCGAGGAAGCCGGCCAGATCGACTGGTTCGAGGAGCCTTGTCCGCCCGAGAGCCTGAACGCCCTCAAGCAGGTGCGTGAGAAGGTCAGTGCGGCTATCTCGTGGGGCGAGCGCGGCCACACGAAATGGGATTTCGTGCCGGTTCTCGAGAACAGGCTCGCCGACTACATCATGCCGGACGTCACCTGGACCGGCGGTATTACCGAGCTCAAGAAGATTTCAGCCCTCTGCGAGGCCTACTACATCCCGGTCTCGCCACATGACGCCGCGGGCCCGATCAACGTGGTTGCGGGAGCGCAGGTGATGATGACCGTTCCCAATTTCTACAAGCTCGAAACGTCGGAGTGGAACCTGGGCAAATACGATCATCTCATCGACAGACCGCTCGACGTTTCGAACGGCAGCCTCAAGCTGACGGCGAAGCCTGGTCTCGGTGTCGAGATGAACCGCGACTATCTGCAGGCCCATGAGATTGAGCTGAGCTAGCAAGGCTCCATGCCTGCCAGCGTTTGGGGCGACAAGCCCCGACCAGAACGAGGACAAGTCATGCCAAAGACGGACGGAGCCGGCGAGGCTCTCAATCGGGTCAACACGAACTCCAAACCCTCCGACCTGCGCATCACCGACCTGCGCGTCGCCGAGATCGTCGGCGCGCCGTTCACTTCCGCGCTCATCAAGATCTACACCAATCAGGGCATTGTCGGCCTGGGCGAAGTGCGCGACGGCGCCAGCGCGACCTATGCGCTGATGCTCAAGAGCCGGCTGCTGGGCGAGAACCCCTGCGACATCGACCGTTTGTTCCGCCGCATCAAGCAATTTGGCGGCCACGGGCGGCAGGGTGGCGGTGTCTCGGCGGTCGAGATCGCGCTTTGGGACCTTGCCGGCAAGGCCTATGGCGTGCCGATCTACCAGATGCTCGGGGGACGGTTCCGCGACAAGGTGCGTGTCTATTGCGATACAGACGCGGAGAAGCCCAGTGGCACCGAGACCGGCAAGCGGCTCAAGGCGCGGATGGATCTCGGTTTCACCTTCCTCAAGATGGACCTCGGGCTGACGCAGATCTCCCACATCCCAGGCGCGGTAGTCGCGCCGGCCGGCGTGCTCGAGGGTTTCCGCGGGCATGCCGCTCGCGGCCGGGCACGCACGCTGGACGAGCGCCGGGCGCGCAACGCCGCCTATGACGCGCAGAACGTGCCGCATCCCTTCACCGGCCTCCATTTCACCGAAAAGGGCATCGACTTGCTCGACCGATATATCCACGAGGTCCGCGAGGTGATCGGCTACGAAATCCCGCTCGCCATCGACCATGTCGGCCACATCTCGCTGCAGGACGGCATCCGTCTCGCCCGGCGGATCGAGAAATACGCCCCAGCCTGGCTCGAGGACGTGATCCCCTGGCAGTACACCGAGCAGTATCGGCAGCTGCAGCAGGCGACTTCGGTGCCGATCTGCACGGGCGAGGATATCTACCTCAAGGAAGGCTTCGAGCCGCTGCTCAAGGCGGGCATCTCGGTCATCCATCCGGACCTGCTGACCTCGGGCGGCATCCTCGAGACCAAGAAGATCGGCGACGCGGCGCAGGACCATGGCGTCGCGATGGCCATCCACATGGCGGAAAGCCCGATCGCCGCGATGGCCGCCGCGCATGTCGCGGTGGCGACGGAAAACTTCATGGCGCTCGAATATCACAGCGTCGAAGTGGACTGGTGGGACGATATCGTCACGGGCTTGCCCAAGCCGCTGGTCAAGGACGGGTTCATCGCCGTGCCGGACAAACCGGGGCTGGGCATCGACGACGTGGTCGACGAAGTCATCAGCCAGCACCTGCAGGAAGGCGTCAAAGGCATCTGGCAGCCGACCGATCACTGGGATGACGAATATTCCTGGGATCGGACCTGGAGCTGACTCTACACCTCTTCCAGGAGGGAGAGGTGAACACAAGGATCGACCATGATCTACGAACTTCGCATTTACGACTGCCTGCCGGGCCAGCTGCCGGCGCTGCTCAAGCGTTTCAACGACCATACCTTGGCGCTGTGGGATAAGCACGGCATCCGCCAGGCCGGCTTCTTCACCACGGTGGTCGGCGAAAGCAGCAATCGACTGACCTATTTCGTCGCCTGGGAATCCCTTGCCGAGCGCGAAGTGAAATGGAAGGCCTTCACCACCGATCCGGCATGGCTCAAGGTCCGCGACGAGTCCGAGCGCGATGGCCCGATCCTGGCCAATATTTCCAGCCAGTTTCTCGCGCCAACCGCCTTCTCGTCGGTGAAATAGAGGACGTCATGAAGATCACCGATCTCCGGTGCGCCGTCATCGGCAAACATCCCATCGTCCGCATCGTGACCGATGAAGGCCTCTATGGCCTGGGCGAGGCAGAGTACACCAAGCCCTATCTCAAACCCTGGGTCCTGCATTTTCGTGAGGCGCTGATTGGTGAAGACCCGACCGATGTCGAACGCTGCATGCTGAAGATCCGCCAGCGCGGTTCGTTCAAGCCCTACGGCGCCGCCGTCAGCGCCATCGAGCACGCGCTCTGGGACATCGCCGGCAAGGCGGCAGGCGTTCCGGTCTACAAGCTGCTCGGCGGTAAGGTGCGCGACAAGGTGCGGGTCTACAATGGTTCGATCCGCAAGAAGCGAACGGGCGACCGACCCGAAGACTACGCGGCCGACGTCAAATGGATGATGGAGCGGCCGGAAAACTTCTTCATGGTCAAGCAAGGCATCTCCTTCCACTCCAACATGAAGACCAGCGTGCCCGACTTCCACTATGGCGTGCGCCAACCGCCGACCTATCACGGCGCAATGGACCAGGGGCAGATCAGCGAGCGCGGCATGGCGCACATGGTCGAATGCGTCATCGCCATGAAGGAGGTGCTCGGCGACAAGGTCTCGCTGGCGCTGGATTGCGGCCCCGGCTGGTTCCTGCCGGACGCAATCCGCTTCGCGCAGGCGGTGGAGAAATACAATCTGATGTGGCTCGAGGACATGCTGACGGGCGACTACGTGCCATGGGTCAATCCGCAGGCCTATCGCGAACTCACGACATCCACTTCCACCCCCATCCACACGGGAGAGCAGATCTACCTGCGTCATAATTTCAAGGAACTGATTGAAACACAGGCGGTCCGCGTCATCGGCCCGGACCCCGCCGATATCGGCGGCATTGCCGAGCTCAAATGGGTGGCCGAGCATGCTTACATGCATTCGATCATGATGGCGCCGCATGGCACGGCAAACGGTCTGCTGGGCCTCGGCGCGCTGATCAACGTCTGCGCCACACTGCCCGCCAACTACATCGCCTTCGAATATCCCAGCGCCTCCGACCCCTGGTGGGAGGATATCGTTGTTGGCCTGCCGACGCAGATCGTGAAGGACTCGATGATCGACCTGCTCGAGGCCCCCGGATTGGGCCTCGACATCGATGCCGCGGGCGCGAAGAAATACCTCAAGGAAGAGGACGCCGGGTTCTTTGATTGAATGCCCGCAGCGCGGACCTCGCGGATGCGATCCTCGTCGGCAGCATCCTGGATCCGCCAGACCCGGCTAAGCAGCCAAATCACGCAAGTCGCCGCGGAAGACGGAGAAGGCCGGCCCGGCTGAGCGCGCTCCGCCTTCGGCCGGAGTGCTCGCCTATCGGCATGCGGCTCGGTGCAAGCCTTCCCTTGCGGGTCGAATTCCTCACTGCGGATAGCGACTATTGCGACTGCGCAACCCCTTCCATCGTCGACGAACCACGGCTCGCATTGGATGCAGCGCGATTTACATTCTAGTATAATCTGATCATTTCCGGTGAACGAAGCCACGGATTTGCCATGGACCTGGATCCTTCGACCCTCAATCGGGCTCTCCCGCTCCGCGATCAGATCTATCAGAAGATCCGCAACCTGATCGTCGTCGGGCAGATGAAGCCGGGGGAAGTGATCAACGAGGTGGCGATCGCCGAAGCCCTCGGCGTCTCACGCACTCCGGTGCGGGAAGCCGTCAAGCGCATCAGCGACGAGGGTCTCGTCAAGATCCTGGCGCAGACCGGCACCTATGTCGCGCCGATCAGCCGCGCCGACCTGGAAGAAGCCTATGTCATCCGTCGGGCGCTGGAGATGGAGAGCGCGCGGCGCGCGGCCGTCAAGCTGACATCGGCATCGGCCGAACTGCTTGAAGACAATATGGCGGCGCATCGGCTTGCCATATCGCGCGGCCGATATGCCACCGCGATACAACTCGACGATGTCTTCCACCGCACCATCGCCGAGATCTGCGGCCTGCCGATGATCTGGCGCGCCGTCGACATCTCCAAGGCGCAGATGGATCGCGGCCGTTACCTCGCCATTCCCAAGCCCGGCTATGGCGAACAGACGATCGAGCAGCACGAGGCCATCCTCGACGCGCTCAAGCGCCATGACGCCGAGGGGGCAGCGCAAGCGATGGAACACCATATCGAGACGTCGTTCCGCAACACGCTCGAAGTCGCGGCCGACCTACTCGGTTGAGGCGGCCCGCCCGGCGGGTGCACCAAGTCGGAAGCGCTCGGTTATCGGAGCGTTCGACCTGATGGACATATTTGAGATAGGTCTCAATCTTCGAACTTCCGCGTACCTCACCATAGCATCCGCCCATGCGTTAAAATCCCGGTTTCGACCCCGATATAAATGGGACCGAACTGCCTGAGGCACAAGGATTCGCGGACCGGCCTAACGCGGCGACTTCAACACACCAGATGCGAGGCAAGGCACGCCAAAAGGCTTCATCTCTCGTTTGATGTTCGCCGTTTCAGCGGAGCTTGCGTGAGGTGTAATCATCACTTGATTGATGAACGTCTTCGCCTCGATGTCGACATAGACACCCTCTCTCGGTGCCTGCTTGTCCAGCCAAAGGAGTCTCACCTCGTCTTCGAACTTGAAGGCACGCCGCTTTTGCAACAGCATGGTCGCGGCCATCCGGGTAACTTCTTTCTTCGATCCTTCTGCGACCGACTGAGCCAGACGAACAAGAGTTCTCTCGCCACGATACTGGACGCGGCCCAGAAAAGCGGAACCGGCGCTGTTCTCGATGAGGCTTTTGGCCGCGTTCACCATCACGTCCACCCGACAGCGGATTCGGACAATAGGAGTTTCCTTGTCGGGACCAAAGCCTGCCATCCGCCAACGCGGTTCGTCATGTGCACCTGTGGTCCAACATGAGCCGTACGGTTGAAATCCGTCCAAGGGACCGGGGCGATTGAACAGACGATCGCACCACCACCGCTCATAGGGGTCCCGCCAACTTCGAACGGGCGAGAGCCGCAGTTTGTTAGTTTCGAAAATCAGCTTGGCGTAACGCCATTCCAGCATGTGATAGAGGAATGGTTTTGTGATTGCGGGATCCGTCATCACTTTCCGGCCGTGGGCGCCGCGCTCGACGAGGGACCAAGAGATGGGATGCTTCTGGTCGATGATCATGACAGTTTCCCAAGAGCCCGCTGGGCACTCTAATCGGCTCATTCAGTAGCTAAACGAATAATTTTCACGGTGAGCCGTGTAGAGTTCTCAACTGAATGTCGCACGTGCCCTTGCGAAAACACCAGATCTGCGCTCAGAGATTGCAGCCCATTTGGTTGAAAAGGACTCCGGCGCATTCAAGCCGCAGATAAGTCACATGGAAAAGCAACTTAGCGAAGGCGAGATCAAAGACGCCCTCGACGACTTGTCGTGGCAAAAGCTTAAGACTCACCTGGACGCGATCGAGTTCGATAAAGCGCTCGCCGGTGAACTGCTGGGCCACGTAAGGCGATGCGGGCGGTTAGTTCTCAGATATCCAGACCCGAAACGCGAGAAGCTACGAGACCAGCTGCTCGACGGACTGGCCGCATATCTCAAGGAACGCTTGGGAGACGACGCGCTGTCTTGCTTTGAGAGCGTCCGCGCGACGTTTCGGACGATCGAGGATGGCTATCGTGGCATTCTCACATTGCTCGCTCGCGCTGAGGTATCGAAGTTGCTGCCAGACGTTAGGGTAGCCGCCTACCTACAGCGCGCAAACGCTCAGTATAAGGACGTAAATAAGCGCGCCGCTGCAGCCATACGCCAGGGAGAAACCCTTGAGGCCATGGCAGGCGTTCTCCTGAAGGACGACGATGGCAACGACTTTTCGCCTGATGCAGCCTCCGACGCGATCGTCAAGACTCTGACCAGCACCCTGTTGATGGAAGGGTATACCAACGATTGGTTCGACAAGAATGGCCTGCTCGTCGTGCCAGATTTCGAACCTGCGGATGAGGAAACCATCTACAAGGCGGGCTCCACCGAAGTCCTTGGTATCTGCTGGGGTCGGTGGGAACGCACGGAGGAACACCGCAGATTTCTAGAGACGGAGTGGACCGAACTGACGGGCGAGGCCCGTCCAAAGGGGCTGCCCGACAATATTCAGCGCGTAATCGACACAGGCCCGACGGAAACGTGGCTGTGGGATTTCATCGCCAACGAACGGCTGCAGGACCGTCTGGTGCAGACATTCCTGGAGATGTCCTTTGAAACGCGAATGCGTCAGGGATTACGCGGCATCGCCGGCCCTGCTCCTCTGCTTCCAGATGCTTACGTGTCGGCCGAGGAGGCTCATTCGGCCGTATCGTTGTCCGCAATATTAGGCTACGCGGTGGTCGAGGATCTTGCTCGGCCGGGCAAACTCCGCTTGGTCGAATGGCTGCGTGGCTACGCATTCCTGAAAGGCCTGGCGGAGGAGCGCTTCGACAGTAGCCCTGCTGGCGTAATCCTTATCGAAGAGGCCGAGCTGTCCGCCAGATTGCAGCAGGTGGGGCTCTCTGCGGAGGCGACACGGATCTTTCTCGGGCATGTGTCCTTGGGACGGACCAGCCGTGACATGTATGACTGTCCGCTGGTAACGACCTCCAGCGGCAAGCTTATTCTCTTCGCTCCGGCCGTTCTCGCCACCCATATTGTCAGCGTTGTCCTCTCAAACCTCTCCAGACTGCGCGAGCAGCTGTCACGCAAGGGAGCCGCTTTCGAGACCAGCGTACGCAAGTTTTTCACTGATCGCGGAATGGATTGCCGGGGCTTTAAGGTCAAACGCCAGGGAGAGGTATATGAATTCGATGCCGTCCTTGTCTGGGGCGACCGTGTTTTTCTGTTTGAGTGTAAGAATCGCAGCCTCTCGGGCCGAAACCCCGTACAGGCATATTACTTCGCACTCGAAAACCGCTCCAACGCGCGCCAGCTCCGGCGCCTCGCAGGTGCCCTTCGGCAATATCCGGATATCCTAACCGAGGAATTTGGCCCTGAGGTTGCGAACAAGGAGGTCACCCCTTGCATACTGAATTCGCTGCCTTTTTCGTTGCCAGGGATGCAGGATGGCGTCTACTTCACAGACTGGTCTGCTGTTACTAGATTCTTCCAAGAAAGGTATGTGCACGCAAAGACGGCACACCACGTTGGCGATGATGTGACTTTGCTGCATCGATCCGCTCTCTACGATTTATGGCACGGGGATCAGCCTACGCCGGTTCATTTCATCCGGGCTCTGGACAATCCATTCCAATTGGAAATCGTGGGTAACCACATCGATATCCACCGCAGCATATTTCCCGTTGGACCCGAGATGGCGGTGGTTTCTCGCGAATTCATGCGGGAAAACACCACGGCGGAATCCATAGCTGAGACTTTGGGCGCTTCCCCAGATCGGCTGCGGGCCGATATCGCCAAGGTCGGACGCGCGGTTAAGAACGTGCGTGCAAGGCATAAACAGTCACTCCTACGAAGAGAAGATCGCGCGTGGCGCGAACGTCGAAAGCGACGCCCGGACTCAGGCGAATAGGGAGAGGCCAACCGCCTTCAATCAGCTCCGCGGAGGCATGCTGGCAGCGTCCAGGCGACGGTGAATCAACGAAACAAGCGACAGCAAGTCTTCGGCGTCTTCCTTCGACATCGTCCAGTTTATCCGTGCCTCGTGTGCCGTGGGATTGCGGAACATGCCGAACGTCCCTTTCAGCAGGTTGCCGAAGCCCTTCTGCTCGTCCTGCTCGCTCTTGGTCGCGAGGGCGTAAGACCGCCTCGCACCAGAAAGCCCGAGATCACTTCGTCGATGTCCGGGACCGCCTCAAGCGCAGCGGATGGGATTCCCATCGCATCGCCGGCGAGCTCGGCGTGGCTCGGCAGACCAGCTATCAATACGGTTTCAATGCAGAAGCCAGGGGCGCTCGCCAGATCCCAGCCGAGAAGTTGGACAGGCTGCGCACCGCTGCCGTCCGGGCAATCCACGACCATTGGGACCGTGGGAAGTTCCCGTGGCTAACGCGGGAGCAGCGGACATGGATCGTGCTGGGAGCGGGCCTCGAACTGCTGTTGGAGACGACGCAGCCAGCCTTCGGCGCCTCCCATGCGGCCAGGCACTGCGGCTCGTGCATGCCGGGGAAAGAGAACGTCAACCCAGGGTTCAGGCTGCCGCCGGACGAGGCGTTATGCGTCGAGTGGCTGGAATGGCGTCATGGCGGGCTCGTGACGAAAGCCGACGCCATGGCCGTAACCGCCGTCGATGAATATCTCGTCGAGCGTGTCGGGCTCGAGATGCTCCCGTCATGGTCCATACAGCCGACGGCCGAGCAGGTCGCGGCTCTCAAGGACATTCACGAAAGGAGATTCTCAATGCTGCGCAAGCCAGCTCCGCCTAAACACGGTGGCCTCATGCCACGTCCTCGCGCGCAAAAGGCACCGATCCCGCTGACCGGTGAGGGGCCGAAACCGAAGAAGTGGCCGGACGTGGTCCGGTGGTCCATCGGGCCGGACGGCAAACCGCAGCGGCAATGGGTGCCCGGCTTCACGGTGCGCGGCGACAAGCCCGCGGCGGGCTGGGTCACCGAGGGAACGCCGGAGGAAACTGAGATGAAAAGAGGTCTAGAGGGGTATGACCAGGTTCGGCCGGGACAATAACGGCAGCTACTGCCTTGTGCATCAAGACGAGGTGTTCAGGCGCTGGGAGAGCCTCTTAAAAACCCCTCGAGCGCTGACCCGAATGGTAACACGCCGCGAAGCGCGCGCTAGACGACGCGCCTCCGGCCCCGCCGCCCACGAGCTTTCCGGCGTACGAACCGGGACCGGGGGATGGCAGGTGGCTCATCCCCGCGGCAAGCAGTATTAGATGCGGGACAGTAGTGAGGATTTCGCGACGGCGGCCGAGATCGCGGCGCTCTATGCCAAGCGTAAGCTCAAGGCCGACGCCAAGAACGCCACCAGGAGGCCAAGCGCGTCCTTTCTGTCGGGAAGTTCGGTCTATTGCCGGTTGAACTGCCGTGTCCACGCATAGGTTCGCCGGATGTCTCCAAACTGTTGCCGTCATGTGCCCTGGTGTGGCTGCATGTTCCGGTGATGCAAGTTCCTGCGCATAGCTGGGCTCCGCGTGATCTGGTTTGCGCCCGCGCAAAGATCGCACGCCATTTGTCGGTACAGATGGCCACGATCGTTTCGACATGGGCGCAGGAACAGTAGGTCCAATTCTTCAGCACAGATTTGGAAAACCGCTCCTGTCCGCAAGCGAGGCTGGCAATGGAACACCGAGAGCACGATAGACACGGCCTCCATGAGGATGCGTTGGCATTGTTCCTGGGGACGCTCTTCGTCGCACTCGGCACGGTGATCTACGCTAAGGCGACGCTTCTGGTCGGCGGAATGGCCGGAATGGCCCTTCTACTGCAATACGCCACCGGCATGCAGTTCTGGGTAGCATTTTCTCTTATCAACCTGCCCTTCTACTATCTCGCGATAAAGCGAATGGGCTGGCGTTTCACAGTCCGGACGTTTGTCGCCATCAGCCTCGTTTCCTTGCTGTCACGATTATCGGCGCGCTGGGTCGAGTTTTCCCTACTAGACCCCACCTACGCAGCCGTGGTGGGCGGTGGCCTGTGCGGGACGGGCCTTTTGATTCTCTTTCGCCACCGTACTGGTCTTGGCGGCATCAATATCCTGGCCATCTTTCTCCAGGAGACCTTGGGGATTAGGGCTGGCTACTTCCAGCTTGCCGTTGATCTCGGAATCCTCGGCGCCGCCTTGTTCGTCCTGACGCCCGATCATCTGGTGCTGTCGATCCTTGGCGCAGCGATCGTCAACATGATCATTGCCATCAATCACAAGCCTGATCGCTATCTGGGCGTCACATAAGGCTTGGAGGGGCAGACCGCGAACTAGCGAACGACTCGGCCAAACCGACGTCATGGAGTTCGTGTTTGGCACAAGCCAGCGTGAGGCCCTCGCTTGGCGTCAAGTCCCGACCGAAGCACCGCATTCCCGTCGGACGGAAGCGGTAGGCAATGGGACTATCCGATGACGCGGAATTCACGCAACCTCTGTCATCGTTTCGCTGACGGGCGACCAATACGACAGCAGACGATCCCCTGCCGTAAGCGGATTGGATACGATCTCGGACAGGTCCATTTCTCGTGCGAGCCCCTCTGAGAATTCGCGGAACGGCAATAAGTTGATGAGGGGAACACCGATCAGGACGGGAACGGATAGCTCGAGCGCCCTGGCGATCAGCGATCTAAAACCGCCGCCTTCGACCTCGGTCTTTCCGAATTTGCAGAGGACCAGCAAGGCGGTTTGGCTTGACAACTGCGCTTCGGCCGCCGTGCAGGCGCGGAGCAGCCGATCGGTATTCAAAACGCAGCCCCGTGCTTGAGGACCTCGATCATCTGATATCGCGTGAAGCTCACCTGTGGCGAGGTTCCGAAGATACATATCGCATTTCAGGCGACCTGGCTTGGGCTCACTACGCTGGATGAGGCCGGCCAATCGCATGCCTTGCTTAGCCCTGGCAGCGGTGAATTCCTGCAAGAAAGCTTCGAACTTGGGACCGTCTGAATAAACGATCGCTGTGATTGGATAACCAAGGCGGCCGGTCTGCATGCGAGAGTTTCCTTCCCGTAACAATTTGCGTCAGTTAACGTCGAACCACAGCTGGTCAAACGGAAGCACTTCGAGGGGTGTGCCAACTTCGACAGGCGTTGATGCTCCAGGCACAACGGCAACGGCATCCGCGAATATCAACGGCATCATTCTGTGCGAGCCATCCGGCCCGCTGCGGTGTGCGGTCAAGCGACCCTGCTCGACGTTCAAGCGGACCGGCAGCAGTTCCGTGCGATCCGGCCTGCGGGGATGCGTGAAGTTTGTTTCGGCCGTGACGCGGTTCGCTGGAGCTTGACCGAGAAGGGCTTTTATCATCGGGCGCACGAAGGCGAGCGCGCCGAACGCTGCGGCTTGCGGGTTGCCGGGCAGGCCTATGAAATACGCGCCTGCAAGCGTGCCGAACGCCAGCGGCTTGCCGGGCTTCATCGCCACCTTGACAATGTCGAGGCCGCCCCCGGCACGTACCACGGCATCGCGCACATGATCTTCTTCGCCGACCGACATACCGGCGGTGACGATGATAAGGTCGGCCGTTCCCGCGATGCTTTCGAGCGCGTGTGTAATGGCAGCCAGGTCGTCACGAACGGTTAGGGACGTGACATGCGTGTTCGGCGCCGACAACAGCGCGCCAAGCATGGGGCCGTTGCTGTCGTAAATGGCGCCAGGTGGAAGCGGTTCGCCTGCATCGCAGAGCTCGCTACCGGTCGCGAGCACCACGATCCGCAGGGGACGGGCAACCGAAACCGTCGCAATGCCGAGCGCGCTTAGCAGCGCAACTTCTGTCCAGCCGATTACGCGGCCTGGCCGAAGGATAGTCGTGCCCTTCTTTACGTCCTCGCCAACCCGTCGAATGTGGGCACCGGCTTCGATGTCGAGCCCGATTTGCACGATATCGCCCCTGCGGGTTGCATGCTCCTGCATAACGACTGTGTCCGCGCCGCCTGGCAATGCCGCACCAGTCATAACACGATGGGCTGTCCCCGGTGCCAGCACGTTCGGTTTGTCGCCAGCGCACGTGCGCCCAGCAACAGGCAGAACCAAAGACACGCCCTTCTTGCCCGACAGGCGACAGGCATATCCATCCATCGCCGCCTGATCGAATGGCGGAAGGGCACACGGAGCTTTGATCGTCGCTGCCAGGATGCGTCCGACCGCATGCGCCAACGGCACGTCTTCCCGCCTGTTGAGCGGTTCAGCAAGTGCGACGGCGACGGCTCGAGCCGTTTCAAACGACATTATCTGCGCGCCTGAGCGGAAGCAGTTGTTGCGTAGTGCACCCATCGTCAGACAGCCTTCGCCGCTGGCAGGGACTTTTCGAGAATTGCGCGCATCGCCGCGAGGCCAGGATCCTTCGCGCGATTCATGAGACCGATGAGTTGCGTCCAATGATCGTCCGATGCGGTGTCCAGGAAATTGCGAACGGCCGAGCCGACGATCTCGGCCGGCAAACGACCGGACGCCTCAGCAGCGGCAGCCAGACGGGTCAACAAGACGGGCTCGTCGAACGCTTCGACAAGACCCATGGCAACTCTAGGATCTTCCAGCGAGGCTATGAGGTTTCCGAGCATCGCGTCATCCTCACTGCACTAACGGCGAAGATGAACCGTCGATGTCGATTCCGCTGATATCCGCCTGACCAACAAGCAGAGAGACGTATTGCGCCGTGGCTTGCCGATAGACATGCTCGGTCAAATAGGCGGCGATGCGCTCCCGCACCACATCGAACGGGAGCTGGCGGCCGTCGATGCGCCGCGTCAGGCGAATAAGGTGGACGCCGTAGCGGGTCTCCACCGGAGAGGAGATCTCACCGGGGACGAGATCAATCAGGGCGGCTTCGAATTCCGGCGTCGTGTCGCCCGGCCCGATCTGACCAAGGCTGCCGCCGATTGCGCCCGACGGACAATCCGAGCAGTCCCGGGCCAGTGCCGCGAAACGCTCCGGTGCGGTTGCCAGAGCCGATCTGAGCGACAGCATCTTTTCTCGCGCAGCGGCGAAGGCTTCGCCTTCATCGCGGCGGGCACCGATGAGAATGTGATCGGCCTCGTAGAGCGACGGCGTCACGAAACGGCGAAGGTTGTTTTCATAAAAGCGACGCAGCATCTCCTCGTTCGCCTCTGGCACACGGACTTCGCGCTCTATGAGGCCACGCACCTGCGCGTCTTCCACTGTCTCTCGACGACCGTCCTCGTCTGTCTTCTGCTCAACGTCGACATCGAGACGCCGTGCTTCCTGCAGGAGCAATTCGCGAATGACCAGCGCGCGCGTGGCTGCTTTCCACCCCTCGCCGGGATTGCGAGCGGGAAAGTTCTGCACTTCGCCGGCAATCGCCTTGCGCGATACCGTCACCCCGTTGACAGTCACGGGTGGCATAGCAACGCGTTCGCGCGATGGAGCCGTGTCGCGTGCCGCAGGACCATGCTCGTGCGGATGTTCGGAGGACGGTGCCCGGCTGGCCGCGTGATCGATGATAAGAGCGGTCATGATTTACTCCACAGGCTGGGGGACGGGAACAGCAACGGCCCGCACCGGTTCGGACGACCGGACCGTGGGCATGGGCGCGGGTGCCCGCCGCCCTGCAAAGCGCGTGCGCACCACCTGGTAGCCGGGGCGCCCGAGATACCAGATCGGCGCACTCCATACGTGAACCAGCCTCGTGAACGGGAAGACGAGGAAGATGGTCATACCCAACAGGAGATGCGCCTTGAAGATCGGGTTGACGTCGGCGACATACCCTGCGGCCGCTGGTTGCAAGGTGAGAATGCCCTGAGCCCAATTCATGAATTTCACCATCTCGTGGCCATCCATGTGACCGAGCGAGACGAAGATGGTGGAAAGGCCAAGGGTGAGTTGCAGCCAGAGCAACAACAGAATGGCGATGTCGCCGGGAGCGGACGTGTTGCGGATGCGGGCATCGAACAGCCGACGATGAGCGAGAAGCGCGATGCCGATAAAACAGGCGACGCCGGCGATGCCGCCGACCGTGATAGCGAGACCCTGCTTGAAGCTGTGGGAGATGCCGAGCGTGTCAAATACCCAGATCGGCGTTAACAGGCCAACGAAATGCCCGCCGAAGATCGCCAGGATACCCATATGGAAGAGATTGGAACCCCAGCGGAGCTGCCGCCGTCGCAGAAGCTGGGAGGAACCTGTCTTCCAGGTATACTGCTCGCGGTCGAAACGGATCAGGCTCCCAAGCAGGAAGACGGTCAGGCAGAAATAGGGATACCAGCCAAAAAGCGCGTCGTTAATTGTGTTGGACATCGCTTGCCTCCCGGTCAGGCCACGTTGTGCCGCGCGTCGCGGTTCGCGGCGCGCATCTGGATTTTCAACCTGTCGACGGAACAACCGTCGGTCGCATTTCCAGGGCCGAAAGTGACGGCGGTTTCTTCCCAGGCAGCATCGATAGCCGCCAAGTCGTCGGGCTCGTCGTCGATTTCGACAGCACCCACAATCACTGCGGTCTCGCTGACGATCGAGCGTATGGCTGCGAACACGCCAGCATAGCCTCCGTTTCGCTTCGCCAGCCTTTCCTCAAGCAGCGAGAAGATATGAGCGGTTTCATTGAGCAGGCCCCGCGCCTCATCGAGCGGACGAGCGGACAGAAACTCCAGCAAAAGCGGGATGAAATCGGGCAGTTCGTTTGCCGCGATCAGAAGCCCGCCCCGCCTATAATGTTCGACTAGATCGACCATCGCCTGGCCGCGGTCGCGGCTTTCGCCGTGTATGTGCTCGAAGAGATGCAGAGAGTGACGACGCGTCTTGTCGAACAGCTCGACGTAACGCTCTTGGAGATCGTACAGATCGAGGGTGTCTAGATCGACGAGCAGAGGACGCAATTGCTCTCTTGCTTCGTCCGACACCAGGCCCTCGGCCTCGATCGCCGCAGTGATTTCAGGGATCGCCGAGGAAAGGTCCTCCGTTGGATAGGCAAGGAGCGCAGAGAGCGCCCTGAAGGTCCTGTTCGAGACCGGGTTGATCATCATGCGATCTCCATCGGATTGGTTGGTCGCTTGGTCTGCTTGGTGCCAAAGAGGTTCGTCTCGGTGGAGCCGCTCGAGCAGCCGTTTCCAAAGGAGAAGCCGCAGGAGCCGCGCATGCCCTGAGCGTCCTCGCTCCACTCACGGTGTGCCGTCGGGATGACGAAACGATCCTCGTAATTCGCGATTGCCATCACCTTGTACATTTCGTCGATGGCCGTTCCCGTCAGGCCGACCCGCGCCGCGATCGACTCGTCGAGGCGACCGTCAATCGTCTTTGCCCGCATGTAGCTGCGCATCGCCAGCATGCGCTCGAGCGCGAGAGCGACAGGCTCCTCCTTGCCCGCCGTCAGCAGATTGGCGAGATATCGGAGCGGGATGCGCAGGCTGCGCACGTCAGGCATGTCGCCATCGATGCCCATTTTGCCTGCGGCCGCCGCTGACTGGATGGGTGAGAGTGGCGGCACATACCAGACCATCGGCAGGGTGCGGTATTCCGGATGAAGCGGGAAGGCAATTTTCCATTCCATCGCCATTTTCCAGACGGGCGACAATTTGGCTGCTTCCAGCCAGTTGTCGGGAATCCCGTCGGCGCGAGCTTGGGCGATGACGGCCGGGTCGTTCGGATTGAGGAAAACGTCGAGCTGCGCCTGATAGAGGTCCTTCTCATCGGGAGTGCTGGCAGCCGCCTCGATACGGTCCGCGTCGTAGAGGATTACGCCGAGATAGCGAATGCGCCCAACGCAGGTTTCGGAACAAACCGTCGGCTGCCCCGCCTCGATGCGGGGATAGCAGAAGATGCACTTCTCCGATTTGCCGGACGACCAGTTGTAGTAGATCTTCTTGTATGGGCAGCCGGAGACACACATGCGCCATCCCCGGCATTTGTCCTGGTCGATCAGGACGATGCCGTCTTCCTCGCGTTTGTAGATGGCGCCCGAGGGGCAGACTGCCGCGCAGGTCGGATTGAGGCAGTGCTCGCACAACCGAGGCAGATACATCATGAAGGTGTTCTCGAACTGGCCGTAGATGTCCTTCTGGACGCCCTCGAAGTTCACATCCTTTGAACGCTTCTCGAACTCGCCGCCGAGGATCTCCTCCCAGTTCGGACCCCACTCGATCTTCTCCATGCGCTCGCCGGTGATCGCCGACCGCGGGCGGGCCGTGGGGAAAGCCTTCGATTCTTTCGCCGTGTGCAGGTGCTGATAGTCAAAAGTGAATGGCTCGTAGTAGTCGTCGATCTCCGGCAGATCGGGGTTTGCGAAGATGTTGGCAAGGATACGCCATTTGGCGCCCATCTTCGGCTCGATGCGGCCGTTGTTCTTGCGCCGCCATCCACCATTCCATTTCTTCTGGTTTTCCCATTCCTTGGGATAGCCGACACCGGGCTTGGTCTCGACATTGTTGAACCAGGCATACTCGACGCCTTCCCGGTTGGTCCAAACGTTCTTGCAAGTGACGGAGCAAGTGTGACACCCGATGCATTTATCGAGGTTCAGCACCATCGCAATCTGAGCGCGGATTTTCATTCTGCAGCCTCCTTCGGCGCGTCGGATTCGAGCGGCCCTTCGAGCCAATCGACATTGGCCATCTTGCGGACGACGATGAACTCATCGCGGTTGGAACCTACGGTGCCGTAATAGTTGAACCCGTAGGACTGCTGCGCGTAGCCGCCGATCATGTGGGTGGGTTTCAGCACCGTTCGGGTGACCGAGTTGTGGATGCCGCCGCGGTGGCCGGTCATCTCCGATCCCGGTGTGTTCACGATCTTTTCCTGGGCGTGATACATCATCATCATGCCCGGCTTGACCCGTTGGGAGACGACGGCACGTGCGGTGAGTGCGCCGTTGATGTTGAAGACCTCGACCCAGTCGTTGTCGACCAGGCCGGCGGCCTTTGCGTCGGTCTCGGAGATCCACACCACCGGGCCGCCGCGGTTGAGCGTCAGCATCAGAAGATTGTCAGAATAGGTGGAATGGATGCCCCATTTCTGGTGGGGCGTGATGAAGTTGAGGACAATTTCCTTGTGCCCGTTGGGACGGACATCCTTGATACCCGGGATCGTCTTGAGATCGACTGGCGGCTTCCAGGTGACGAGCCCCTCACCGAAAGCCCGCATCCAGAGGTGATCCTGGTAGAGCTGCTGGCGGCCGGTCAATGTCCGCCACGGGATCAATTCGTGGACGTTGGTATAGCCTGCGTTGTAGCAAACTTTCTCGCTTTCGATGCCGGACCATGTCGGCGAAGAGATGATCTTGCGCGGCTGTGCCTGGATATCGCGAAAGCGGATCTTCTCGTCTTCCTTCGGCAAAGCAAGGTGTGCATGCTCACGGCCGGTGATCTCCGACAAGGCTTCCCACGCCTTGATCGCCACCTCGCCATTCGTCTCCGGCGCCAGCATGAGAATGACCTCGGCTGCGTCAATGTCGGTCTCGATCTTCGGCAAGCCTTTGGTCGAACCCTCGATATGCACGCCGTTAAGCGCTCCGAGCGCCTCGACTTCGTGCTCGGTGTTCCAGGCGATACCTTTGCCCCCGTTCCCAATTTTCGTCATCAGCGGTCCCAGCGCTGTGAACTGAGCATAGAGATTGGGGTAATCGCGGGTGACGAGCGCCACTGACGGCATCGTCTTGCCCGGGATTGGCTCGACTTCGCCAAGCTTCCAGTCCTTCACGTCGAGGGCCTGGGCCATTTCGGCAGGGCTGTCATGCTGGATCGGAGTGAGAACCACATCCTGCTCGACGCCCAGCACCTCTGGGGACACTTCCGAGAAAGCTTTGGCGAGGCCCTTGTAAATCTCCCAGTCGGAACGCGACTCCCAGGCAGGATCGACCGCGGCTGACAGCGGATGGATGAAGGGATGCATGTCGGACGTATTGAGGTCGTTCTTCTCGTACCAGGTGGCTGTCGGCAGTACGATGTCGGAGTAGACGCAGGTAGTCGACATGCGGAAGTCGAGCGTGACCAGAAGGTCGAGCTTTCCCTGCGGCGCCGTTTCATGCCAGACGACTTCGGTGTTGCGGACCGCCCCTTCCGGGCCGAGGTCCTTACCCATCACACCGTGTGTTGTTCCGAGCAGGTGCTTGAGGAAATATTCATGTCCCTTGCCGGATGAACCGAGCAGGTTCGAACGCCAGACGAACATGTTGCGCGGCCAATTGGCGGGATCGTCGGGGTCATGGCAGGAGAGTTCCAGTTCGCCGGATTTCAGCGCCTTGGCGACATAGTCCTTCGGCTCGAGGCCCGCGGCCTTGGCTTTGGCCGCGATTGTCAGCGGATTCTGCTTCAGCTGGGGCGCCGAGGGCAACCAGCCCATACGCTCAGCGCGGACATTGTAGTCGATGAAGCTCTTGTTCCAGTCACCCTCGGGCGCGGTCGGCGAAAGTATTTCGGCAGCCGTCAGGGTCTCGTAGCGCCACTGGTCGGTCTGCGCATAGAAGAACGACGTCGAGTTCATGTGCCGGGGTGGCCGGCTCCAATCGAGCGCGAACGCAAGCGGTGTCCAGCCTGTCTGCGGTCGCAGCTTCTCCTGCCCGACATAATGCGACCAGCCACCGCCTGACTGGCCGATGGCGCCACAAAAGACCAGGAGATTGATGATCCCCCGGTAAGTCATGTCCATGTGGTACCAGTGGTTGACACCGGCGCCGAGGATCACCATCGAGCGCCCATTGGTCTTCTCAGCGTTGGTGGCAAATTCACGGGCAACCGTGATGATCGCATCGCGCTTAACCCCGGTAATGCGCTCGGCCCAGGCGGGCGTGAACGGCACGTCCTCGTCATAACTCTTGGCCGCGTGTTCGCCGCCAAAGCCACGATCGACACCATAATTGGCCATCATCAGATCGTGCACGGTGGCAACTGCCACCTTGGAGCCATCGCTCAGCTTGATCCGCCGGATCGGAAGATTGCGCGTGAGGATCTCACCGTGATCGGTCGAGACAAAATGCTCGGTCGCGCGACCGCCGAAGTAGGGGAAATCGACAGCTGCAATCTCGGTTTTCTTGCCAGCAAGCGTCAGCCTGAGCCGAACGCTCCGGCCTTCGCCGTCCTTCTCCTCAAGATTCCATTTGGCGCCCTCGCCCCAGCGATAGCCGATCGACCCACGCGGCGAGACGAGTTTGTCCGTAGTCTCGTCGATCGCGACTGTCTTCCATTCCGGATTGTTGCTCTCGCCCAGACCACCAGCGATCTCAGAAGCCCGCAAGAGCCGTTCCGGAACGAACCGACCATCGCGTTCCGTGAGGCGAACCAGGAACGGCAAGTCGGTGTATTTGCGGGCATAGTCGTCGAAATACGGAACCGTGCGATCCAGGTAATATTCGCGAAGAATGACGTGGCCCATGGCCAGTGCCAGTGCAGCGTCAGTCCCCTGCTTCGGGTTGAGCCAGATATCGGCAAATTTGGTCGCCTCGGCGTAGTCCGGGCTGACGACCGCACTTTTCGTGCCCTTGTAACGCACTTCGGTATAGAAGTGCGCATCGGGGGTCCGTGTTTGCGGGACGTTGGAGCCCCAGACGATGATGAAGCCGGCATTGTACCAGTCGGCGCTTTCAGGAACGTCGGTCTGCTCGCCCCAGGTCTGGGGGCTCGCCGGCGGCAGATCACAATACCAGTCGTAGAATGACATGCATACGCCACCCATCAGCGACAGGTAGCGGGAGCCTGCTGCATATGAGACCATCGACATGGCCGGGATCGGCGAGAAGCCGATGACACGGTCGGGACCGTGAGCCTTTACTGTATAGGCATTGGCCGCTGCGATGAGTTCGTTCACCTCGTCCCAGGTGGCACGTACGAAGCCGCCGTGGCCGCGGATCGAGATGTAGGATTGCCGCCGAGCGTCATCCTTGACGATCGAGGCCCATGCGGCAACGGGCGGCATCGTGGCGCGCGCAGCCCGCCAAAGCTTCAGCAATCGCCCGCGGATCATCGGATATTTCACCCGCGCGCCGGAATAAAGATACCAGCTATATGAGGCACCGCGCGCGCAGCCGCGCGGTTCATGGTTGGGCAGATCGGGCCGCGTGCGCGGATAGTCGGTCTGTTGCGTCTCCCAGGTGACGATGCCGCCCTTGACGTAGATCTTCCAGGAACAGGAGCCGGTGCAATTCACACCATGGGTGGAGCGCACGATCTTGTCGTGCTGCCAGCGCTTGCGGTAGCCGTCTTCCCATGCGCGATCCTCGTTGGTGACGATGCCGTGGCCGTCGGAGAAACTGTCGACGGTCTTGCGGAAGAAGGTTAGCCGGTCGAGAAAATGCGACATTGCTTTTGCCTTTGATTATTCGGCTGCGGCCGGTTGGACGGATGCGCCACGCTTGGCACGCTCGATGTCGTGAAGAAGGCCGCCCTTGCGAGTGTAGACGGCCCAAGTGATGACGAGGCAGCTGACGTAGAAGATCAAGAACCCCCAGAGCGCGGCACTCGGCCCGCCCGTCAAGGCGATCGAACTGCCATAGCTCTTCGGGATGAAGAAGGCGCCGAAGGCTGCGATCGCTGACGTAAAGCCGGTGATGGCAGCGGACTCCTTCTCCGCCTGCCGACGGCGCGTCTCTGCATCTGCCATGGGCATCAAACGGCCCATCTCCTTGGCCATGATCACCGGGATCATCTGGAACGTGGAGGCATTGCCGACACCGGTGGCGAAGAACAGCAGCAGGAACGCGGCAAAGAAGCCAAGGAATGCACCAGGTTGATCCTTGATGCCGATGAACCACAAAACCCCTGCTGCACCCGCAATCATTAGGACGAAGACCCAGAAGGTGACACGCGCGCCTCCGTACTTGTCCGCAAGCCACCCGGTGCCCGAGCGCGACAGGGCTCCGACAAGCGGGCCGAGAAAGGCGAACTGAAGTGCGTTGACGTCTGGGAACAACATTTTCGTGAGCAGCGGGAACCCGGCCGAATAGCCGATGAAAGACCCAAATGTTCCTGTGTAGAGCCAGCACATGATCCAATTGTGCCGGCGCTGGAAGATCACAGCCTGCTCAGTGAAGGATGCTTTGGCCGAAGCGATGTCGTTCATGCCGAACCAGGCTGCGAAAGCCGAAATCGCAATAAACGGCACGAATACGAAGCCGGCATTCTGCAGCCATAAGGGCGCCTCGCCCGTCGGTCCCTTGACCATGGCCGGATCGCCACCGAACCAGCCGAATATCCCGGCGGTGATAGCGAGCGGCACGACGAACTGGACGACGCTGACGCCGAGATTGCCAAGGCCAGCATTGAGCGCAAGTGCATTGCCCTTTTCCGCCTTCGGGAAGAAGAAGGAGATATTGGACATGGACGAGGCGAAGTTGCCGCCGCCAAGGCCGCAAAGCAACGCCAGCATCAACAGCACGACATAGGGCGTGTCGGGATTCTGCACTGCATAACCGATCCCGACCGCCGGGATGAGGAGCGACCAGGTCGTTAGGGTCGTCCAGAGCCTGCCGCCGAAAATCGGCACCATGAAGGAATAGAAGATGCGCAGCGTCGCGCCCGAGATTCCGGGCAGAGCTGCAAGCCAGAAGAGCTGGTCGGTGGTGAAGGTGAAGCCCACAAGCGGAAGCTTGGCGACGACGACGGACCATACCTGCCAGATGGCAAAAGAAAGGAGAAGCGCCGGGATCGAAAGCCATAGGTTGCGGCGTGCGATGCGGTGGCCGCTTTCAGCCCAGAATACCTTGTCCTCCGGACGCCAGTCCGTGAGAGCATCACCCGATCGGGCTCCTGTCACGGGCTTGGGCATGCCCTGCATTTCGGGGAACGGCGGGAGCTTGGCGAGGGCTTCACCGACGACTCCACGTTCCATCTGGCGGATGGCCACGTGCATCCACAGGAGTGCACCAGTAACCAGCACAAAGAGCGCCATGAAGCAGCTCGTCCACAGGCCGGTGAGGTCAAGCAGCAAACCGAACAGGATCGGCAGCAGGAAGCCGCCCAGGCCGCCGATCATCCCGACGAGGCCGCCGACCGAGCCCACATGCTTGGGATAGTAGACCGGGATGTGCTTGTAGACCGCAGCCTTGCCGAGGGCCATGAAGAAGCCCAGCACAAAAATCGTAATGACGAAGCCGACGAGGCTCATCTCCAGGTGAAAGGACGTCGCACCCTTGAGCCCGTGGACCACGTAGTCGGTCGGCGGATAGGACAGGACGAAGGTCGCCACGACTGAGACCAGGAAGGTCCAGTAGAGCACGCGCCGCGCGCCAAAGCTGTCGGACAGGTGTCCGCCATAGGCCCGAAAGAGGCTCGCCGGCACCGAGAAGAAGGCTGCAATCATGCCCGCCGTCTTGATGTCGAGGCCGTAGACGTTGATGAGATATTGCGGCAGCCAGAGCGCGAGCGCGACGAAGGCGCCGAAGACGAAGAAATAATAGAGTGCAAAGCGCCAGATCTGCACATTCTTCAGGGGTTCAAGTTCGAGCCAGGCGCTTTTCGGCCTGATGCCGGACCGCCGACGTTCGACGATAATGGGATCGTCCTCCGTCGTGAGCCAGAAGATGACGGCCATGACGACGAGAGCTACTGCCCAGACTTGTGCGACGACCTGCCATCCAAAGGCGACGAGCACGAAGGGAGCGAGGAACTTGGTGACCGCGGCACCGACATTGCCGGCGCCAAAGATGCCAAGTGCTGTCCCTTGCCTTTCCGGCGGGAACCAGCGGGACACATACGCAACACCAACTGCAAAAGAGCCGCCAGCTATACCAACGCCGAGGGCGGCCACCAGCATTTGCGGATAGGTGTGAGCATAGGACAGCAGAAAGGTCGCAACTGCGGCGGCGAGCATGTTCGCCGTGAAGACGATCCGGCCGCCATAGCGGTCCGTCCAGATACCCAGCACGACCCTAATGAGAGAGCCCGTAAGAATTGGCGTGCCGACAAGCAAGCCGAATTGCGTTTCGCTGAGGCCAAGTTCCTGGCGCATGCGAATGCCGATGATGGAGAAGATGGTCCAGACGGCGAAGCAGACCGTGAATGCTGCCGTGCTCGCACCCAGGATTTGACCGGACTTCGGATACACAGTCGTTTGCATCGTCGACGGCCCCTTTGACAGTTGGTCCATGGGAGCGGAAACATGTCCGCCCAAAGCCAAAATGGCCAAACTGGCGCCCTGCGACATTGATCTAGGTCAAGGACCGCTGTGACTTCTGTCACGAATGATGCGGCAGTGTGGGAGAGCCGCGATCGGGGGGACAATCTGTTGCATGGAATGACGGATGAGGAAGTGGCACCGGAAGCGCTGCAGCTGTTTCGGGCGCTGTCCGTAGCCATGCGCACCGACCTGCTACGAAACGCCGTGGTGCACAGTGTAGCCTCAGGCACCGTTTTGTTCGAGCAAGGCGATGTGCCTACCTTCCAGCTGATCGTGCTGGCAGGATCCGTGCAATTGTTTGGACGATCAGCCGACGGTCGAGAAGTGCTGATCGAGGCCGTTCGGTCCCAGGACCTCGTTATCCCTGCCGCTGTCTTGACCGGGGCGCCCTACCTCATGCAAGCTCGGGTGCCTGAGCCTTCGCGCCTTCTGTTGATTCATGCGGCGGCGTTTCGGGCGGCCGTGGAGACGAACCCCCTGCTGGCACAGGCGGTGATCGGAAGCCTCGCACAACAGTTTCGACGTATGGTTCGGCAGATCAAAAGTCTCAAGTTGAGGACCGCGATACAGCGTGTCGGGTGTTACCTCTTGGCCCTGTCACAGAGGCAGCGTACTCCAGACAAAGCGGTCCTGCCGTTTGAGAAGATGCTGATTGCCTCCGAACTTGGCATAACTCGAGAATCCTTTTCGCGTGCATTGTCCAGCCTGAGCAACTCAGGCATTCAAGTCCATGGCCAAATTGTCGTAATTCATGACGCTTCTCGGCTGGCTGCCGAATGCGGATACGACCCCGTTACCGACGGGCCAGATACCGATGACTTCGTCGTCTGATTGACCAAAGTCGCGGCAATCACTGCTTTCGGTTGATCCAAGTCAACGCCTGTCCGTCACTCTTGCCGTCACCTCAACCAGTTGAGGAAGGAGAACAGGTGTGCCAACGGACAGCTCGACGATCACCATCTTGGTGTTGGATGTCTTTGCCTTCCTCGCGGTGCTGGCGTACGCCTCTTTCGAATCGCGTCATAAGTCACGCAAACAGCGCCGTGCGACGATCAAAACGGATTTGGACAAAGAACCTCGCCAGAATTCAATCAAGCCGAAAGTCTGAAGCGCCAAAGATGAGATGGCGACCTGTTGTCAGGGGAACCTTGAGGATAGGTCCTTGCTCATCCCACTCCTGCACCGGTGGCCCTGCAACGTACGGATGCATCTTCAACACGGTCTGCCAGATGGTGGGAAAGTCCGCACCTTTGCTGCGCGTAAAGTTGCACTCCCTGACTAGCCTGGAAACGACATCGGCCATTGGGCGCGACCTCTTCGATAAACTGCTGAATCTTCGAAGACACTTTGATCTCGGTCACCCGCATTGATCTCGATCAAAATGAGCCGACATTTCTCGCCCGAGCGGCCTAACTTCACTCGCGTCTTTGATGCGCATCAAAGACGCGACTGCCGTCGGCTGCCACTGTTTCGGCGATGAAGCGGAGCTCCATCCTATCGAAAGAACTCGAGATTGCAGGCGACACATGACTACGAACAGCAACGGCACTCTTTCCACACGCACTGGATTTCGCTTCGAGATGCGCCGCGCACGGCCCGAAGACGAGCCTACTTTGGCAGAGTTCTTTACCCATGTGACGCCGGAAGATTTGCGGTTTCGCTTTCTCGGCGGGTTGAAGGTGGTCTCGCATGAGCGGCTCGTCGCGATGACGCGTTCGGACGATGCAGATATACACAACTTCCTCGCCTTTTCGGTGAACGGCTTGCTGATCGCAGTTGCGATGTTGGCATGCGATCAGCCTCGTCGGCACGGAGAAGTCGCGATCTGCACTCGCGAAGATCACAAACACCTGGGCGTCAGCTGGGAGTTGCTCTTATACATCGCGAAATATGCTGAGGGGCTAGGCCTCGACACTATCGAGTCGATCGAGAGCCGCGAAAACCGCGCCGCGATCGAACTCGAGCGCGATATGGGCTTTACTGTGACGGCCTACCCCGATGATCCGACGCTTGTTCTGGTTCGGCGACAGCTGGGTTGCACAGCACCTTCTTGAAGCAGCGATCAGCAGAACACCCGTCAAGTTGTGGATGAACAAGGGACCATTCACAACCGGCGCGATCGGCGGACATCAGAGGCGGCCTCCCGTTTCAACAAAACGTTGTGTTCTTTGCGCAGGCGCAAAGAAGCGGCTGATCTCCTCAATAAGTAGACAATGGTGATCATGTTTGTCGGTTCACCTGATCCGGTTCCGGGATGTGTCGGAACCGGTTTCGTTGCTCCGGAAATATCAGCCGAAGGCAAAGAGCGTCGCCGTCGATAGCAAGGAGCAGTCATGTCTCGTCAGTTGATCTTATTTTCATCCGTCGCAGCTCTTCTGGTAACCGCTTCAGGAGCTTGCGCACTGGAATACCCCATTGGCGAACCTAAACTCATGAACGGCATGGAGGTTGCCGCCGTCTATCTGCAGCCGATCGAGATGGAGCCAGCTCACATCATGAGGCCCGCAGCCGATTCCGATATGCATCTGGAAGCCGATATCCATGCCACGCGTGACAATGCCAATGGCTTTGCCGAAGGCGATTGGATCCCCAATCTTAGAATCGAATATGTCCTGACCAAGCTCGATGGCAATCACAAGGTGGGCGGCGTTTTCATGCCCATGGTGGCCAGCGACGGTCCGCATTATGGCGACAACGTGAAGCTGATGGGACCGGGTAAATACAGCCTTCAGCTTAGCGTTGCCTCTGAAGGGTCCGACGCGTCCTCGCATTTCGGAAGACATGTCGACAAGGAGACAGGTGTCGGAGCGTGGCCCGAGACCTTTCACGTCGAATACGAATTCACCTATGCCGGCGTCGGCAAGAAGGGCGGTTATTAGACCTAGGTCAGCTGCCCGCTTCGAAATTTGTAGCTCATTCTGCGTTGCCAACCTTCCGGCTCCTTGAGCGCAACGCAGAGCGACAAAACAGGACAGACAGCCGAAATGACCGCCTTCCTCCATTCGACACAGGTCGCCATCGCGATCTGCCTTCTGGCAACCGCGCACCCCGCATCCGCTGATGAATATCCGAGCTTCGTCGTCGAACTCAGCGATGGCGCGATCACGCCGCGATCAATCGAGGTGCCGGCCAACGCGCGCTTCAAACTGGAGCTTCGCAATACCGGCTCCAGCCCTGTCGAGTTCGAAAGCGTTGAGCTGCGCAAGGAGAAGGTGCTGGGACCCGGCGTGACATCCTTCGTCGTCATCCAGCGTCTCAGTCCCGGCGAGTATCGCTTCTTCGACGATTTTCATCCCGGCATGCCGCCCGCCATGCTCATCGCCAAGGAGCCTGCGATCCAATGACCGCTCTCTTCGGACAGGTCGCCTTCGTGGTTTGGCGCGAGAGCATGGAGGCACTTCTGGTCGTCGGCATCCTGCAGGGATGGCTGACGCATCACGCTGGCGCGAGAGCCACAACCGGACGATATTTCCTTTGGGCCGGCGTCGCCGCAGGCATCGCCGGGGCCGCAGTTCTGGCTTTGGTCATCCTGTCATTGGCGAGCCTGCTCGAAGGAGACCGAGAAGACTATTTTCAGATAGCCATGGCTGGACTGGCCGCCTTGCTCATACTGCAGATGGTCGTCTGGATGCACAGGCAAGGCAGGAGGCTGAAGCAGGAACTTGAACGCGGCGCAGAGCGCGCGCTGACTGGCCGCAACTGGTTGGGTCTTTTCTTCCTGGCTGCCATCGCCGTGATGCGGGAAGGCAGTGAAACGGTTGTTTTCCTCTACGGCCTTTTGGCTTCGGCGAGCGAAACGACACTGCCCGGAACACTTGCGGCCGTCGTCGCGGGGTTTGCATTCGCCGCCGCGTTCTACTGGCTGATTCAGGTGGCCGCCAGGCGCTTCCCCTGGTCTATATTCTTCCGCGTCACGGAAATCCTTCTGTTGGCGCTGGCCGCATCGTTAATGATGGCTGCTCTTGACCGCGCCATGGGGCTGGAACTCATCCCGCCGCTATCCGGATCTCTGTGGGACACGTCCTGGCTTCTGGATGATACGGGCAGGCTTGGCGGCATTGTTGCCGCCATGACAGGCTATCGCGCCCGCCCCGAACTGATGGCGGTCCTGGTTTACGCGCTTTACTGGATCGCCGCCGTCGCACTGCTGCGATCAGCGCGGCCTCATCCCGCAGAACGCGCGCCATGACGATACGGGTCGCGCCACAACGACACGTCCAGCCCGTCCCGCCGAGCGACGCCTGGCAGAGGCTCGGGGATTGGCTGCAGCGCAATCAACGGTCGATCCGGATCGCACAATGGTCCGTCGTGCTGATCTACGCCATTCTGCTCGTCGTTCCCGTCTTCCTGCCTCTTCCGGATGACATGGCCTATTTGTGGAGCGATTTCACCCGCTTTGCCCAGTTTGCCTTCTGGGGTGTCTGGTGGCCGCTCGTGCTCTTGAGCACCGCGCTGGTCGGACGGATGTGGTGTGGTATTCTCTGTCCGGAAGGAGCGATAACCGAATTCGTCAGCGGACGTGGACTTGGGAGAGCGATCCCGCGCTGGATGATGTGGCCCGGCTGGCCCACGATCGCCTTCGCCTGCACAACATTGTACGGCCAGATGACGAGCGTCTACCAGTACCCCCGTCCAACGCTCCTGATTCTCGGAGGCTCGACGTTGGCGGCCGCCGTGATCGGCTATCTCTACGGGCGCAACAAGCGTGTGTGGTGCCGCTATCTCTGTCCGGTCAGCGGTGTCTTTGGCCTACTGGCTAAGCTGGCTCCGCTGCATTTCCGCGTAGATCCGCCGCTCTGGCAACAGTCCCAGCTCTCCAGGATCAAGCCCGGGGCTGTCAACTGCGCGCCGCTGGTGCCGTTCCGGACCATGCGCGGTGCCGCCGACTGTCACATGTGCGGACGGTGCAGCGGTTTTCGCGGGGCAATCCGTCTGGCTCGCCGTTCGCCTAACCATGAGATTGTTCATGTTGCCGGGAAAGCGGCCAAACCCTGGGAGACGGTACTGATCGTCTTCGGCCTTATGGGTCTGGCCGTTGGCGCATTTCAATGGTCTGTCAGTCCTTGGTTCGTCGCCGCCAAGCAGTGGATAGCGGAGCGGTTGGTCGATGGCGGGGTGATCTGGCCGCTTGAAGCCACAGCGCCTTGGTGGATGCTCACCGACTATCCTCAGAGGAGCGATGTGATGACGCTCCTCGACGGGGCGCTGCTGGTCGGCTACGTGCTTGCGACGGCTATCGCCTGCGGCACGTTGACGACGTCGATGCTGGCACTTGCCACACGAAGCCTTGGTCCCTGGCAGCCGGCCCGATTTCATCACCTTGCCCAAGCCCTGATACCCTTGGCCGGCGCTGGGGTCTTTCTCGGCCTGTCCGCGCTAACGATCAGCCAGCTTCGTTCGGACGGCATCGACCTTCCATTCGTCGGCCCCCTGCGCGCCGCGATGATCGCGCTGGCGACTATCTGGTCCGGGGTGCTTTGTTGGCAGGTGACTGGTCTCTACAACCGGGAACATGGCCGACGAGTGCTCGCGACATTCTTCGTCGGGTTGGCCATGATCGTCACCGACCTCGGCTGGTTTCTGCTTTTCTGGCTCTGGTAAGCCGGCATCATCTCACATGTCCGGTATGAGCACTCCGCGAAAGGCCACCAAAAACAGACCGAAGGCGATAACCCAAAAGGTGCTTGAAAGGCTGGTTAAGGCGGCGCCGTAGCTGGGCAGCAAGTCGACCAGAAGGCGCGACAGGCAGCAAATCGTCATCGCCACGAACGCACCGGTCGCCAGGGCCGAAGCCGCGAAGGCGCGGCGGCTGTGCTTGCGGATCATGCTCGCCATAATAGCGAGGGCCATCGTGCCGATGGCACCGATTGTCCATGCATGAACCGCAGCCGCCTGTCCCAGCCATTCCGGTGCCAGAATGTGGATCGCCAGAAGTCCGAAACCCACGATGACCCAGCCATATCCTACGTGAAGGGCAAGAACCGTCGCGGAGGCCGCGCTTCGCCAGCCGTTCCATTGGGCGGCTCGCATGGTCTGACCGCAGGCGGCAAGCGCGCAGGCAACGCCGGTGAGTTGTGTCTGCGGCGCGACAACCCACAAACCAAAGGCGCACGCTGCCACAACCGCCGCCGCGCACTCCAAGATGGCGTACCGATCGATGAGTATCCGACCGCCGGCGCTCTCGACATAGGCCACCGTCAAAGCCGGTACCACCCGTCCTCCGATGATCATGATGAGGCCGATGATCGAAGCCAAGGCCAGCCGCAGCGCGAATTCTACTTGGTAGGACGCTGCTGCGAGCATGTTGCCACCGCAAAAGACAAGCAGCAGAAACAGTATCTTCAGGTTGCGGCGGTCGCGGCTCGCGATCACCCGTCCCGCCGCGATCAAGAAGAGCGTCAGCACCAGAAGCGCAGAGAGGGCAAGCCCGGCCGAATGCGACAGAAACAGGAAAGTCCCCCGGCTGCACAGCCATAGAGCAACCAGCAGACGCGTGGTAAGTGGCGAGACTGCGTGTCGTCCTGTCCATCGGGGCAGCGCCGTCAACAGAAAGCCAGTCAAAATGGCTGGAACCATCCCGAAAAGAAGCACGTCGCGATGCCAATCGCCGGGAGATATCCCGGTCGGGCCGATGGCCTGTATTCCGAACGCTGACGGCAACCAGACCGCCGCGCCTACAATCGCGTCCAGACCAGCGATTAGAAAAAATGGCCGAAACGGCGCCGACGTCCGCTTCTGCTGCGCATTCAAGGTGAGCGCACTCCCTTCTGTAACCATGCAAGAATTCCTCTGCGGGGATGGCTGACACAGCATCCTCGTGCCGCTTCGCAACCCGCATGATCGGCGGTCGAAAAAAACTCAACTCGAAGGCAATACTGTCGGTGATCGGTCTGCGTGTTTGCTCCAGCGCAAACAGGCTGCAAAATGGTCGATTATAGTCAAAGAAATTTTCGAGGCTGCGTCTGCCGACTGGCAAGGCGCGCGGCGTCTGTTCGCGTTGCGACCGGCTGCGAAATGTCTGCCCTAGGAGCGAAGAAGATGAAACAAAACGTTCCATTGAGTAGTATTGACGACGGTTCCCGGCGCTTTGCTGACATGGCCGTTGTCGGCAGGCTGGCAAATTTGATCAAGGACGCCCGGCTCGATTGTGAGTGCCGTTCCAGGCTCGACGAGACGCTGGCGCGATTTACGGCTCTGGAAGTCCGGCGCGCGGCACGCGAGCATCTTGCCAACGCCCGCAGTCAGCGCGAGCGCATCGAAGCCATTCTCTTCTTCTTGCAGGATCTCGATGAAATGGGCGCAGCCGAACGGGACCGCAGCGTCTACATGGATCTCGCTCTCCTGTTTGACGATATCGCGAGCACCGCAAAGGAGGGTGCATTTTCGATGCGGCAACTCAGTTTATCTCCGGTGCAGAGGGGCCATAGGTGATCAGCAGCAAGAACTGGTGAAGGCTTCGGGCGACCCTGCCAACCAGTTCCGCCGATCGCGGTCCAAACAAAGCCCGCAGGCACCTCCGACAGGGTGAAACTCAACACATTTCACAAAGGAGAAATCGCATGAAGAAATGCATGATGCCAACAGTCGCCATGGTCCTCTTCGCCGCACCGGCGCTTGCGGCGGGAATGCATTCCGGCACTCATAACGGCCATGAGCTGATGACTATCGGTCAGCCGGACATGGCGGCCAAAGTAGACCGGACCATCGCGATAAGCATGGTCGAGAACGAAGATGGATCGATGGCGTTCGATCCGGTTTCAGTCACTGTGAAAAGGGGCGAGACGGTGCGTCTGGCCTTCACCAATGAAGGCGAATATGACCACGAATTTGTCATGGATACTCATGAGCAAGTGATGAAACATAAGGCCGGGATGGATAGGCTTCCCGACATGGAACATGCCGACCCCAATGCGATCCGCATTGGCTCCCAAGGAAGAGGCGAGATCGTCTGGGCTTTCACAAGCGTCGGCAGGTTCGAGTTTGCTTGCCTGATACCGGGTCACTATGAGCTTGGAATGAAGGGGGTCCTCACCGTCACCGCCAACTGAGCCGTGAGGTGACCAGATCAGGCCAATCGCGTGTGCGACCTCTTTTCGTAGAGCTCGACATCATTGCGCAGGTTGAGGTCTTCCTATCTCGATCATCCATTCTGGTGGCCCCGGGCTAAGGCAAACCCAAATGTGTTCGCTGGCAAAGAACGCTTCGAACTGACGCCTGAGCTTGTCAGGATCAAAATCGAGAACGACCATGAATGTCTGACCGGGTTTGAGTCCGTCGAACATTGACAATACGGCGGACTGCTTCCTTTCAGGTGGAAGTTTCCGTACGTCATATGTCGCGCCTTTCGACGTCTGCAAATTCATTGCTATCCTTGCACGTTGAGCCAATCAATCAGGACGATCACGCGGCGGCGACTTTCTTTTCGCCCCAACGCGTGAGCTTGTCGCCCGGGTCGACGCCCGCCCAGCCGATCAGCCGGGCAGCCATCTCGACCACCATTTCCTCAATCGAGGCCAGCTTGACATAGAATGGCGGTACTGGAGGTGCGATGACTGCGCCCATCCGTGCTAGTCTCAGCATCGCGTCGAGGTGCCCTTCATGGAGCGGCGCCTCGCGCGGCACGATGACCAGCCGGCGCTTTTCCTTCAAGATGACATCGGCGGCCCTGGTGAGAAGGTTGTCGCCTAAACCGTGTGCCATAGCCGCCAAGGTCCGCATCGAACAGGGAACGACGATCATGCCATCCGTTCTGAAAGAGCCGCTGGCGATGGGTGCGGCCAAGTCCTGATAGGAATAAGCGTGGTTGGCGAGGGAGGTCAGTTGGGCAAGGCCATCGGTGCCGAGCTCATGAGGGATGGCCAATCGCGCGCCCTTGGAGACGACGAGATGTGTCTCCACCCCGGCCCTGACCAGTTGACGAATGGTTTCCAGCGCGAGCACGGAGCCGGATGCACCAGTGACACCGACTATCAACCGTTTGGTCATTGTTGCCTCTGAGCGATTGTCTGGGAAAAAAACTCGTTCCATCGTTGGGATACCTGCTCCTCGATATGAGTTGACATCGTCAGCACCTTTCCCCATTCGCGAGAGGTCTCGGACCCAATTTTGCGCGTCGCATCGAAGCCGATCTTTCCCCCAAGCCCTTCGAGCGGCGACGCGAAATCGAGCTGATCGATAGGGGTTCGATCCACCTGCATCAGATCTCGCGAGGGATCCATCCGGGTGGCGACCGCCCACATCACGTCCGGCCATGATCGAATGTCGATATCGTCATCCACCACGATGACCATCTTGGTCATCGAAAACTGCGGCAGCAGGGACCAGAACCCCATCATCACGCGCCTGGCCTGTCCGGCATACTTCTTGGCGATCGAGATGACCGCAATCCTGTAGGAGCAGGCTTCCGGCGGAAGCCACACATCAACGATTTCCGGTATCTGCTGGCGCAGGAGTGGCTTGTACACATCGAGCAGTGCCTCGCCGAGAACCGAGGGCTCGTCGGGCGCGCGCCCGGTGAACGTGGTCAGGTAATTTGCCCCGTCGCGAACGCGAACGCGCTTGAGGTTGAATACGGGGTATCGCTCCGGCGCGTTGTAATATCCCGTGTGATCGCCGAAAGGGCCCTCCAGCGCAGTCTCCGTTGAAGAGACGGCACCTTCAAGCACGATTTCCGCACTGGTTGGCACGTGAAGCATGATGCTCTTGCAGGGCGCCAATCCGACTCGGCGATTGTTGATCATCCCGGACAGTGCCAGCTCCGACACGCCTTCAGGCGCCGGCATCACCGAGGCGATCAACGTCGCGGGATCTGCCCCGATGACGACCGCCACCGGCATCTCAAGACCCCTCGCCTGCCATATGCGATGGTGGGCTGCTCCGCCTCGCATGGGAAGCCATCTTATGATCGCACGATCACGGGCTAGCACCTGCATCCGATATATGCCCAGATTGTATGTGCTCGGGTCGTCCTCGCCAGGCGGGCGAGTAATGACCACTGGCCATGTTATGAGGGGGCCGGCGTCTCCCGGCCAACAAGTCTGGACGGGAAGAAGCGAAAAATCCGGATCGGCATCTCGCCACTCTCTAGGCGGGGAGACTATCTTCGGCCGCGCCACAAGTGCACCGCGCGCTGCAGGCAACATCTGTCGAGCCTGATGAAGGTTCTGTGGGGCCTGAGGCGATCTCATCCACGCAAGGAGCGCGCCCAGGGTCTCCAGACCGTGAAGGTCGGTGCCAAGGCCCCAGGCTACACGTTCCCGGGTGCCGAAAAGATTTGCGACGACGGGAAAGGCTGACCTGACGCCGCGATCGTCGACAGGCGCCGTCAGGCGGAGCGCCGGGCCTTTCGAAGCAATCACCCGCTTGTGTATCTCGGTCAGTTCGAGCCGTGTCGAAACCGGCACGCCAACCTCACGAAGCTGCCCGTTCCGATCGAGGAACGAAAGGAATGAGCCGAGATCTGAAAACAGGGGAAGGCAACGGTGATGCATGGCGAAATCCGGCCCGACCGGTTCGTCGGCGATCAATTTTGCCATCAGCGCTGACGAAGAACTTTGCGCTAGCGCAAAGAGCAAACGATCCGCCCCCGCTATTTTCCCTTCTCACATCATTTCCGAGGAAGGCGATCGAGGCAAAAGGATTTCACATGGCAGGCAATCTCATTAGCGAAACTGTCGAAGCTTGGCGGTCCGTAATTTCCCTTCTCGCGGATCGCCGGCGGAGCAGGGCAGCGACAAGAGAATTTTGGGCAATGGGTTTGGATGAATGCACAGGCATCCTGAATGGCATCGGTTTGTCACGAAGCGAATTCGACGAAGCCATGCGGCTACCTTACGCTTCGCAAGACCTGCTTTCTTCCGCGATGCGTTCGATTGACATCGATCCTGACAGCTTTCAATCGCTGGAAGCCGCGCACCGTTTCATGTCACGCATCTGCGTCACCTGCCAGCATCGCCGCCAGTGTCATGGCCACTTGGCCGCCTTCGATTTCGAAAGTCACTATCAGGATTTCTGTCCCAACAGTGCGAATTTCGCGGACTTGCTGGCAGACGGACGCAGCCAGTCGATGGCCGGAAAGACCTGCTGAACGGTCTCATGTGGATAGGATGTACTGAATGGTGACGATTAGCACGGAACCGACATTGCCGGCGGTCATTCGTCATCTTTTCCCACCTTTTGCCGGACTTCCCCTCGGGCCTTTGCTGACGCTATCGTTGCGCTCGATGGCTAGGCGACAGCCCCGATTGTTCGACCGCCTGGGCGAACATCGAACAGCTTGCTACTTCATCGACCCGGTCGACCTCGCCTTCGCATTTACCGTCGTACCGGACGCAGAGCGTTCGATCGTTCGCGTCGTCAGGAAAAGTGAGGCCGCGACATCAAGCGTCCAGATCAGGGGACCTATTCTGACACTATTGAGCCTGCTCGACGGCACGCTGGATGGCGATGCGCTCTTCTTCAGCCGGATCATCTCGATCAGCGGCCGCACGGAGGCGGTGCTTGCGTTGAGGAACACAATCGAGGACGCCGAGCTTAGCCCCGCGGACTTACTCGGCCTGCGTGGCTTCCCGGCTCGTCTCGCCGATACGGGCATTCTCGGCGCATTGAGCGTCGCACGCCAAATGGCCAATCGAAATTCCAGACGCGAGGCGCCAGAGGCATGACAAGCGGACGCATGGAACTTGTCTGCCCGGCCGGAACCCCCGCTACATTGAGGGCAGCCGTCCAGGCAGGCGCGGACGCAGTCTATTGCGGATTTCGCGACGAAACGAATGCCCGGAATTTCCCGGGGCTCAACTTCTCCGGGGAAGAACTGGCCGAGGGCGTCCGCTTCGCGCATGACCACGGCAGCAAGGTTCTCGTCGCCATCAACACATTCGCGCGTGTCAACGATGTCGGCCTGTGGAAAAAGGCAGCTGATACCGCAGCCGAATGCGGCGCAAATGCCATCATCGCGGCGGACATAGCCGTCCTTGATCATGTCGCCGAGAACCATAAACAAATTCGTCTTCATCTGTCGGTACAGGCTGCGGCAGCAACGCCGGAAGCAATCGGATTCTACGCGAAAAGTTTCGGAGTTCGTCGCGTCGTGCTGCCGCGGGTCCTTTCGGTTCAGGAGATCGCGGCGCTCAACCGCGCGATCGACGTGGAGACGGAAGCATTCGTGTTCGGCGGCCTTTGCGTGATGATCGAAGGCCGATGCTATCTCTCTTCATACGCGACGGGAAAATCGCCAAATCTGAATGGCGTCTGTTCGCCACCCGAAATGGTGAGTTACGACGACGAGCCTAACGGCACGGCGGCACGGCTTTCAGGGTTCACGATCGACCGCTACGAGCCCGGCGAGCCAGTGGGCTATCCCACTTTGTGCAAGGGCAAATTCAAGGCCGGCGGCAAGACCTCCTATTTGTTCGAGGATCCCGTCAGCCTGAACGCTGGTGGAATGATTGCCGGGCTGAAGGCCGCCGGCGTAACCGCCTTGAAGATCGAAGGACGCCAGCGCGGCAAAGGTTACGTGACGGAAGTGGTCCGCGCCTTCCGGAAGGCCGTTGACGCGGTCGAGCAAGGCGGCGACGCGATCGAGATCGATCGGATTCTTGCTGGCCAGTCGGAAGGTTCCCGGCAGACGGCAGGAGCGTACAGCAAGAAGTGGAGATAGCACCTTGTCCGCAATTGCGTTGACGCTTGGGCCGGTCTTCTTCCATTGGCCGCCCGACCGCCTCTCGGACTTCTACCGCAGGATCGCAGACGAGGCTCCGATCGACCGGGTCCATATAGGCGAAGTCGTCTGTGGCAAGCGGATGCCGTTTTCCGACCCTGTATGGCCTGAAATCATCGAACGCCTCGAGCGTGCCGGGAAGGAAGTGGTGCTGTCTACACTGGCAGCACCGGCGACCGTTCGGGAGCGCAGAAGCATCGAGGACCTCTGCACCGACGAGCGGCTGGTCGAGATCAACGATGTCACTGCCCTGCCGTCGCGCTCCGGCAAGCCTTTCGTGACCGGTCCTTTCCTGAACGTTTATAATGAAGCTTCCGCGCGGTTCCTGATCCAGCGCGGTGCCAAAACGATATGCCCGCCCGTGGAATTGTCGCTCGCCGCCGTCGGCGCCATGGCCGGCGCATGTCCCGCCGCGGAATTCGAGATTTTCGTCTTCGGTCGGCTGCCGCTCGCGCTCTCCGGGCGATGCTATCACGCGCGCATCCATGGCCTTCACAAGGATTCGTGCCAGTTTACCTGCGAGAAAGACCCGGACGGTCTCGCTGTCGACACGCTCGACGACCAGCAGTTCCTCACGATCAACGGCGTGCAGACGCTCTCCAACCAGGTGCAGGCCTTCTGCCCGGCACCCGCGGATCTCATCTCCAGAAGCGTCCGGCGCATCCGCCTGTCTCCGCACACGTGCGACATGATCGAGGTGTCGAGGACCTATAGAGCGCTTGTCGACGAGGCGGAGGATCCCCAGGCTGTTCGCTTCATCCTCTCGTGCCTCGATCTGCCCGGCACGCTCGTCGATGGATACGCCCGTGCCAGGCCCGGATGGCAAGCGACCGCTTCGATCTGAAGTTGGATCTCGAACGAAGAAATGACCCAGATTGCAATCGTTACGGTGTCAGACCGTGCAAGCCGCGGCGACTATGAAGATCTTGGCGGGCCTGCCATCGAGCGCTGGCTTCGACGTGTCGTGGCGTCGCCGTGCATCTTCATCCGTCGCATAGTCCCTGACGGCGTTGAAAGTGTCCGGAATGTGCTCATCGAGCTTTGCGACCAATGCGGCGCCGATCTTGTCCTGACGACCGGAGGGACCGGTCCATCTCCGAGGGATCTTACCCCAGAGGCGATGCAGCAGGTCATCACCAAGGAACTTCCCGGTTTTGGCGAACTCATGCGGCAGGCCAGCTTGCGGCAAGTCCGCACTGCCATTCTTTCGCGTCAGACCGCGGGAGTGCGCGGCCGTTCGCTGATCATTAACCTGCCAGGCAAGCCGGCTTCGATCGGCGTGTGCCTGAACGCCGTCTTTCCTGCCGTGCCTTACTGTCTCGAACTGATCGGCGCAGCGCCAATCATACCCCTCGTTGGCCGACGGCCAGGATGAAGCGCACCGGACGCGCTCACTGGTGGACCTTGGGCTCATGCCTCCTGCGGCTGAAGCGGCGGAAAACTCTGTTCGATCGCCGAAGTCATCGGACAGATCGCGCCAGGTCGATCCGCACGATTCGAACTTAAGAAATTGCCATGGTCATAGAGCCAAATACCCGAAATCAGCCGCACCGTGGAACTCAGGCTTCCTGAACGAGACGCCATGGTAGCGTGCTGATCTGCTTTGGGATGTTGGCGGTCATGCGCAGAGGACTCGGACATGGTCCCCTGGCTGTCCAACTATGTGCTTTTCGATGGGCAATCGGCAGATAAACGGCAGCTATCGCCCCAGATGAACGATCCATGCCAATCAAGGAAGGCGCAGTCTTGAAAATCATTTGACAGAGTTCCCTCTGAGGAATGCGGACATCCGGAACACGCCGAAACGCTGCGGTTTGGCCTTCAGGGAACTGCATTTGACCCTCTTTGTTCCAGCGCAAAGACGCGGACCTTTATCTGGGCAATTCATGGTCCAACGGTTGGCACGATTTCGTCCTCGCAACATTGCGTCGCGTCGAATGGGCCTGCCTGGAGTTTCAAAGCCGTTGTGTCGAAAATGCATGGAGCTTCGTCATGAACACCCAATTCCCAGTTCCAGAACTATGGGAACGCACCGTCGGCGACATAGCCGCAACGCTGCCTGGCGCCACGGCCGTTTTCCGCAAATTCAAGATCGACTTCTGCTGCAATGGCGATCTCACCCTCGATGGCGCCGCGCACCGGCGCGGAGTCGATCCCGACGACCTTGAGCGCGCATTGGAGGCGCTTGGCACCGATACAGCGGGAACAGCGGCACCGGCTGCGATGGACAGTGACGAACTGATCAACCACATCGAAGCCTGCTACCACGAGGCGCACCGGCGCGCGCTGCCCGAGCTCATCGCACTCTCGCGTAAGGTTGAGGCGGTGCATCGCGAACATCCGAAGGCGCCGGCCGGCCTTTCGGATGCGCTACGTCAGTTGCAGAGCGAACTGGAGCAACACATGGCCAAGGAAGAGGCCATTCTGTTTCCAGCAATGCGGCAGTGGGGCAAAGGCAAGTTCGATATCCCGATTTCGGAACTGCGGCACGAGCACGACGACCAGGGCACCTTGGTTCGGCTCCTCGAAAGCCTCACCGGCGACTTCGCCACGCCGGACGGAGCCTGCCGCTCCTGGCAGGCGCTCTACGTCGGCACGGCTCAGTTTGCCGAAGACCTGATGGAACACATCCATCTGGAGAACAACATCCTGTTCCCGCGGTTCGCGGCGACGGAAAGCCGCGTCTAGCCGCCTAACGTCGACGACGACTGCAGCTATGCGGATCTCTTAGCGAATCCTGGGCTTGGTGCTGGGTGAGGTAGCCACCGTGTTGTCGTCAACACCAACTCGCTATGGACCGACGCGCCTTTCCAGTTCGTCCAACCTGTCCCCGATGTCGTTGGCATCGGCCAAGTCTTCGCCCTGCCCTATCCTCGTTTGAGCTGATCTCACGACGGCCAATGGCGTGGCGGAAATGCCTAGTGGCGGTCGCTAAAGACGCACCTCCATGACTATTGCCCCTCAGCTCACTGCAGCGAGAATGCGTTCGGGTACTAGCGGCAAATCTGTCAGTTCGGTGCCCAGGGCATCATTGACGGCGTTGACCACGGCCGCCGCGACCGGGATTGTCGCGATCTCTCCGACGGCTTTGGCGCCGAAGGGGCCGGTCGGCTCACCCTCTTCGATGAGCAGGACACGCATCGGCGGCATCTCGGAGGCATTGGCCAATGTATAGCGGCTGAAGCTGTCGCCACGCATTCGGCCAGTGACAGGGTCGATCGCAACGTCCTCGTAAAGGGCATATCCGATACCGATCTGAATTCCCCCATGGATTTGGCCTTCCACCAGCATGGGGTTGATCGCTCGGCCGACGTCATGGGCGGCTAGATAATCTGTCACGCGTACGCGACCCGTGAGTCTGTCGACCTCCACCTCAGCAAAATGCGCGGCGTATGAGCCTGGATTGGCCTGGGCGCGATAGATCTCGGTCGCCGTGGGCAGTTCCAGCCCACGGACCGTCAAGCGGGCAGCGAGTTCTGAAAGCGCCAGGCCCGAGCCGTCCGGGCGGCGCACTGCGCCCGCTTCGAGCCTCAATTCATCAACTTCTGTATTCAATTCCAGGACCGCCTCAGCCCGGATCACTTCCGAGAGTGCCACGCCTGCAAGTCGGATTGCTTCGCCGCAGATATAGGTCATGCGACTGGCCCGTGTGCCGAGATCATATGGACAGCTATCGGTGTCGGCGGGAACGATAGCAATGTCGCACGCCCTAAGACCCAACGTCTCGCCCGCGATCTGCGCAAGCGTCGTGTCGGCCCCACAGCCGAGGTCGTGGAGCGCGCAGACGAGTTCCGCTCGACCGTCGGGCAGGAGCCGCAGCGTCGCCGTCGTCTCCTCGTGGAAACCGGGATAGCAGCCGTTGATATGTGTGGCCGAGGCTACCCCTGCTCCTCGCCGCCACCGGCCTCGTCCGGCGTCGATCTGCCTACGAGCCTGCCAGCCGAATGCATCGGCCCCGCGTATCAGACATTCTCTCCCCCGAGCGTTGCCGACGTTGAGCCCTTGCCAAGGTTCAATCGCGTTAGGCTCGACCAGATTCCTCAGCCGCATCGCCACCGGATCCACCCCCAGCCGCCGCGCGGATATATCAAGCGTGATCTCGGCTATCGTGTGGATCTGGGGGGACCCGTAACCGCGAAAAGCGCCTGCCGGGGCGGTGTTGGTGTAGACTGCGCGGCCCGTGTAGCGCTCGGCGGGAATGTCATAAAGCCGAACCAGTCTTTGAAGCATCGAACTGGGCAGATAGTTGCCGCCGGTGCAATAAGCGCCGATGTCCACCAGCGTCTCGGTGTCGCGCGCCAGGATTCGGCCATCGGAGCTAAGCGCGATCCGCATCCGGCCGACAACGCTCGACCGCGTGCGGGTCGCGGTGAAGGTTTCATGCCGGTCGTAGCGGATCATCACAGGCCGACCTAGCACCAGCGCAAAGAAGGCACACAACGGATCGAGAATCGGCTCGGCCTTGCCGCCGAAGGAGCCGCCTATGGGAGTCTTCACTACGCGTATCTGATCTGGTGGCACTCCCAATGCCTGGACGACGACAGCCTGCACGGCAAAAACGCTCTGACACGGCGAAAGGATCAAGATTCGGCCGTCGGGTTCAGGTTTGGCAATGCAGGCGTGAGGTTCAATCGCACAGTGATGGCTGCGCGGAGTCGTGACATGTGTTTCCACCACCAGGTCAGCCGCAGCAAATCCGGCATCAAGATCGCCATGCGTGAAGCTCTCGTCGGCCACGGGGTTCATGAAAGCGGGAATGCCATCGTCCCGCATCACTGGCCCGGCGTGAACGAGCGCGGCTTCAGGATCAAATATAGCGGGAAGATCTACGTATTCGACTGCGACCAGCCGTGCCGCCTGCCGCGCGATCTCCTCCGTGTCCGCAACCACAGCCGCAACCCGATCGCCAATATGGCGCACCACCAGCGGGAACATTCGCTCGTCCGCCAGAGCCTCCTGTCCGGCGAACCAGATCGAGCTGTTGTAGTACCGTGCGGGCGTGTTTTCATGCCAGAAGACAGCGTGTACGCCCTCAACCGCCAACGCGGATGCAGCATCGACACAGGCGACGCGGGCATGTGGATGCGGGCTGAAAACGAGCGCGCAGTGCAGCAATCCTTCGACATGCAAATCGGCCGTGAAGCGCAATGCGCCTGTGACCTTTGCCACACCGTCAACGAGCGGCACGCGACGGGAAATCTGATTCATTGCGCCGCTTCCTCGAAGAGCCGGTCACGCGGGCTCAGCCCCATGGCCTGCGCAATTAGGTCGAATCCCATCCCTGCGACCGCGCGGCGTTTGTAGAGTTGCGAATTCCGGCCGGGAATGGCCATGTCGACCTCGTCGACCAACGCCGCAATGAAGTCGCGCAACGTGGCGGCCCCGAGCTTACGGCCCGCGAGCGCCACTTCTGCCCGGAGTAGTCTGCTGGAAACGGGACCAAGCGCTCCAGCTGCGACCCGCACGACACCGAAATGATTGCTCTGAAACTCCGCCAGCAGCGCGAGATTGAGGCGCGAGATGGTCATGTCCTGCCGAGATCCGAGCTTGACGAAGGCGCTTCTCGGCAGAAGGCCACTCTCAGGCAAGATCACTTCCGTAATCAGATGACCGGAGTTTGGAAGGTATTCGCAAAGCGCGGCCTCGTATTGTGTCCCGTCGTGTTTGAGCAACACCAGTCTTGTTCCCACGGCGACCAACACGGGCATCAAGTCGGCGGCTGGGGCGGCATTGGCGATGTTGCCACCGATGGTGGCCCGGTTGCGTATCTGGACAGACCCGCACTGTGCGGCAGCCTCGCAAAGAGCCGGAATCCGTACCCGCAGCCTGCAATCCGCGGCAAGCGCTGCGACAGTGGTGGCGCCTCCGATGCGAACATCCCTGCCATCCGTCGAAATGAAGGCCATGCCCGCCACGCGGGCGAGATCGACCAGCAGTCCGCTTTCAGGGAGCGGACGGCCCGCGATCAGCATGTCCGTCCCTCCGGCGACGAAATGCACCGGGCCCGCTTCTGCGGCGAGCGTCGCCCGCAACTCGGCCATATCGACAGGCGCTGAGACCGCGAGCGCATTCATCGCCCTGCCCCCTGGCGCGCGGCAGCTGCGGTAGCGATGGCCTGCACGATAGTCTCGAAGCCGGTGCAGCGGCAGATATTGCCTGCTAGTGCATGGCGGATTTCGGCTTCGCCTGGGCTGGGATTGGCAAGCAAAAGTCCCTCGGCTGCCAGCACCATCCCCGGCGTGCAATAACCGCACTGCACTGCACCCATCTTCAAGAAGGCCTGCTGCACATCGTTGATGCCGCTCCCACAGAGTCCCTCGATGGTGGTGATTTCGCGTCCTGCGGCTTGAAAGGCCAGCATCAGGCAGGAATCAACCGGCTGGCCATCCAGCAGCACCGTGCAGGCGCCACACTCGCCTTCGCAACAGCCCTCCTTGACACCTGTCAGGCCAAGGACGTCGCGAAGAAACCCACTCAATCGGGAGATTGGTGAAATCTCCGTCTCGATCGCCTGACCGTTAACCTTCAGCGACATTCTCATGGCGAGGAACCCTCCTCGCCTTTGATGTCTCGAAGGTTTGGCCTAGGCGGTGGCCGGACCAGTCGGTGGCGATGAAAAAGAATGCTTGCAGAGTGCTGCCGGACGTTGGGCTGGTCATTAGCTGCCGCAGCAACAATCGCAGCCAGACGATTGCGGTCTGCTGATTTCGACGCGCCAGACCTCCGGCCCTCGCTCAAGGTATTCCCAAGCGAATACGCCGGGATATCTGGCCTCGATCTGATAGTGCAGAGGCCGTGGGTCGTGGTCGTTGATTATGATGAAAGAAGAACCCTCGGCCAGCGCGGTCGCCACTCCGAAGATTCGCGGGTGACGATCTATCGGGGGAATGGTCCGTACGTCGATCAAGAGTGCCGATGCAAGTTCTGGGTCTGCCATGTCGATTGAATTCCCGGCCGCCAGAAACGTTGGAGCCAGGAGACGGCGGCGATGGTCGATCCCGGCGCGAAAATCTACCCCGTGGTCAGCCAGCCTATTTGTTGAAACGCAAACAATTCCGAGAATCCTGGAGGAACTGGGAAATTGCCGCTTGTCGGCATTCCGCAAAGAGCCGTACGGGCGAACGGCTGGCATGACTGACGTTCCGTCGTCCTGAGAGATTGCCCGTGTTCTGCGGATCGAACGCCGGCGTGCGTTCTCTTCGCGTCGTGAGGCCAACGCGACATTTGCCAGCGCTGGCGACCTTGCAACGATGGAAGAACAGGTCGCGATCCGGCTGAAAGCATTTGCTGCGTTTCGCGGGGAACATGACAAGACCGCGTTTAGCGATCTGGCGGCAGAGGCGCGAGACCTTGCGCAACAACTCACTGCCAGTCCGCTCGGAACGAACACTTCAATCAGCGACCGATCGCCGGAATCCTTGGATGCTCTCTGCGAGCTGCTGGCCGAATCCTACCTCAACGCGGGGGAAAAACTTCCCCTCCAGGCCGGCCGCGACCGAGCTCAAATCCTAGCAACGACTGCCATCAAACGCTTGGCTACCTTGAGATATCTCGACGAACAGCCGATATGATTGTTGGCGCGATTAGTGTGTGGGTTCAACACCGAAATTCGCCAATTGCGCTGCTCCACCGTGATACGAATTCCGGATTCGTCACACCAAGCGATGTCGACGGCATTCCGTTTGCTTGGATACGGCGCGGTCCAGGTCTCGCGCGTCAAGAAGGCGCTTTGTTCGGCTGCCGCGCGCGTAATTTGGGTTGAACGAGCATGCCGCCAAACAGGGCCGCATATCCGAGGAAGGCCACCACCCACAACGTCGCCGATATGTGGAGGAGCATTGCTTGCGCAGGTAGGAACGCGGCGCCGATGCGCATGACGGCCGCAAGCACGATCGCGACAAAGACCACGCGTGTGCCAATGTTCGCCTGCAATTCGCGCCCTGTGTGCCCAAGCGTGGCTCGGGTCATGACGGCTAGCGTCATGCATGCCACCGCTCCTACGCTGAACGCATGAATGCCCGCCGCGGAAGGGACAGTCTCCGGCAGGACGACGGCAAGTCCGGCGAGCAGAAAACCGATCGGCACAAAGGCAAACGCAATGTGCAGGATCACCACCAGCGGATCACGCAGCGTGCGATCACCCGCCCAGCGCACAAGCCGGATAGCGTTGAGAGCCGATCCGGCGATGAGCATTGCGCCTGCCGCGCTGCTTTCAGGAACGAAGGCCCAAGCCGCCAATGCGGCCGCGGACAGCGCGATCGTTGCTACGTCGAAATGGCTGAACGGGGCCGGCAGGCGTCCCTGATTTTCCCGAGCCAACCAATTCCGGGTGAAACTGGGAACGATGCGTCCGCCTATGATCATGATGAGAACGACGGCAGCCCCGAGGCCGAGCCGGCGGCTGATCTCCGAGACGCCCTGGTAGTGTGCTTCGACATGAAACATCACATTGGCCGCCAGAAGCACGGCGACCGGCAACAGCACCTTGAGGTTCCTCCAGTTTCGGCCCGCGATGATTTCGGTTGCGGCGGCGGCTGCTACCGCCAGGAGAAAGGCGCAGTCGACTGCGGCTCCGACGAGCCAGCCGGTCTGCGCCGAAAAGAACACCGCAAACCGCCCGACAAGCCACAGCAGGACGAGCGCCAGCAAAGGCAGACCTTGCACAGGCAGTCGTCCTGTCCAATTCGGAATAGCGGTCAGCAAGAATCCCGTGACGATCGCCGCGAGATAGCCAAACAGCATCTCGTGGACATGCCAATCTATGGGCAGGAAGGCGCTCCAGGTTTCGAGCCGGCCGTAAAACAACGGCAGCCAGAACAGGATCGCCCCTCCGGCATACAGCGAGCCGAGGAGGAAGAACGGCCGGAAACCGTAAGAGAGAACCGCCGGATAAGCGCCCGGCCGTGTGCGGGGAATTGCCATGGCATGCTTTTCAAAAGGGAAACCCAGGCGGACGATGTCGGCCAGCGGGGTTGCCGTTGATTTTAGGCCGAGATTTTCTCCGCCGTTCAATTGCCGGCCGGCACTTCGGCCAACAGCGCCTCGAACACTTTCTTCGCCTTGCCCGGCTGCTTGACGACTTTTGCCTGTTCAAGATTTGTCGGCTTGCCGACCGCGATCAACGCCACCATGCCCATCCCGTAGTGAGGCGTGCACCTCACGCCGTAGACACCCTCCTTGTCGAAGGTGACGGTGATCTGTTCGCCCGGCTTACCTTTGAAGGGCTCGGCACCGTCCGGGATCATGCCCTTGATGCTTTCTGCATCGTGGCCCTTGTCGGTCGGCACGAAAGTGACCGTGTCGCCAGGCGCTGCCTTGACGAAGTCGGGCTGGAACACCATCACACCCTTGTCGCCCTTGTTGAGCATCTGGACCTGGTGATCGGCGGCCTGCGCCGCTCCGGCCAACGCCGATCCCGCGAGCGCGGCGGCGATTGCGATTGCGTATTTCATGATCTTGCCTTTCAGCTCATTATTCCCGACGGCGTTTACCGTTGCAGTTTTTCTAGGCTGTCTCCGTCATGCCGACTTTGTTGCAGCGCAAATAAGATTGGGAATCGAGGAAAAAGGCCGCGGCGCGTGCCACTTGCCGCCCGTCAGCCACCCGTGACATTGTGTGGGTGGACAGCGACGGATGGATTTTATGGTAACAGTCAAATTTCGGAAGAGGCACTGCAGTTGAGCCGCCTCGATCGCTCACTAATTGTTGGGCTGCCTGCCTTTCAGGGAGTGGCCCCAACGGATCTCGACTACATAATCGGTCAAGCCCGGTCGTTACGGATTGCCAAGGACCAACCTGTTTTCGAGCAGGAGCAGGAAGCTCATTCGTTCTTCTTGCTGCTCGACGGGCATGTCCGTGTCATCAAGACGACGCCTGATGGCCAAGAGGTGACAGTACGATATATCAGTCCCGGCGAACTGCTTGGCATCGCCCATGCGATAGGCCGCACCACGTATCCAGCCAGCGCGATCGCCGCCGCCGACTGCGTTGTGCTTGCATGGCCGGGCAACCTTTGGCCAAGATTTGCGGAAGCTTTCCCCAATTTTGGCGCCAACACCTACAAGACCGTGGGCAGCAGGCTGCAGGACGCCCACACGCGCGTCGTCGAAATGTCCACCGAACAGGTGGATCAACGCGTCGCCCATGCGCTGCTTAAGCTGGTCAAGCAGACGGGCCGGAAGACAGATGAAGGAATAATGATCGACTTCCCGATCTCACGTCAGGACATTGCCGAGATCACAGGAACGACGCTGCACACGGTGAGCCGGCTACTCTCATCTTGGGAGGAGAAAGGGCTCGTCAAAAGCGGACGCGAAAAGGTAACCGTGGTCGAACCTCACCGCCTGCTTGTGCTGGCGGAAGGACGGAATGGGAAGAACTAATCCGCTCCGGCTCGCTCGATAGCGGCATCCAGATCGAAACGAAGTGATTCCTCGCTTAGCCCGTGCTCCCGCGCCGCCTCGGAAATGGTGTGGAACGGAGCAATCGGGCAGCCGACGCAAAGCATGCCGTGCTGGAGCACGACGCGGATGGTTGCCGGCCACTCGCGCATGATCGCGTCGATCGTAACATCGTCGCTGTATCGAGGTTTCATGCCTTTTGTCCACGTTTGCAATGCGGACATCATGCTACCGTCCTGCAAGATGATCGTTGCGCTGAAACAAAGAGGAAGCGGCTAGTCCCGGCAGCCTGCTGCAAGACGGACGGGCGGAGAGCCTTGTCAGTCGCATGAACGGCCGATCTCCCAGATGGTCACTCCGAAGCTCTGTCTGAGCAAAGGCTTTCCTTGAGGATTGGTTTGACGTGAATAGTGTCTTCCCCGCGGTTGAAAGCGACTGCAAGCCGGAAGCTGTGGGCAATGCGCAGCGCCCGGGACATGAACAGCGCCGCGGCTTCGGGCGGGCAAACGCGCTTCACGGTCGCTCGGAACAGCGTCAGCCAGCGCCGGAAATGCGCCTCACCAAGGCCCGATATCGTCAGGTGCGGCGGCAGCGGCCGGCCCTCATAGCGGGAGGTCCGCAGCAGCGTTGCGGACCAGAAGTCGCACATCTTCGCCAAATGACGCGGCCATGCCTCCGGCGGGATCGCTGCGTTGAAGATCGGGCCGAGAAGTTGATCTCGACGGATCTCGTCGTAGAAACCATGGACGACCCTGTGAATCATCGCCTCGTCGAGCGCATCCGACAGCGGCATGCCTTCAATGACAATGGTTGGCTTGTTTCGTTGCTCCCCGTTCATGCATTGCTTCCTGTTTCGACCAGGCCGAGACGGCGTCTGGCGTTGGCATTCATCATCTCCGACGTCCAAGACGGTTCGTAGGTGAGCCGGATGTCGACATGGTGGATTCCGGGCACTATCCAAGCGGCGGTTTGCACCGCATCCTTGAGATAGCCTGTGGCTGGGCATGCACGTGTCGTGGTCGTCATTTCGATCTGCGCCGTCCCGTCATGTCCCACCGAAACCTGATAAATCAGTCCGAGATCGACGACATTTTCTCCAAGCTCGGGATCAATGACCATGCGCAGCGCCTCGCGCACACCAGCCGTCAGTGTCTCGTCCTCTTCGTCGCTCATGACCGTCGCCCTCCCGGTCCACCAGAGCGGATAACGATGCGATAGTGCCCTTCCGGTTCAAAGGCGCCGCGCCAGCGGTGGCCTCGCGCCTGTAGTTCCTCGAACAGAAACACCGGTTCACGTGGTAATAGCACGGCTATGGTTTGGCCGCCCACCAAGGATTCGACTCCTTCCAAGGCCTTGACCATAGGTTCCGGTGGCTCGAGATCGCGGTTGTCCAGTTCCATGACTGGCTCAGGCCAGTCGCCTCCACTGGCAGAGCGCGAGGATCGTTCGGTTTGTTCCGGCGCTGGCGGCACAGCATCGGCCGGCGTGAAGATCACTTCCCAATCGCCGTTGCCAATTTCACGGGCCGAAGGCTCGAATCCCCTCGCACCAAGCACCTGGAACAGGGGAATCGGCTTGAAGGAAGCGAGCAAGCGCAGGCTTTGACCGGGGGCGAGCGCGGCCACGGCTTCCATGATAGCGCTGAACGGTTCGCCGCCTTCGCGAAGGATCGGTCGAACGTCGAGGTCGCAATGTGGGGAATTCATTTGAATCTCCTCTGCATCTAACGCCAGGAAGGCAGGAAAAGACGCGGGCGCGAAGCTCCCTCGGGCAGGCGCAGGGCGGCTGCAACATTGACAAGGCGGCGCGCCAGAACGAGTTCCACGACAATTGCCGCGGTGGCAAACAACGTCACAGCGGTCGCTATCCGGAACAGGATCGCCACCTCGGCCAGCAGCGCGCCGGTTCCGGCCAGTACGCCGACGTAATAGAGTGCGAACCAGAACCTGTCGCGCGTTTCGACGACAAGATCCTGGACACGTGGCGTCGGTTTCCTGCCCATCACCGGTCCGTAGCATTCGAGCCAGGTCAGGAACGGCACGATCTTGTAGAGTTGTGAAAGCCCCAGCCCCGTCAGCCAGCCAAAGGCGGCGAGATAGACAATCGCGCCTACATGCTGCGCAAGCGTTCCGCTCGCCAACAGCGCGAGCAGGAGCAAGACCGAAAGATAGAGGGCCGCGAACGCGCCAATCGCCGACCTGCTGTTCAGCTCGATCTTGCGTCGCTTGCGGTTGCGATAGAAGAACACGAGATCGATGCCGTAGAAGACGGTCGCACCGAGCCCCGTTAAGCCAGCAAGAACAGTGGGCAACGTGGTTGTTCCAGAAACAGCTTCGAAAGGTTCTGCCAGAACAATCAGACCCAAGGCCGCCGCACCAGCCCATAGGACCAAATGGCCCGTGGTGCGTTCATTGTCCGGAGAAAGCATGAACATCGGCAGCAAGCGGTAGCTGACACCGATTGCCGTGAAACCCAGCCAGCCACCCAGACCGACCGTCACATGGATAGGAAGAGCCAGTGTTCGCAGGTCGAAATTAGCCCATCCTGGCGCCTGGCCTGAAAGCACAAATGCAAACGAAGCACCCAACGCGGCGGCGACCGCGATGCAGGCGAGTCCTCCGGCCACGAAACGTGCGGGTAGCGGCAGGCTGGATGGCCGGATGCTCCACAACGTCCGCCCGAGTACCCATACGATCAATGAGAAACCAGCCGGAAGGAAGAGGCCCGCCAATGCGAGAACAGGGATATTGACGTCGATCGCACCTGAAAGCTGGAGAAAACCGGTGAGCAAGCAGAACAGTCCCATAAGCAAACAGATCAACGCAGGCGAAGCCAGGGACTCGTCGCAAAGGGGCTGTGCAACAAGCACTGGTACGAACTGGAGCAACGCCCCGCACATCAACAGACTGAGCCAGCCGATTGTGATCATGTGGACGATCACAAGCGTTTCTGGAGCTTCCACGCTAACGGTCGGAAAGCCGTAACCGGCCGTCATCAGTGCTTGTGCCGCGAGCAAGAAAGCTAGCGCGGCGGCAAAGTATGCCATAGTCCATCGAGAGATAGCTGACCCGTTCATAGCCAGTCATCTATATGACGATATCTGCAAGTTTCGGACATACCAGAACTCATCGCAATCGCTGCAAGGGAGATATCGCCAAGAGACGGCGTTAAATTTCTTTTTCTACACGAAGGCCATCACCACTACGCCACCCAGGACAATTAGAACGAGGCCAGCGATAAGCATGGGGAGCAACGTATTGTCCGCTTTTGCGCCGCTTGCGGCTTCGATGGTGAACACAAGGCTTGGCCATTCCTCGATCACTTTTTCACTCTCCGAATCCATTTTCATTTTCATCTCACTTCTCTCAGTTCCGCGACCATTGAGGTCAGCAAAGCACGTCCCCATTTTACTTAGTGGCCCACGGCCTTTCCCAGCAGCTTGATGCCGGGAGCGGGCAATTCGAGGTCATCGTCTGATTGGCCAGCTGCGGGGATTTCTATCCAGCGCTGCACCTTGCCTTCTGGGCATTCCTGGACGACCGGGAAGTACAGTGTTTCGCCGACCTCGAGATCAGGGGTCAGATAGCCTCGGAAAATGAACTCGTCATATTCGTCATCGCCGAGATTTCCGCCGCTCCAGACTATCTCTTTCACGCCTTCGCTGGTCGACGCGCCGTAGTAGTCGTAGGACTTGGAATAGGCGGCCTTGATCTTTTCCAGCTTCCATCCGGCCTTCGGCTGCGGCTTGACTGCGATGACGCCTTCAGGGACCTGGACCCGCACCGTAGTGGTAGGCATGCCTTCGCAGCCATGCGGGACACGCAAGACCGCTTTGTAAGCGGACCCCACCGAGGCCTCTCCCTTTTCTAATGTGACATGGGCAAACGCCGTCCCGGTTGCCAGCCCGCAAACCGCGCCCGCCGTGATTAACCTCTGCAACAATGGTCTCTCCTTTCAAGATGCCTACATTCCAGCGGCAGGCGTGAGCGGACTTCGCTTCGGGGTTCGATCCCGTTTCAGGACGCTGGCACGCCTGGCGCCGCAAAAGCAGCAGTGCCAATCGCTGCTCTGAAAGGGTCGCGATCGTCTTCGATGGAGAGTAGCTACAGGATACGGAGCGTCGGTTCTTTGCTCTCGCGCAAATTGAACCGCGATGCGTTCATAGGGCGGAGCTGGTCACTGAACCCTCGGGAGTATGAACCTCCAATGCCTGGAAATGGATTCTGCTTGCGTCAAAGCAAAGAACGATCCGAATGCAGCAGTAAGATTGAGCCAGTCGTGAACGCGTGGTTCAGAAATCCGTGGCGATCCTGACGATGCAGAACTGGTGACCAAAGTCTCGCTTTGCCGATGGAGATGGATGGTGATTACTTGCTCGAATCACAAGGCTTGCGACAGCATGCGGGACAAGGATCTGGCAGGGATTCCTTCTGGAGGTTCGAATGATTTCGGTTAGATGGGCGGATGGTGCGCCTGAGATCGATGCCGCGGTGGCCGCTCGAGCGATGAAGTTCGCTGTCGAGTATTTCATGAGGCAGATGCAGCGTGGTAGCATCCGGGGGCGGGTTGAGCGTGGGATTGGCGAGGACGAGGGCAGATACCGCCTATCCTTGCGTTATCACGATCGGGAGTTGACGATGATTGTCGGTCTTGGCGGCGAGATCATTAGTCAGGAACTGATCATGGCGACGCCGAAGTTTCGGTGGACGCGGACCTGAACGCTGCGCAGCACGGTTTGGAGCACTCGACGAATGCGGCTTATGAGCTAAGCTGTGGACATGACCACCCGCTACCGATCCGATCCAGTGCTACCCCGCGAGGTTCTTGATTTGGCAACGCGTCTGGGGGCGAGAGGCAGTGTCTCCGGTTCCTCGGTGACGCTGACGCAGTCGGGGATGATGCGTGACCAGCCGACGGCGCATCCGATGCGGTTCTCCGCGCGCCAAACCACAAGTATGCGGCGTTGCGAATTTGAATGGCGGGCGTCGACCGGGCCATTTGGCTGCATTTCTGTTGTAGACGCACTGAAAGGCGAAGGCGCGGAGATAGATGTGCGAATCTTTCACCTCTTCCGCGTTGCCAGCGCAAAAGGCGGGATAGCGCTCTTGAAGGGCGAGATCATGCGGTACCTGGCGGAACTCGCCTGGGCGCCCGATGCGATACTTGGTAATCCGTCGCTCAATTGGACCGTAGTCGATAGCCAAGTTCTGCGAGTAAGGGCGGACAATGGCGATGCCAGCGGCGAAGTCGAGTTACGGCTGGACGAGAGCGGCCGCATCGCATCCGTCATTGCGAAGGATCGTCCGCGCAAGGAGGGCAATGTCTTTGTCGAGCGGCCCTGGCTTGGCCAATTCTTCGACTACAAAGAATTCCAGGGACGGTTGCTGCCGACCCTGGGTGAAGTTGGCTGGGTCCTGGACGGACAAACCTTCGTCGCTTGGCGGGGGAATCTCCTGAGCTGGGCGATCGCCTGAACCGCAACTCAGTCCTATATCACGCGGCGACGCCTTGGAAATGGGTCTCGCAGGCTTAAGATCGGCAAAGAGGCCGAGCATCTCGGGAATGTCCTGCGTCGGTCCGCAGATGTCACCGGCAAGCAATCCGACTGTCGAAAATCCGCGGGAACGAGGGTAAGGGGCAGCCCCCGCCGCCCGATTACCGAAAGTCTTTCGGCCGTGGCTCAGGCTCTCGGTATCTCAAAAAAGGCGGAGAAATTGATCCGGCAGAACTTTGCGCTTGCCGTCTCCTATAACGCCTTGGCGGTGCCGATAGCCGTTGCGGGCTACGTGACCCCGCTCTTGGCAGCTCTCGCAATGTCGATGTCGTCGCTGCTGGTGGTGGCAAATGCAATGCGACTGCGGCCCAATGTTCCAACCGCGCCCTCGACGCGCCCTCGCCCCTCGATGCACGTGGCTGCCGGCCGATGAATTACCTCGTCGTCCTCGTCCCCGTCGCCATCCTACTGGGCTTAACCGGGCTTGCGGCTTTCCTTTGGTCGCTTCGGGCTGGGCAGTACGAAAGGGATGGCGCGGTGGCGCGAATCCTCCACGACGATGAGGACAAACCATAGGGTGAAGCCAGGTGCTCACCACGAACGTTTCGGGCTCATACGGACGGTCCGCGTCATCGAGTGATCGAGCTGCCGTAGTTCACGCAGCAAGCGTCAACCTCTACGACGCGCGTCCGCGGAAAAAAAACGCCGCGGCTTCGACGCATCGGCCCAGCGTTCGTCTGCGAGGTAGCTGATCGGCGCATTCATGGAGGTATAGTTGGCACGGCAGATCAATGTCGCCTCCGCTCGGCCGTTGGTCGGCATCAACAGAGCGAATAGCGCGACCCAGTCAATGCGATCTCTGCAAGCAAGCAATACCTCAAAGGGCATCTAAAAATTTAGCCTGCATTCCCTGAAGAACCCGGCGTTCGGGCAGAATTCGGCGAAACCGGCTAGATCGCTGCAACGTTCCAGCCGATCGCGGCATTCGCGGTGGAACGAGCAGCCCAGGCACGTGTTTCGCGCATCCGCCATCGCCGTTCCGCCGCATTTGCGGGCCGCCACGAGCGGATCGACGCGCATCCGCTCCATGACGAGCTCCATGAGCGCGAATTGCCGCCAAACCCTCTCGGACTGCAACCACTGTCGTTGATCAGACCGCATGATGATGTCCCCCTGCCGGAGCGACCGCTTATCCCCACTCTATCCGCGAACGTCCCGCAGTTCGATGTGTCGCGTCGCCGCGCCGGCGAAAGCCGGGCAGCTGCCTTGCAATTTCGTGGCATCCTCGCGCATCTATTCGACTGCAGCTTCCCAACGCTGGGCAAGCTGCGTAACCAGATCGATTTCCACGCCCCTTCCAGCCTTGATACAAGTCTGGCTGAATCGTCCGGCAAAGCGGTTCGAAATCTTCCACGCGTCCGGACTCGAAAAATGGCGTTCGAACAGCCGCCGGTATGCAGTGTGCCGAGGCGGGTCCATTCCGCTTGGCACCGACAGATGGCTGGACCTTGAGGGTCTCGGCTCGCGCCGTCGACGAAATCTAGAATCGCATACTGGCTCAGATGGCGGCAGTACCAACGACGGCACCGATGCCGGCCGTCAGCGCCATGGCAAGCGCACCCCAGAATGTGACACGGACTGTTGCCCTCAGCACATTGGCGCCGCCGGCCTTGGCCCCAATGGCACCCAGCACTGCCAGGAACAAGAGCGAGGCAACAGACACCGTTGCGGCAAGCCAGGCGGCCGGCGAAACAAGTGCCATCGCCAATGGCATGGCCGCGCCAACCGAAAATGCAGCCGCAGACGACAGCGCAGCTTGGATCGGTCTAGCCGTCGTCACCTCTGAAATACCGAGTTCGTCACGAGCGTGGGCGCCAAGCGCGTCCTTCGCCATCAATTGGTCGGCGACCTGAAAGGCAAGCGTTGGCTCCAACCCACGTTTGACATAGATCTCCGCAAGCTCCTGTCGCTCGAAATCTGGCTGCGTCGACAGTTCCCCTCTCTCACGCGCAAGGTCGGCTTGTTCGGTATCGGACTGCGAACTGACCGAGACATACTCGCCGGCCGCCATCGACATCGCGCCGGCGACCAGTCCGGCTACGCCGGCAACCAGAACATTGGAGGCCGCGGCATCGGCCGCCGCCACGCCAACGATGAGGCTAGCCGTCGACACAATGCCGTCATTGGCGCCGAGCACTGAGGCGCGCAACCAGCCGACGCGGGATATTAGGTGGTTTTCATTGTGCAGCCGGCTCATGACATCACGGCGCGCGCCGTCCGGCAGGTCGCAGCATCCTGACCAGCACATCCGATTTCACATAGAAATGTTGCCACAGCGCTGCTGCGGCATGGAGGCCGACGACAATGATGATCACCGGCTTGGCGAGTTCGTGAATCTCCCCCATCGCTCTAAAGCTGAAGTACCACGCCAGCGCCCCGGTAATCGGCATCCCGAAAATGAAAAGATACAGCAGGAAATGGGCGGCTGCGGCAATCCGCTTCAACAGGGCGCTTTCTTCGGGCGGCGCCGCCGGCACGCCATGCCGTAGACGGACCGCGAGCCGCCAGATCGCCAGCACCAGAACGGCCAGACCGACATAGACATGAATGTTCGCGTTGAAGACGTCGCCAGCCGCAGGTTCGGCGCCGCGTGAGAACGCCCGGTAAGCCGGCTTGATGTCCTCGCCGATTACAAGCTGCAGGACGATCAGCACCGCGATTGTCCAATGCAGCACTATCTGGAGTCCGGTGTATCCGGCCGGCTCGTTGGAAACAGTCATAGGCAGCTACCTCGCTTGAGAACCTTCCTACCTCGCTGCTTATGCGACCATGTTGATCCAGGACAAATCAATTTGCCGTCCCCACCATGAGCTCTAACGGGCACCTCGCAGCTCGGCCTAGGCTGACAGCCAGTTGTCAGCTTGGTCGTGGGATATTGCCTCCGGAGCGGACCAGATAGCCCGCCCTGCGAGATTCAACGTGGAAACACACCCGATGAAACAGATTGCCTTGTCACTTTTCGTGATCGCCGCCTCGGGCGCTTATGTCTGGGATCAGGCCGGCAAGGACCCCGCAAACGATATGCTCGGCGAAGCGCTGCCGGCCGACGCAGCCGAAGCGCCTTCAGCACAGCCAAAAGAGCCGGCCCCCTTTGCGGCGACCTTGCCGGCGCCCCTCGCCCCCCGGTTCCGAACAAGGTTCCCGATTGCCCCGGAAACGACGGCTGGCATAGCTTTGTCCGCCGAACGGCCAAATGATCCGGTCAAGCAAACAGTGGTTCCGGTGGCACCACAACCGTCGCGAGCGCCACTGGAGCAGGCAGTGGCTCCGGCTGCCTCCGATCCTGCGCCATCAACGCCTTCCTTCGCCGTCACTCCCGCCGTCTACATACCAATCCCGCAGCCGAGGCCAGCATATCGGGATGCGCCAGCACGTGTCGTCCGGGTGGGCATGAAGATCTATGCCGACGGCGTCTACACCGGCCCCACGGCCGATGCCTACTACGGCATCATCCAGATTCAGGCCCTGGTACAGGGCGGGCAGCTTACGGCGCTGAAGGTACTGAAATACCCATCCGACCGCCGTACCTCCATCAATATCAACAGGCAAGCGCTGCCCATGCTGCGCGACGAAGCGATCAGCGCCCAAAGCGCCAATGTCGACATTATTTCGGGCGCGACCCTGACCAGCAGGGCTTTCATCCAGTCGCTGCGCGGCGCGCTGAAGAAAGCGACGTCGTAGGTCCATGCGCGACACGCGCATTTTGATGGGCATGCCCATAAGGGTCGACATCGGTGGCGCGTCGACCGGTGAGCTGATCGACACGGTCTTTGGCTATTTCGAGCATATCGACCGGCGCTTCAGCACATACCGGGCCGACAGCGAGATCGCGGCCATCAACCGCGGCGACGTTCCGGTCGCCGACTGGAGCGGCGAGATGATGGAAGTGCTCGCTCTCGCCAGACAGACGAAAGACGAGACGGACGGATACTTCGATATTCGCACGCCCGACGGTTCGCTCGATCCTTCCGGCATCGTCAAGGGCTGGGCAATCCGCAATGCGGCAGGCATCGTTCAACGGGCCGGCATCAGCGATTTCTTCATCGAAGCGGGCGGCGATATCCAGTCCTGCGGCAAGAATGCTTCGGGTCAGGATTGGAGCGTCGGTATCCGCAATCCCTTCAATGCTCACGAGATCGTACAGGTCGTCTATCCCCGCGGTCGCGGAGTGGCGACCTCTGGAACCTATGTCCGCGGTCAACACATCTACAACCCGTACGGGATTGGCAGTCCGATCCAGGACATCGTCAGCCTGACCGTGATCGGCGCCGATGTGCTCGAAGCCGATCGTTTCGCCACCGCGGCCTTCGCCATGGGTCGGGACGGCATTTTCTTCATCGAGCAGACGCCTGGCCTGGAGGGCTATCTCGTCGACGCCAATGGCCGCGCCACGCCGACAACCGGGTTCGGAGCCCTTTGCCTGCCATGATCAAGACCATCGACCGATTTCTCGATCACCTGACCATGTACAGGCTGGTCCTCTACTATCTGATGACGCTGGTCAGCGCAGCGTTCGTGCTCGGCTTCGTCAAGCTGGTGCCACATGATCCGATTGCGCTTGCGTTCACGACGGCGCTTGGGCTGGCCGCCTGCTGGATCACCAACAAGGTCTTTGCGCACGTCTTCGCAGTCCCGGCCAACAACGAGTCCGTCTACATCACCGCGCTCATCCTTGCGCTCATCCTCGATCCGGTTGCGGTCACGGACGTTAAGGGGATTGCGGCAGTGGCATTCACATCTGTCTGGGCGATGTCATCCAAGTTCATTCTCGCCATCGGCCGGAAGCACCTTTTCAATCCGGCTGCGCTGGGCGTGGCGCTGTCCGCGCTGCTGCTCGACCAACCAGCCACCTGGTGGGTTGGTGGCAATCTGCCGCTGCTGCCGCTCGTGCTCTTCGGCGGCATGCTCATTGTCCGCAAACTGCGCCGGCTTGATCTTGTCTCGACCTTTGTTGTCGCGGCGCTGGCCACCATTCTGGCAACCAGCGATCCATCGCAATACTGGACCGCGCTTGCCGAGACACTGGGTTCGTCGCCTCTGCTGTTCTTTGCCTTCGTGATGCTGACCGAGCCGCTGACCGCGCCGACGATGCGTTGGCCGCGTATCGCCTTTGCCGCCATCGTCGGCTTTCTGTTTGCTCCCAACATCCATATCGGCTCGTTCTATTTCACGCCGGAATTGGCGCTGATTGCCGGCAACCTGTTTGCCTATGCGGCAGGCCCCAAAGGACGCTTCGTGTTGACTCTTGAACGCATCGAGCAGTCGGCCGTCGACAGCTTTGACTTCGTCTTCCGGTCGCCGCGCAAGCTCGCCTTCGAGGCCGGCCAGTATCTCGAATGGACGCTTGGCCTCGATCGCGCCGACAATCGCGGCAACCGCCGCTATTTCACGGTCGCCTCGGCTCCGACGGAGGAAACAGTCCGCCTCGGCGTCAAGTTCTATCCGCAATCGAGCGCCTTCAAGCGCGAATTGATGACGATGAAGCCAGGCAGCACGATCCACGCCGCGCAACTGGCCGGCAATTTCACGCTGCCGGCCCGGCGTGAAACCAAGATCGCGTTCCTGGCCGGAGGGATCGGCATCACGCCGTTCCGCTCGATGCTGCAATATCTCATCGATCGTAAAGAGCGGCGACCGATCGTCATCCTCTACGGAACCCAAGGCCAGCAGGACATCGCATATCGCGATGTGCTTGACGCGGCCAAGCAGGAACTGGGGATCAAGACGATCCACGCTGTAGCGCGCGGTGGCGAGCGCGGCCAATACCCCGGCAACATCGACGAGCGCCTGATACGTCTGGCCATACCCGACTACCTCGAGCGCACTTTCTACATTTCCGGTCCGCAGGCGATGGTCAAGGCGCTGCGCCAGAAGCTGCTGGTCATGGGCGTGCGCCGTTCGAAGATAAAGGTCGATTATTTCCCGGGTTTTGCCTGAAGCACGCTCAACAGTGTCGTGGCAAGGAAATGGTCACAAACAGACCCGGATCGGCGTTAGCCATGGCAAGGCGTCCGCCATAGGCTTCGACTATATCGGATACGATGGCCAGGCCAAGGCCGCTGCTGCCGCCCTTGCTGTCGAGCTGGACACCACGGGACAGTGCGGTTTCCCGATCGGCATCCGGTATACCCGGGCCATCATCGATAACGGTGACGATCACCTCGGCGGTTGTGGCCGATGCATCGATGCGGATCGACGATTTCGCGTAGCGTGCCGCGTTCTCGATTAAATTGCCCAAAATTTCAGACAGGTCGCCTTCGTCGATTGGCGCAGTCAGATCCTCCGCGACATCCATCTTGAATGAAAGCTGCCTGCCAGTTGGCGTGCGCTGGACGACGGCAATGACGCCGGCCGCGACCTCCGATACCCGGCAGGACGCCTCGCCGGAAACGCCGGGCGCGAGGCGGGCGCGCGCGAGCTCCCGCTCGACATGGCGCCGGATAGCTCCTGCGCTCTTCTCGATCTCGTCGGCTAGATCCGTCTCGCCTTTCTTGCGCAAGGCACGGATGTCCGCCGACAGGACCTGGAGCGGCGTCTTGAGGCCGTGCGCCAGATCGGTGGCGCGCGAACGGGCCCGAGCAAGAGCCTTCTCCTGGGCATTGAGAAGACGATTGATTTCGTCAGCCAGCGGCTGCACTTCGCTCGGTGCCACCACATCGAGCCGTGTCGTTCGCTGCGCAATCACGCTTCCGACGGCGGCCCGCAAGGTCTCCAGAGGTGCGAGACCGATGGTGATCTGGATGAAAAACGCGGCCATGAGAACTGCGGCGAGCATCAAGAGAGCCGGAGCGAGGTCACGAACATATTCGCTTACAGATATCTCAACGGTGCGATGGTCTTCCGCCACGATGGCGCGAAAGGACCGACCTCCAGCGTCGATGATTGTACGCTCGACCGCAATGCTGAGTTCTCCGCCAGGACCCGTGAACTCCTCTACCGTTCGCATCTCGCCACTTGCGCTGCGGGCAGGCAGGACCAGCTTGGCGTCCCACAAAGATCGCGAGCGCTCGAGACCGCCGGTGGCGACGTCTTCGACCTGCCAGTAGTAACCGGACAGCGGATTGGCGAAGCGCGGGTCGGTGAGCACCGGGGCCACCACCAGGTGACCGTCGCTTGTGAAAGTCGTTGCGCCGATCAACTCATTGAGGTCGACCGTCAGCTCGCCCACAACGCGCCGCTCGACGTGAAGTTCGAACAAATAGCGCAAGCCGGCGCCGGCTATGGCGAGCGCGACAAGAATCGAGATCGTTGCCGCCAGCCACAGCCTGAAGCGGATCGAGTTGCCCATCAGGCGGGATCATCGGGCATCAGATACCCGAAGCCGCGCCGCGTTTCGATGACGCCACTCCCGAGCTTGCGACGCAAGCGCGCGACGATCACCTCGATCGTGTTCGGATCGCGGTCGTTCCCTGAATCGTAGAGATGCTCAGCAAGTTCGGTCGGCGCCACCACTCGGCCGGCATGGTGCATCAGAAATGCCAGGAGCCGGTACTCCAGCGGCGACAGGGAAACGGGAACGCCACGGAGCGAGATACGCATCTGGCGCGTATCCAGGAGCAACGGCCCGGATTTCAACACCGGTGCCGACTGCCCGGCCGAGCGCCGCAGGATTGCCCGCAATCGGGCGAGCAGTTCCTCCATCTCGAAGGGCTTGGGAAGGTAGTCGTCAGCACCAGAATTGATGCCGTCCACGCGTTCGGTCCACGTGCCTCTCGCGGTCAGGATGAGAACCGGAAACCTGCGCTCATTGGCCCGCCAGCGCTTCAAGACCGTGAGACCATCGAGCTTCGGCAACCCGAGGTCCAGGATCGCAGCATCGTAGTTCTCCACATCGCCTGCGAACCAGGCAGCCTCTCCATCGCGAACGATATCGACCGCCATACCGGATGCCTTAAGGGCTATTGCGATATCGGCGGCGATACGGGGCTCGTCCTCGGCCAGGAGGATCTTCATCAGTCCCCCTCCCCTTCGCGCATGATGACACCGGCACCGGCGTCAACATCGACAGTCTTTCGCCGGCCATCGGCGCCGACGACCTGGAACCGGTAGACCCATTTGTTGGCCTTGCGGATGAGGTCAACCGCGACGATGTCGCCTGGAGCCTGCGCGCGAACAATATCGAGGATATTGGAAAGACCCTTTATCTCGCCGTGCTCGTAGAGGTCCCGCGCCCTGTCATGATCGCCATCGTCGTCCTCGTCAGCGCGCGCGGCGAGTGGCTGGGCCAGGACAAGCCCGGCCAGGCCCAGCATTGCGAGGCGCTTTAGGTTGACCATCATGAGCGAGGCATGTCGCACGTCGAAGCTTTCAATTTGCTGTCAACCATCCACAGCTGCCAGCAAGCAAAGGTTCCCTATCAGGGCCTCCTCGGGGCCAATCATGGCCGCGCAGAAAAAAGGATGTCGAAACCATGCGCAATTCCCTGTTCTTACTCGTAGCACTCGGATGCTTCTCCACCTTTGCCCTGCCGGCAGCCGCTGAATCTGAAGAAGGTTCATGCGGAGCGTCATCCTCAATTGCCCCTGCCGGCCCAATCGATCTGGAGGCCATTCCCATGCAGGATGCCACCGGTCCCAAGGCGATCAAGGGCGTTGGCGATGACCACGAATGCGGCGACAGTTATGCTTCCAGCAGCACTGACGAGGACGGCCAGGGGGACGGCGACTAATATCGAAAAGCTTATGCCCTGCCATTGAGCCGAGCGCCCGCTGATCAACTGCCCTATCGCCGAAACCTGCCCACTCTATCGCCGCGCTATCTCTTTGCCACTCCGGAGATCTTTTTGTCATGATTCCAGTCCAGCATATTCATCCCATGCTCGTGCATTTTCCCATTGTCCTCATCTACACACTGGTAGTAATCGACCTTGTGGCGCTCGCCCGTGGCAACACGGTAACCAAGCGTTCTGGCGCGGGGACGATTTCGACTTTTATCGCCCTCGCAGCCGGGGCGTTCGCCATTGGAACCTGGTTCTATGGCGGACTTGCCCTCGATCATGCCGAAGCGGCCGGCTTCAGCAGTGACATGGCGGAGATCCACGAGAGCCTGGGAGGCATCACAGCGTTCGCGTTTCTGATCTGGGGCCTTGTGAGGCTCGGCCTTTGGGTGCGGAATCGTGAACTGCGGCTACTGACCATTGCTATTCCTCTGATCGAAATTGGCGGAGCAATTCTGGTCACGGCGACGGCCTATTATGGGGGACTGCTTGTCTACGAACTTGGCGTGAATGTCGCCAAGACCACGATTGCTGGTTGACTGGCACGCGCCCGGTTATTTGCAGCCCCAGCTTGGATCATTTGTCTCGAGGGTAAAATGATTCAGATCAAGGCCCTTCGGTCATGCGGCATCTAGGAAGCCGGGGAATGGGAATATCTCCGGAGAGCGACCATGCAAGCCGAAGCCATCATGAGCAAGCCAGTCATCTGCACGGACCCGTCTGCCTCGATCGCCGAGGTGGCCGGGCTGATGCTGTCCAAAAAAATCAGCGGCCTTCCTGTCATTAGTGGCGATGGCACGCTGGTGGGGATTGTCAGCGAAGGCGATTTCCTGCAGCGAGGAGAACTGGGCACGCAACAGAAGCGCTCGCGCTGGCTGGAGCTTCTGGTCAGCCCCGGAAAAGCCGCCGACGAATATGTCCGGGCCAATGGTCGACGGATCGAAGAGGTGATGTCCGACAGCGTCGTCACTGCATCTCCTGCCGCGTCACTCGCCGAGATCGTCGATCTCATGATGCACCACCACGTTAAACGCATTCCGATCGTGAAAAGTAGGAGAGTCGTCGGCATTATTACCCGCTCTGATATTCTGCGGGCACTGCTCAGCCTCCTTCCGGATGCCGAGCCCACAGCGATCGATGACCAACGGATACGACAGAACATCATTGCCGAGCTTGCGAAGCAGAAATGGGCCGGCAAAGCCCTGATCAACGTGATGGTGGACAAGGGCGTGGCGAAACTCAGCGGCGCCATTTTCGACGAACGCGAGCGCCGGGCAGCCATCGTCGCCGCGGAAAATGTCGCAGGCGTCAAGCATGTCGAAGACAGTCTGTTTTGCGCAGATCCGGTCTCCGTGATCCTGGTTTCGTAGTCTTCTTGCCACCGAACTGGAGCAGCGCAAAAATCCGCGGCGGGGCCGAAGCCCCTCGGGGATCACGCCCTGCCCTCTCGGAGAGATCAGGACGAATGCCGTGTACTTTGACGTCCGTCTGTTTGTCCGTCACGGAAAAGGTGATGTTGGCCCCCTTCAGCACGATTACTTGGTTCCTGAGGGGCGCCGCGCCACGATGACCGCATAGAGTGCAGGGCAAGTCAGTAATGAGACCCCAGCATTGTCGTGCTTTTGCGAAGCGTCGCCAAACTCGACTTGTACCCCCTCCGGTCACGATCAAAGAACCAGCGCTTCGTCGCCTCCGAGGCCAACAGATAGAGCGCGGTGATGACGGCAAGTCCGGCCAGTACGGCTGGCGGCAGAGGCACAAAGCCGAACCATGCCGCGAACGGCAGATAAGGGATCGCGATCGCGACAATTCCGACGGCTAGCGTGAGCCAGGCAAGCAACGGGCTCGGGCGGCTCGCCCAGAAAGCCCCGTGCGTGCGCACGATGAGCACAATGGCGAGCTCCGTCAACAAGGATTCGACGAACCAGGCGGTCTGGAATGTGGACGCTGTTGCGTGAGCGAACAAAAGCAGGAAGGCGAAGGTTGCGAAGTCGAACAACGAGCTCACAAGGCCAAAGCTGATCATGAACCGCCGCACGAAGCTGATGTCCCAGTGGCGAGGCCGTCGCAGTTGGTCTTGATCGACATTGTCACTGGCGATGGCGAGTGAGGGAACGTCGGAAAGGAAATTGTTGAGCAGGATCTGCTTTGCCAGAAGCGGCAGGAAAGGCAGGAACAGCGAAGCGACGGCCATACTGATCATGTTGCCGAAATTGGCGCTGGTGGTGATCGAGATATATTTCATGGTGTTGGCGAACGTCTTGCGTCCGTCGTCGACGCCCCGCACCAGTACGCCGAGATCCTGCTTGAGGAGGATGATGTCGGCTGCCTCGCGCGCGACATCGCATGCGCTGTCGACGGAGACACCGATGTCGGCCTCATGAAGCGCGGGCGCATCGTTGATACCGTCGCCAAGATAGCCAACGACATGGCCTCTGCTCCGTAAGGCCTGGATGATGCGTTCTTTCTGGTTGGGATCGATCTCGACGAAGAGATCGGTGTCCTGCACTCCGGCAAAGAGCGCGCTCTTAGTCAGCTTCGACAGCTCCTCCCCGGTCAAGATCCGACCGCTGCGCAAGCCGACAGCTTGGGCAAGATGGGCGGCAACGTAGCGATTGTCGCCCGTAATGACCTTCACCGCGATGCCCCGGTGGGCGAGTTCGGCAAGCGTGTTCTTTACGCCCTCCTTGGGCGGGTCGAGGAAAAGCAGGAAGCCGGCGAAAGCGAGATCGACCTCATCCTTCCTGCTATAGGGACCACAGCCTTCAAATCGACGCGTCGCTATCCCCAGAACGCGATATCCCTCCGCGCTCCAGCGCCGAAATATCTTGTCGATCGCCGCGCGGTGAGCGTCTTCGAGAGGTTCCAGGCCTTTCGCTGTGCCGACGAAGCTGCAGGTTTCGAGGACGTTCTGTACCGCGCCTTTCGTGATCAGGAGGTCGCCACCGTCCTTGCTTCGCACAACAACGGAGAGACGCTTGCGAATGAAATCATACGGCAGTTCGTCAACCTTGGTGAAAGCACCCAATGAAGTGCTCCCACCCCCCGCAATGGCCTCATCGAGCGGATTCTTGAGTCCGGTCTGTAGGGTGGCGTTAAGACGAGCCCAAAGCAGGATCTCCTCAGACGGATTGCCATCGACATCGAACCATCCATCGAGGTGGATTACACCTTTCGTCAGCGTACCTGTCTTATCGGTGCACAGCAGATCCATACTGCCGAGATTCTCGATGGCATCGAGGCGGCGCACGATGACGCCGTTGGCAGCCATGGCGCGGGCGCCACGAGCAAGCGTTACGCTGATAATGGCCGGGAGCAGCTCCGGGGTGAGGCCGACCGCGAGAGCCAGCGAAAACAACAGCGATTCAATCAGTGGACGATGCAGCATCAGATTGGCAAAAAACACTATGATGACGATCGCCAGCATGATCTCGGTCATCAGATAGCCAAACAATCTGATGCCGCGGGCAAAACCCGTTTCCGGGATCTGTCGCTCCAATGCCGCTGCGATGGAGGCGAATTCGGTGTGTGCGCCGGTCGCTGCCGCAAGCACGGTTGCAGTGCCGCTGCGCACGGATGTGCCGGTAAACACCGCATTGTTGCGTTGGGCGACGGGGGCATCGGGGTCTGATTGCCCCGCCGCCTTCAAGACGGGGAAGGTTTCGCCGGTCAGCACCGCCTCGCTGACGTTGAAATCCCGCGCCTCGAGGATGATACCGTCGGCTGGTATGAGGTTTCCGGCCGACAGCCGGATGAGATCGCCCGGCACGATTTCTTCAGCAGAAACGGAGGATTCGAGGCCGTCGCGCAGCACGATAGCCTTGCGTGAGATACGCTGTTTAAGAGCCTCTGTCGCTCGCGACGCCCCATATTCCTGGGTGAAGCTGAGAACGCAACTTGCCAGCACGATCGCCCCGATGATTGCGGCCTCCTGACCTTCGCCGACGAAGGCCGAAACGATGGCTGCGAAGATCAGGATCAGGACGAGTGGGCTGCGGAACTGGCGAACAAACACGGTAAGCGCCGACGCGCCTGGCTTCAACGCCGGCATATTTGCGCCGTATCTGACGAGCCGAGAGGCGGCCTCGGATCCTGCCAGCCCAGACGTGGCGGACGTCGCCAAGCGTCTCACGAGCTCATCGCTGGTGATCGACCAATAGGGACTTGCGGCCGCCGTGACGGATTCCTGGTCCACGCCCGGAGACACGATATTCGATTCCATCAATATGACAGGAAACGGTTGATGCTACTCTCTTCAATCAGCGTACGGGTGACGCCACCAAACGCCCATTCGCGCAGGCGGCTATGGCCATAGGCGCCCGAGACGATCATATCGGCATGGATCGAGCGTGCGAATGTCAACAACTGCTCGCCGTCGACTTCCCCGATGATCAGTTTCGTCTGGGCTGTAATGCCATGGTGTTCAAGATAGACCGCCACATCGGCAAGGCTGTCACGAACGCTGTCGTCGCCGTTGCTGGCGATCGTGGCGACGACAACCTCATTGGCCTTGGCCAGAAAGGGCAAGGCATCCGCCACCGCCCGGCGCGCCTCCCTGGTATCTTTCCAGGCAACCAGGACCGTGTTAGCGCGAAGGTGTTCGACGTTGTTTCCGATGACCAGGACTGGCCGGCCGATGCCGAGCGCCAGGCTGCCAACATCGGCGGCGCGAAACACGTCGTCTCCCGACGCACCGGTCACGACAAGGTCGGCTGCGCGGGCGAAAACGCTGAGGAACCGGGTCGGGCTGCAGACGGCTTGGCCCCATTCGCTTGTGATCGAAGCCGGGACCAGGCTTTCGAACTCGGCACGCAGTTCGGCAAGCCTCTTTTCGATTTCGGTCCGCTGAACCTGCATGACCTCGCCTTCGTAGACCATGCCTTCGCCCGTCGCGACCAGAGGCGGGACGTCCGCCGCCGCCAGACCGATGAGATGGGCGCCAAAACGCTCTGCGAGTTCGACACCCACTTTCACAATGGCAGCCGGGGGCGCGTCGACGGCGAGATTCGCGATTATGGACTTATAGGACATTGGACGCGCCTTTCACTCAAGCGATTTGGACGCGCTATGAATTGCATTCACTGGCGCTGGCTTCCTTGATGCGCGTCAAAGAGCCGGCCAATTGCTTTTGCATCTACACTTCGGCCTCGATCCATTTTGTCTCTGATCGGAGAAGTGATAGTTAGGCCTTCTTTATGTGTCTCGAGACTAGGAACCGCAGGTGATCCAAGACGAATCGCTCAGTTTGTCGCCTGGTGGGACGACGCTGAAATCCCTGTTGTCGCAAATGTTCGAGCAAGCTCCCGGATTCATGGCCCTGATACGTGAGCCTGACCATGTATTCGTGCTGACCAATGCCGCCTACCAGCATCTCGTTGGCGATCGGCAGGTTCTTGGAAAATCGGCGCGCGAGGCCTTTCCCGAACTCGAGAGGCACGAATTTCTCGAACGGCTCGACCGTGTGTACATGACCGGCCAGTCCTATAGCGGCAAAGGCGTGAAGGTCGGCTTCCGCAACAGCAGTGATGGGCCAATTGAAGAGCGCATCCTGGATTTTGTCTATCAGCCGATCAGGGCCGACGATGGGCGAATTACCGCCATCTTCATTGAAGGCACGGATGTCAGCGACCTCTCATTTGCGAATGCTGCGCTTCTGTTGCGCGAAGATCATCTGCGTTCAATCTTGGCGACCGTGCCCGATGCGATGGTCGTCATCGACGAGCAAGGCAGTATCCAGTCCTTCAGCACGGCTGCCGAAACGCTGTTCGGTTACCAGTCAGGCGAGGTCATCGGACGAAACGTCAAAATGCTGATGCCGGCGCCATATCGCGAAGAGCACGATGCCTATCTGCTTCGGTACCTGACGACGGGAGAGCGTCGGATCATCGGGCTCGGCCGCACTGTTACCGGGGCGCGCAAGGATGGCACGACTTTCCCGATGGAACTTTCCGTCGGCGAAATGCACCCGGGAACCGGACGCTTCTTTACCGGCTTTTGCCGCGATCTGACCGAACGTCATCGCGCGGAAGCAAGAATTCAGGAACAGCAGCAGGAGCTGCTGCACATGGCGCGGTTTACCGCGCTTGGCGAGATGGCATCGACGCTTGCCCATGAGATCAACCAACCGCTAACGGCCATTACCAATTACCTGAAGGGCAGCCGACGGCTTCTCGAGAAGAGCGAGGAAAAGAACGCGCCGATGCTGCGGGATGCCGTGGAAAAGGCCGCCGAGCAGGCCCTGCGGGCAGGCGACGTCATTCGACATCTGCGCGATTTTGTTGCCAGGGGCGAAAGCGAGCGTCAGGTGGAACGACTGCCGGCGCTGATTGAGGAGGCCTCGTCGCTCGCCTTGGTCGGCGCAAGGGAGATCAATGTCCAGGTCAGCTACAAGCTCGATCCTGCCGCGGAACTGGTGTTGACCGACCGCATTCAGATTCAGCAGGTTCTGCTCAATCTGATGCGCAACGCGGTGGAGGCCATGCAGGAAACGCCGCGCCGTGAATTGAAAATCACAACCGTTGCCCGGGATGATGGCATGGCTGAAGTGAGCGTGATCGATACCGGTCCGGGGCTCGCGCCTGAGGTTTCGGCGCAACTCTTCCAGCCATTTGTGACCACCAAGAAGCAGGGTATGGGTGTCGGCCTCTCCATCTGCCGCACCATCGTTGAATCGCACGGCGGTCACATCTGGGCCGAGGCAATGGCAACGGGTGGCACCGCTTTTCGGTTCACCTTACGCATCATTGAGAAGGATGAGGTCACAAATGGCCGACAGTGATCTGGTGCACATCGTCGACGACGATGTTGATGTTCGCAAATCTCTCGGCTTTCTGCTGGCAACAGCCGACTTTCCTGTACGCCTGTACGAGTCGGCGACCGCTTTTCTCGCAGCGGCAAGTGGCCATCTCGACGGCTGCATCGTCACTGACGTGCGCATGCCGGGAATAGACGGCATCGAATTGCTGCGGCAACTCAGAACAGGTGGACATAAGATTCCGGTCATCGTCATGACCGGCCATGCCGACGTGGCGCTCGCCGTTCAGGCCATGAAGGAAGGCGCTTCCGATTTCATCGAAAAGCCGTTCGACGACGAGATGCTGATCCTGGCGATCCGCTCTGCACTGGCCAACCGGAACGAGGCGAACGCAGCGCATCCCCAGTCTGCGGATATCCGCGAGCGTCTGTCGACCTTGTCAGACCGCGAGCACCAGATACTGGACGGGCTTGTTTCCGGTCTGCCCAACAAGACGATCGCCTACGATCTGGGGATCAGCCCGCGCACGGTCGAAATCCACCGGGCCAATGTCATGAGCAAAATGGCGGCGAGCAGTCTGTCGCACCTGGTGCGTATGGCGCTGATCGTGGAATCCAGATCTTAAGGGGAGTCCTCAAGAGGTTTGCGTATCCTGACTTCGGCCCCTTCCCAGTCGCGCCAATGGGTCGGTCGGATATCGACACGGGCACCACTGGCAGCATTCTTCCAGCCCTCCTTCTCCCTTCTGCAGGCAAACACGAGCGCGTGCTCGCCGTCTTCGTCGATGACGGCCAGTTCGAGATCGCGACCAAAAGGAGCGCTTAGGATTGGTTCCCACATCGCATCAAAATCTTCGCAAATGGTGCGGTACGCCTTGATCTGCATCATTTTCTGAAATCGTCTGCCACGCTATTGCCGGCGTCGAACCGATGTCGATAACGCTTCCTACCGCAGACGCCATCATATGCCGGCCGCGGGCAACGCAATTGATCGCGATCGCAGCGCCCATACCGGATCCGACGTCCATGGCGATAGGCACCTTTCCCTGAACTGATTCATGGCCTCGCTTTGGCGATGCTCGGCCATCTTAAGCGGGCTGCCTAACCAGAATTTGGTCCGCGTCAAACACCGTACAATCGCGGCATCTGCGTCATAGGCCGATTGATCGTTATCAAGGACTGCGCCGCGCAAGGGCATATCGTTCGACGGTACAGGGAGAATCGCGATGCACTATATCAAGGTTGATGAAGCGCTATGGGCGTCCAGCATGTTGCCGGAGGGCATCCTGGAACGCTGGTTCATTACCAGCGGTGACACAATCAAGGCCGGAGAACGCATAGCCGAAGTTCGCGTTGAGGACGCACTGCACGAGATTGTCGCGCCGGCAGCCGGTCGCGCGACCATTGTCGCATCAGCGAGTGCGGTTATTGAACCTGGATCTGTCCTGGCAATCCTGGAGTCGCAGCCGGCTTAACGCCGTCGGTGACTCCGGAGAATGATTGCATTTACCCCTCAACGATATACGCAAGGATGTTCCGGAATGCAGACCCAACATGCCGTCGCCTGGCTGGACCATCGCGAAGCCAAAGTGTTCTTCTTCAATCGCGAGACAGCCGAAAGCCTGAAGCTTGCCACCACGCTTGCGCATCATCAAATCCACAACAAGGCAGGCACCATCGACGGCAAGCGTGCGCCGGAGGACCAGTCCTTCTACCACGACATCGTCACAGCCCTGCAGCCGGCGAAGGAATGGCTAATCGTAGGGCCGGGATCGGCAAAAGACGAGCTGGCAAAACATATACGCGACCGCCACTTGAACGATCGTATCGTCGGCGTCGAACCTGCCGATCATCCTACGGAGGCCCAGATCGTGGCGCATGCTCGCTCGTTCTTCCATGCCGCCGACCGGATGTTGCCCTAGCGCGGTCTGGGGCTGCTCTGCTGGGGCCGCGATCGGCCCACGGAGCCGTCAGGCTCGGGCGCCTGCCGTCTCCGTGGCCTCGATCACGGTTGCTGCAAGCTGCTGATATAGGCGATGATTGCCTCGATCTGGTCGGGGCTGGCAACCCACTCAGGCATGTCCGGATGGCCGGTCGAAATGCCTTCGGCGAGTGCTTCCTCGAGATCCGTAATCGGATAGCGCTTCGACAGGGTGCGAAAGGCGGGCGCGTCGGGATGGCTGCTCTTGTCGGTTTCTCCAATGGCGTGGCAGCGGACGCAATTGACTTCCACCAACGCCTTTCCATGTTCCGTTACGCCATCGGCCAGGGCTGGCAGTACGGAACCAAGCAACACCACAGTCAGCGCGGGAACCCATAGACGACGCCCGTGACTGCCGCTGCTCATACAGGCGTTCATGGTTGCAGGCCTCCGCATTTCCGATCTACGCGACTGTCTTCGCCGCCACATCCTCGACAGCGGTTTTGGCTTCCCTGCGCACGCGCCTGGCCGTTTCCGAAGCGAGCTTGGAAGTCAGTGCCGCAACCTTGCCGGCTTCCGTGGCGTATTCCGATGCCGCATTCTGCAGGAAGGTGGAGAAGATGTCGAAGGCGTCGTTGAACTCGGAACCGTCGATGAGATCCTCGGCAAGCTTAACATCCTGCTCGTAACGATGTTTCAGAAACGCGAGCGTTTCGATCTGATAGCGCATCATCGCCTTGAAGGTGTGGACCTGAAGAGACGCGGTAGCGAGAATGAGCTTCTGGCCATTTTCCGCTATCGGCAAGGGTTGCATGCCGAATTGCGACGGCTCTGGATGGGTCTGCATCATCGGTTACTCCATTGTGAGGCGGCAAACAAAGTGCCCGCCAGACAACGCTACCGCCATTCGACGTGAGGTCGTTGATCAGGATCAACCGGCGCATGACCTCTGCCCGAATGCACGGGAGCAATGGAGCGCCGTCTGGTCTTGTTTCCATGTTTGACGCGCATCAAGGCCCCTGCCCCTTTTTGCGTGGTTGGCTCGCTCAACCGCAAAAAGGGCTGCAGCGATGGCTTTCAAGACGATCATGGTTCAACTGGGCGTCGACGCGATCGCTGCGCCGATCATCTCGATGGCGTGGGATCTCGCTCAAAGGCATGGCGCCGATCTGATCGGCTTCTGTGCGGCCGAGCCGCATTTTATCATGCCAGCCGGCGCCGACGACAGGGCCGCGACCAAGGCGATGTGGTCCCAGGTGGAGCAGATAGAAGGTCGCCTCAACTGCTTGAGCGAAGAATTCCTGGGCGTTGTCAACGGCAGCAACCGCGCCTCGTGGCGCGGCGAAATAGGAAATCCGACCCGGCAGCTTGCGCTCAATGCATGTGCCGCCGACCTGATTGTCACTGGGTCGCCAATGAGCGACCTGTTGGTCGACCACCACCGAACTCTGGACACCGCAAGCCTGTTCCTTGCAGCAGGCCGTCCGATACTCGTGGCGTCGGAACCCATGGCCCCAATCAAGGCTGAAAGCATCCTGATTGCATGGACTGACACGCGGGAAGCGCGACGTGCCGTCGTTGACGCCATGCCCTTCCTGATCACCGCCAGGGATGTTGTGATCGCCACCGTGGACAATGGAGGCCCTGCACCTCGGGAAAATGTCGCGGATGTCCAACTCTTCCTGACACGCCACGGGGTCAAAGCGCGATCGGAAGTCTTGGATTCGCGCGGCTCCGAACCGGCGGAAATCCTGCTCCAGATCGGACAGGAGATTGCGGCCGATCTCATTGTGCTCGGCGGCTACGGTCATAGCCGAGTGCGCGAGACGACTTTTGGTGGTGTGACGCGCTCGGTACTCCAGAGCGGGTCGTTCCATCGGCTCATCTCAAATTGAGATAGCGCACCGCTGAGTTGAGGGCCAATTGATCCGGCGCAATGCGCGGACGCCCGCGACGTTCGACGATGGAGATGAAAACTTCAAGGAGCACGTCATGAGCCAGATGTCCCATACCTCCTTTGCCGGCTTTACCCACGCTGCCCAGCAGGCGCAACATTGGGTCAAGGAACTCGCCAAAGACGTCGGCTGGAGCGAACCGAGTGCGTGCCGTCTCCTGAGGTCCGTCCTGCAGACGATGCGGGACTGGCTGTCGCCGGCCGAAATGGCCGATCTCTCGGCGCAACTGCCTGTTTTGGTCCGCGGCATCTATTTCGAAGGCTGGAATCCGTCGGCGCCTGCGCCTGAGCGCACAAAGCGCGACTTCATTGTCAGCGTCAGAAACAGTTTCGGCTACGATGAGGAGATCGACTTCGATGTGGCGATCAGTGCCGTGTTCAAGCTTCTCGACCGTCACATTTCGCATGGTGAGATCGCACAGGTCAGAAACTCGATGAAGAAGTCGCTGCGAAACCTATGGCCGGTGGATTGACCGATGTTCCGCGACCGGGAAGACGCTGGAGCGAAGCTTGGCCTGGAACTGAGCAGGCTTCAACTGCATCGGCCCATCGTACTGGCGTTGCCGCGTGGCGGCGTGCCCGTCGCAGTGGAAGTGGCCAAAGCCCTCAACGCTCCTCTTGACCTGCTGATCGTCCGCAAGATCGGCGCCCCGGGCAATCCCGAATTGGCTGCTGCCGCAATCATCGATGGCGACCCTGGGGAGGTTGTGCTGAACCGTGAAATTGTCGAGACCTATAGCCTCGACGACGACGCCTTGCGTGTGTTGATTGCAAATGAGCGTCCTGAACTCGAACGCCGGCGCCTCACCTATCGAGGCAAAACAAAACCGATCTCGATCGCGGGCAAAACCGCGATCATTGTCGATGACGGGGCTGCGACCGGGACGACCATGAAGATTGCGATCCGCGCTCTCAAGCACCGGTCACCGAGGGAAATCGTCGTGGCAATTCCCGTTTCACCGCAGGAGACGGTCACCGCGCTGGAGCAGGAAGCGGACCGTGTGGTCTGCCTTAGTCAGCCAGGACAGTTCCAGGCCTTGAGCCATCATTATCTGCGGTTCCCGCAACTCTTGGACAACGACGTTGTCTCCGCTATGGCCGAGGCTGCCCAGCTGTACAAAACTGGCCAGCGGCACGTTTCCGGCCTGGTTCAAAAGCCGTGAAGAGGAGATCGCACTGATGCAAATCCGCACGCTTTCTGCTTTGGAATGTACCAAATTGCTGACGGCCAATCGCGTGGGTCGCCTGGCATGCGCAAAGGATGGGCAGCCCTACGTTGTGCCTTTCTACTACGCCCATGCGGATGCTCATCTTTACGGGTTTTCCATGCCTGGCAAGAAGATCGAATGGATGCGCGCCAATCCGCTGGTGTCCGTCCAGGTCGACGAACATGGCCAAGGGCGAGGATGGAGAAGCGTCGTCGTCGACGGCCGATACGAAGAGCTGCCTGATCGGATCGGCCACAAGCTTCAGCGGGATCATGCCTGGTCGGTGTTGAGCAAGCACACCGACTGGTGGGAACCTGGCGCGCTCAAGCCCGTCGTTCCTCCCACGGCCGACAGTGCACCGCATGTTTTCTTTCGTATCCTGATCGAGCAGGTATCCGGACGGGAAGCGAGCGAGTAGTCGGCCCATCAAGTCTTGCGAGTGACGAAAAGGGCCGGCGCAATCTGCACCGGCCCTTTTCTCCTCCCGTTGAATTGCTATCGCGCCATCAAGACCGGCAACGACTGACCCGCAAGCATTGACTTGGTGACACCTCCGAAAATGCGTTCGCGCAACCGGGAGTGACCATAGGCGCCCATCACCATCAACTCTGCAGCAACATCGACAGCATGCTGGCGAAGCACGTCGGCAACCGAATGGTTCGAACTCGGCAGCCGGTCGACCGTAACCTTCACGCCGTGCCGGGCAAGATAGGCCGCAGCGTCTGCACCTGGCTCCTCACCATGATGGAGCTCATTTTCAATGGGATCGACGATGACAAGGCGCACATCTTCGGCGCCTTTCAGCATGTCGAGCGACTCGCGGACGGCGCGCGATGACTCAAGACGGGCGTCCCATGCAACGAGGATGCGTTTCGCCTTCAGCGTCGGGCGCGAGCCCTCGGGAACAAGCAGAATGGGCTTTCCCGATGAAAACAGTGTTCCCTCGATGACTTTGTCCTTCAGCGCATGGCTTGCCAGCAGATCCGGTCCCAGAATGGTCAGGTCGGCGTAGCGGGCACGCCTTCCGATGACGTCGTCTGCCCATCCCATGTCGGGATAGTCGTCACTCAGATCAGCAGACACGGCGCTCTGGGCGAGAAACCCGGCGACGTTCGCAATTCGTTTCTCGAGCCTTTTCAACTCGGCCTGCCGTTCCTCAAGCCAGGCAGGCGAGACGACAGCGGCATACTCGCCGCCCGAGGGCGGTGCTGCCAGTTCGAGCACGAGCACGGAGAGATGGGCGCCGACCTGTTCGCAAAGGTTGGCGGCGAGCTTCAGATCGCCCTCGCCCTGGTTCGGTCCGGTAACCGTAAGCAGTGTCTTGAAAGTCACGGCAGCAACTCCTGATTTCGATTGAAGGATCAGTCGTGATCTCAGTCATTAGCGAGGGTGCCTGGTGCGTTCATTGCGCTGAATCAAACACCGCGGCGCATTTGATCCGCATCAACGCGCTCGCAAACCAGGGCTGTAGGTTTCGGCCGATCAATATCGGGAAACGCAGATGAAATTCCTGAGCACAGCGATCCTGGCGGGATTGGCCCTCAACGCAGCCAGTGCCCAGGAACTCGGTGACGGCAAAGCGGAATACATGAACTCATGCGCCGTCTGCCATGGCCCTGAAGGCAAGGGCGATGGACCGTTGGGCGACGAGTTGTTGAAGCGGCCGAGCGACCTGACGCGCCTCTCCAGGCGCAATGGCGGCGAATTCCCATATTGGCGCGTCTTTGCCGTGATCGACGGCCGCGCCATGGTGCCGGCGCATGGCGAGCGCGACATGCCGGTCTGGGGCCAGCAATTCCTTCCCACCGACGTGAAGAAATATGGTCCGAACGCCGGCGAAATCGTCACCAGGGAACGGATCCATGATTTGGCCGGTTATGTCGAGACGTTACAGCAATGAATGCAGATGGCGGAAACAGTCTCCGCAAGACACAGGTATCTAGGAGGCCGGCCATGATCGTCGGCGACCAGCAAGCCGCTGCCGCGTTTCTGCTCGATCCTGCCTCGTATGGCGCAACCGGACCCGTCGAGGCGATCGAGACCCACATTTCACGCATCTTCCTGGTTGGCCAACGCGCCTATAAGATGAAACGGACGGTCAAGCTGCCCTATGTCGATTTCTCGACGCCGACGCTGAGGCTGGCCGCTTGCGAAAAAGAGGTGGAACTCAACTCGAAAACCGCACCCGGCCTCTATCTGGGAGTGCGGCGCGTCACACGCGAGGCGGATGGCAAATTGGCTTTTGACGGCGCGGGCCAGATGGTCGACGCGGTGATCGAGATGGTCCGCTTCGACCAATCCAAGCTTCTTGATCGCATGGCTGCCGCGGGAGAATTGACACAGGCGCTGATGACCGCGGTTGCGCGCATGATCGTCGGATACCACCGTGCCGCGCCGACAATCCACAATGGCAGCGGGTCGTCCAACATGGCTGGCGTGCTCGATATCAACGAGGCCGCCTTTGCCACCAGCCACGTTTTCACGAAACCGGAGGTCAAGACCTTTGCAAAGGCCTTCCGCACCGCCCTCGCCCGCCACTCCGGATTGCTCGACCGCCGCGAAGCCGCAGGCAAGATTCGCCGGTGCCATGGCGACCTGCACCTGCGCAACATCTGCCTTTTCGACTGCGAGCCCCGCCTCTTCGATTGCATCGAATTCAACGACCAGATCGCCAACATCGACGTTTTGTACGACCTTGCCTTCCTGCTGATGGACCTTTGGCACCGGGGGTTTCCGGAGCTCGCCAATCTTGTGATGAACCGCTATCTCGACGAAGCCGACGATGAGGACGGTTTCATCCTGCTGCCCTTTTTCATGGCGGTACGGGCAGCCGTGCGTGCGCATGTCACCGCAACGCAGGTAGCGGAAGGCAGTGCCGATTCCGACAAGTTGACTGCCGAGGCGAGATCCTATTTCGAACTTGCCGGAACATTTCTCCAGGAAACATCACCCCGCCTCGTTGCCATCGGCGGCCTCAGTGGCTCGGGCAAGACGACCGTTGCAGAGGCGCTGGCCGCCCATGTCGGTGCGCCGCCCGGCGCCCGCATCGTCGAAAGCGATCGCATCCGCAAAGCGATGCATGGAGTGCCCGCTGAAACCAGGCTGCCGAACAAGGCCTATCGACCTGAGGTCTCCGAACGGGTCTACAACGAAATGGCATGGCGCGCCGGCCTGATCCTCTCCGAGGGCGGCTCGGTTGTAGCTGATGCGGTTTTCGACAGACCGGCCGATCGTGCGCGAATTGAAAAGGCGGCACGCGACCGGGGTATCCCATTCTCCGGTTTCTGGCTGGAGGCGGATCCACTCGTCCTTTGGCAGCGGGTCAGTGAACGCAAGGGCGGTCCCTCGGACGCCACGGGGGATATCCTGTCGCGTCAATTGCAGCGAAATGTCAGCCAGGCCACCTGGCGCAAGACCGAGTCCGATCGAAAGCTCGTCGACATCGTCGCGGAGTTGAGGAGATGTTGCGAGCGCGATGCTTCGCAGACCCTGCGCACGGCCTCCTGACTGTTGCGGATGATCGCCTCAACAGAGTTCGAGCTTGGCCTCGACAAGGCCGGGCTCGTTCGGAAGATGCATGATGGAGAAGCCGAATTCACGGCACATTGCCAGCATCTTGCTGTTTTCACTAAGCACGATGCCCTGGATGCTGCGGATCCCATCGGCCTTTGCATAGTCGACGATCTGGCTGAGCAACTCCCAACCCAGGCCCTGCCCCTGTAAGTCCGTCCGAACCAGCAATGCGTATTCCGCGCTGACGTGGTCAGGATCGCAGGACAGACGGCTGATGCCCGCCAAAGCGCCAGTGCGTGTCTCCAGCGCGACGAAGGCCATGTTGCGATCGTAGTCGAGTTGGGTGAGCCGCTTCAACATCTGGTCGGAGAAGCTTTTGCGCGGCGACAGAAAACGCAGGCGCAAATCGTCAGGCGAAATCCTGGCAAGGAATTCGGGATAGAGCGCGATGTCGGCCGGCTTGATCGGGCGAATATTATAGTCAATGTCGCCCGCCGAAAACGTCTTTTCCCAACCCGACGGATAAGGCCTAATGGCAAGCGCCGGGTTCGGCCCCGCCTCTTCCACGCGTTCCGGCTCGATCTCGATGCGGGCGTCAAGCGCAATCACGCCCTCGGCGTCGGCCAGCAGCGGATTGATGTCCAACGAAACCAGGCACGGAAAGTCGATGATCATCTGCGACAGGCCGGTGAGTGCTGCAATGATCGATTGCCTGTCCGCCGGCTTGCGATCGCGGAACCCGGCGAGCAGGCGGCCGATCCGCGTTTGCCTGATCAGGTCATCGGAAAGAACGTCGTCGAGCGGCGGCAACGCGATCGCGGTATCGTCCATCACCTCGACCGCAACGCCACCGGCTCCAAACAGGATGACCGGGCCGAAAATCGGATCGCGGCTCATGCCGAGGATGAGTTCCTGCGCCTGTTTCCGAGTCACCATGGGCTGAACGGCATAGCCTTCAATATCGACTTGCGGAGCGTGGCCGAGCACGCGCGCTTCGATGGCGCGGGCGGCAGCGCCGGCGGCAGCGGCGTCGGCGATGCCAAGCACCACCCCGCCAATGTCCGACTTGTGTGAGATCGCCTTGGACAACAGTTTGACGACGACCTGTTCCGACGTCTTGAGGAGCCGGCCAGCAGCCGCTTCCACTTCGACAGGAGATCTGGCGACGATCGTCTCGGGCACCGGAATGCCGTAGGCGAAAATCGCCGCCTTGGCTTCGGGCTCGGTCAGCATTCGCCGGCCTTCTCTTGCGACCTGCCTGAATATGGCAAGCACGGCTTCTCGGTCGCTCGTGGTATCCTCGCTGCGACTCGACGGCGTACGCATCAATGCCCGCTGAGCCCGCGACCATTCGCTCAGGTAGGAAACGGCCGTTGCGGCATCGGAGGGCGTTTCGAAGCTGGCAATGCCGGCATCCTGAAGAACACGCCGCCCTTCGCAAGCCGTGTGTTCGCCAAGCCAGCAGGTCAGGATCGGTTTGCCGCCGATCTTGCCGTCCTGTGCGAGCGCCGCCACCGCGCTTGCCGCGGCAAGCGGCGAGCCGAGCCCGGTCGGGCAGTTCATGACCATGACGACGTCGGTTCCAGCATCGGCCGCCACGGCCTCGGTCGCGACCCGATAGCGCTCTGGCGGGGCGTCGCCGATAATGTCGATCGGATTGGCGTGGGACCAGGTGCTCGGCAGGACGGCATTCAGGCGGGCGATCGTTTCCGGCGACAGTTCGGCCAGTTCCCCGTTGCCTTCGATGAGTTGATCCACGGCAAGCACGCCGGCGCCGCCGCCATTGGTGACGATGCCGACACGGGCTCGTTCCAGCGGAACGAAACGTGCGGTCGTTTCAACCGCATCGAACAACTCGGTGAGGCCTTTGACGCGCAGTATGCCAGCGCGCTGCAAGGCCGCATCGACGACACGATCCGCCCCCGACAGCGCGCCGGTATGGGTCGCGGCCGCTTTGGCCGATTGCTCGTGCCGGCCCGACTTGATCGCGATCACCGGCTTGATGCGTGCCGCCGCACGGGCGGCCGAGATGAACTTGCGCGGGTTGGGAATGGTTTCGAGATACATTACGATGGCGCGTGTGTGGATGTCGCCCGCCAGCATGTCCAGACAATCTCCCACGTCGACATCCGCCATGTCGCCCAGAGAGACGATCTGCGAGAAACCGACATGGTTGTCAGCCGCCCAATCGATCAGCGACGTGGCGATGGCGCCTGATTGCGACAGCAGTGCGATGTTGCCGGGTCTGGCGGCCATATGCGCAAATCCGGCATCGAGCCGTAATGGCGGGATCATCAGACCGACCGTGTTCGGCCCAATGATGCGGAAAACAGTGGGCTTGGCCGCATCGAGCATCGCCTGGCGCAGGCCGTTTTCGTGCGTCAACCCGGCGGTGATGACAACCGCCGCCCGCGTGCCCTTTTCAGCAAGGTCGCGCACGATGGCGGGAACTGTCCCAGGCGGCGTCACGATGACACCAAGGTCTGGAACACCCGGAAGATCGGCCGCCTTGGCATAGCATTGCCGACCGGCCACTTGCGAATATTTCGGATTGACCGGCCAGATCTCGCCCTCGAAGCCGCCGCTGACGATATTGTCGAAGACGACGCGGCCGACAGAGCCGTCGCGCTCCGATGCCCCGAACACGGCAACGGACTTTGGGGCGAGCGCATGTTCGAGATTTCGGATCGTCACCCCTCATGCCTCCTGTTCGTAGCGATGATCGCCCGTCGATCTTGCGCGTTCGTTGCGTTGGATCAAAGCGTTCTCCGGTTCTCGCTATTAGCTGTTGCGCGAGTTCGACGCGCCCCGTCAGCGCTGGCGAAGATTGGCGAGCATCGATCAAATCGAAAGGCATCGCATGAACGAGTCCACCTTGCGACGCGCATTGCTGGTCATTGCCATCCTGGGTCTCGCTATTGGGATCGGAGCGTGGCGAACCGGGCTCGGCCCGCTTGAAGCCAACACGATCTGGACGGTGGCGACCTTGCCCGTCGTGGCGGCTCTCGCCATCTCTATCCTGCGTGATTTCTGGATAGGCCGCTTCGGTGTCGATGCGATTGCGCTGGTGTCAATGTCCGCCGCGCTGCTGCTTGGACAACCCCTGGCGGCAGTGGTGGTCGCGATCATGTATGCCGGCGGCACAGTGCTTGAGGATTTCGCTCGCGGCCGCGCCGAACGGAACCTCAAGGCATTGACCGACCGATCGCCGCGTGTCGCCCATCGGACGTCAACCCGAGGGACAGAGACCATCTCTGTCGAAGACGTAGCTGTCGGTGATGAGCTGTTGGTTCGTGCCGGCGAACTGCTTCCTGTTGACGGCATTCTGCTCGATGCTTCGGCCTCTCTCGACGAGTCGGCGGTGAGCGGAGAACCCCTGCCGGAACGGCGCAGCGCAGGCGATATGCTGCACAGCGGCACCGTCAATGCCGGCGAGACCTTCAACATGCGGGCTTCTGCCCTCGCGGAACAAAGCACTTATGCGGCGATCGTGCGCATGGTCGCTGCAGCGCAGACCGCTAAATCCCCGTTCATCCGCATGGCCGACCGCTTTGCCCTGTTCCTTCTGCCGGTCACATTGCTGGGTTCCGGTGCCGCCTGGTATGTTTCCGGCGACCCAATCAGAGCGCTTGCGGTGTTGGTTGTCGCAACACCCTGCCCGCTCATCCTCGCCGCGCCCGTTGCCTTCATCGGTGGCGTCTCGCGCGCCGCGCGTGCTGGCATCCTGATGAAAGGCAGCACGGCGCTGGAGGCGCTTGCGCAAGTTCGAACCGCGATCTTCGACAAAACGGGGACCTTGACCATCGGCGGCGCCGAGCTCATCGAAATAGAAGCTGCACCCGGCCGTGACGCCACCCATCTGCTGCAGTTGCTCGCATCCCTGGAGCAGGCCTCGCACCATGTGCTCGCCGACTCCGTCGTCCGGGCGGCGCGCGGCAGACAGCTGATGCTTTCGCATCCGCACGATGTCAGCGAGCATCGCGGCGCGGGCCTGAAGGGCCGGGTCGAAAACATGTCTATTGCCGCAGGATCGCGGACTCTCGTGCTCGCCGACCAGCCGCTGCCCGGCTGGGCGAAAAGCGGCGAAGAAAAATACCGGGACAATCCGGTGCTTAGGGTTTTTGTCGCCGTCGGTGGAGAGCTTGCCGGGATTTTCACGTTCGGCGATGCCCTGCGCGTTGATGCGCACGACACAATCGGCAAGCTACGCAAGGCGGGCATCAAGCGCATGATTATGCTCACGGGCGACGACGGCGTGGCGGCCGAGCGGATTTCACGCTTGCTCGCCCTCGATGTCGTCGTCGCCGACGCGACCCCTGCCGAAAAGGTCGCCGCGGTCGAGGCCGAGAAAGCGCAGGCGCCCACAATGATGGTCGGCGACGGCATCAACGATGCCCCTGCGCTTGCGGCGGCAACGGTCGGTGTCGCCATGGGCGCACGGGGTGCCACCGCCACCTCCGAGGCGGCGGACGTCATCGTGCTGACCGACAGGCTGCAGCCCGTCGCCGATGCGGTCCGGATTGCACGGCGAACGCGATCGATCGCCTTGCAGAGCATCATCGCCGGGCTGGCGTTGTCCGGGCTGGCAATGATCGCAGCGGCCATGGGGCAGATCACGCCGGTTGCCGGAGCGCTGCTTCAGGAAGGGATCGACGTGGCGGTTATCCTGAACGCATTGCGCACCCTTGGCGACGGGCATCTGCGGCGCGCATAGTGATCGAGAACAAAATCGGTGAATGGCCATGGCACAGCAAAATCTGGTGGTTTGCAGCAAATGCGGTGGGGTCAACCGCCTGCCACCCGATCGCAATGCCAGTGAGGCAAAATGCGGAAGGTGCGGGACCAGGCTGTTTTCGGGGCATCCCGAAGATGTCGACGCCGCTGGTTTCGATCATCAGATCGCGCGCAGCAGCCTGCCCGTTGTCGTAGACATCTGGGCACCCTGGTGCGGCCCCTGCAAGATGATGGCACCGGCCTATGAAGCGGCGGCAAGTGAACTGGAGCCCCATGTTCGCCTGATCAAACTCAATTCCGACAATGAGCAGGCTGTCGCGGCCAGGCTCGGCATCCGTGGCATCCCGACCATGATCCTGTTCCATGGCGGGCGCGAAGTCGCGCGCACATCCGGCGCAATGACGGCAGGCCAGATTGTCAGGTGGGTACGTGACCGTCTGCCAACGGTCACCGCCTGAAGTCGTCGCGCCAATGGATCCGCTCATCGCCCGGCTTGGACTGGCGCTCGCAATTGGGCTTCTTGTCGGCTTGGAGCGTGGTTGGCAGGAGCGGGATGCGCCCGATCGCAGTCGCACAGCTGGCATCCGGACATTCGGCATTTCAGGCCTGCTTGGTGGCGTGCTCGCGGCGCTGGCGAGCGCACTAGGCTCGGTATCGGTGCTGGTCGGCGGCTTCATCGCCTTTGCGGCAATCTTCGCCTTGTACAAGGCGCGCGAGGCTGCCCATGACGAAGATTTCAGCGTGACAAGCGTGATCGCGGGCCTAGGCGTCTTTGCTCTTGGGTCACTTTCCGTCGCCGGCGATTATCGGGCCGCTGCCGCCGGTGGCGCGGCATTGGCGGCAATCCTGGCCAGCCGCGAGATCCTGCACGGTCTTTTGAAGCGACTGACCTGGGTGGAACTTCGTTCCGCGCTCATATTGGCAGTGATGACGGCCATCGTCTTGCCCTTGCTGCCAAACCGGACGATGGACCCGTGGGGCGGTTTCAATCCCTGGGAGGTCTGGTTCCTGACGGTGCTGATGGCCTCGATATCATTCGCCGGCTATGTCGCCGTTCGCCTATTGGGAACCACGCGTGGTCTGCTGGTCAGTTCGCTCTCCGGTGCGATCGTTTCTTCCACCGCCGTAACCATGGCGCTTGCCCGCAACGCGATGTCGGCAAGCAACCCCCTGCCGCTTGCCGGAGCCGCTTCGCTTGCTGCCATGGTTTCGGTGCTCCGCGTTTGTGCCGTGGTCCTGATCATCGAGCCAAGCGTATTCTTTTCGGCCGGCATTCCGGCGATTGCCGCAGCGCTCGCCTTCGCTATCTGCGGAGCATTACTGCTGGCGCATGACAGCGGAAATGGTGAAGGCAGCGCTATCGCGCGCAACCCATTCGAGTTGGGTCCGCTGCTGCTGTTCGCCCTGCTGTTTGCGGTTGTCGCGACCGCAAGCGCTGCGTTGGCAGCTCAATTCGGCGGCCGCGGCTTGCTGGGTACCTCGGCGCTGGCAGGCACTTTCGATGTTGACGTCTCGGTGCTCAGTGCCTTGCGACTGATCAAGCATTCGGTCCCAATCGGGACGGTGAGCCAGGCCGTGCTGGTGGCGCTGGCCGCAAACGCGCTCGGCCGCCTGTCGTTCGCAGTATTTGCCGGTCCGGTCAGATTCTGGCTGCCACTCGCTGCCGCAACCCTGGTCGCCGCGACCCTGGGCATCTGCACCCTTTTGTTACTCGGTTCTGGATAGAAGTGCTGCTCTCGCAGCCTTGTTTGACGCGGATCAAGGGCCGCGCCCTAAAACCGCTCCATGAAACTCCGTGAAGGAGTTTGCCATGACCAGTCTGAAAGACCTCACCCCGAATTTCCGCAATGTCCGGTTGCTGCTCGCCCGCGAGAAGGGTCATCCGGCAGGCGACCGCGAAGAAGGCTATGACGTGCTCGCTCCATTGACCGGCGAAGGCCGGCTCGATGCGGAAGAGTGGAAATCGCACAAGGGCTCTTGCCGTGTTCGCCGGTTTCGTACCGGTGAGGAAGATCTGGTCGGAAGACTGAGGCGCAAGCCCGGCGGGCAATGGTATTTCGACTATGCCGAAGGCGATCGCGACGACGAAATAGGTTTTCATCTCGGCGAGGAACGGTTCGTCACCGGTGAATATGTGTCGATCGCGCGTAACGGCGCCATGCACACCTACCAGGTGGCAAGGGTCGAGCGGCCCTGATGGCTGCCTCTAGGCGGGTCGCTCGAGTTCGATTCTGATCGGGACAACGACGTATACGGAATCAAAGAAAGCCGCCGCGCCTTTGGCGCGGCGGGTGCCTCATCAAACCACGGCCTATTTGACCAGGATTGTCGCCCACATTCCGTTCATGAAATGGCCGGGAATGTTGCAAAAGACAGCATAGTTTCCGGGCTTGAGGTCGAGCGTCAGCGATCCGGTTTTGCCCGGATCAAGTTCAGAGACCTCGCCGAGATGGCCCGCCGCATCCTCATTGACGCGATTTTCATTTGCCACATAGGGCAGCGCAGTCTTTTTGACATCGGTCACCGGCACCACAATCATCTCGTGGACTGCGTCCTTGGAGCTGTTTTGAACCTCGAAGGTCACCTTGCCCGCGGGCACGACCGTTTGATCGAGCTTGATCCTCATCGTTGCCATGCTCATGTTTGCCGGCATGCCCATTCCCATCTTTGCGTCGGGGTTCGCGACGCCTCCCTTGTCCCACAGCTTGACGTTTACGATCGTGTTGGCGGAGGCGGGTGCCGACACGGCTAGAAGAACGAGGACCAGTCCGGTCTTGAAAGGTTGCATGTTCGAAACGCTCCTGATCGCTTGCGGCGACCCCACAAGCGCGTGTTTGGCGAATCATTGATGGTCGCGGCACCCGGCTAGAACAGCCAAGCTGACAACGCGCTGACAGCGGAGGCAGGCGACCAAGGATGAGGCCGAACCTTTAGCAAACGTGGCTAAGCGGCCCTCTCTGGTCGCCCGTTGCGTCGTCGTTACCCTGCGCCATTTGCCGGGTGGCCTCGCACGGCAAGCTCTCGCCGTCGCGGAAACCGTTCCGAGCATGATCAAGGGTGAAAACGCAAAACTGAGCCGACGGACATCGCCTGACGATCTGTCAGCGCTCCAAGCCCGGTTCGCATTCTCGATGATCGCGAGGCTTAAGACGGTCGTTCAAGTTCGGCATGGTCGCTGGCATCAACGATAAGACCTACGCGACTTGGATCCCGCAGGGTTACGGATCGACGGTGAATTCAGCCCACATGCCGGCGCCATAGTGACCTGGCACGTTGCAGATAAGCAGGTATTTCCCGGGCTTCAATTCGACGGTCAAAGTGCCTGATTTGCCAGGATCGAGCTCCGAAACTTCGCCCTTATCGCCAGCCTTGTCTTCGTCGACTCGGTTCTCGGCTTCAATGTAAGGAAGCTGCTTGCCGGGATCGGCGAGATACATCACTATCATTTCGTGAACAGTGTCCTTGGAGTCATTCTTCACATTGAATGTGACCTCCCCCGCCTTCACCGTACCGGGCAAGGCCTTGATGCCCATAGTCGCCTTGGCGAGATCGAGCCCCGGCGCCGCATAGGCAAGACCCATCGGCATCTCCGTGCCGGCGCCCTTGTCCCACAGGGAGATTTGAACAAGCGCGGCTGCATGGACGGTGCCGGCATTGCCGGCCATGAGCATTGCGGCAGCGAGTCCGAGCGCTGCACTCCTCAATATGGCTTTCATTGCGATCTCCTCCAGAACAGCAGCAAAAACGCTTCCCATCCCGACCGCGATCCTGCCCGTATAGCCACACGCCGTCCTTGCGCCAGATCAAACCGGCTTCCGCAAGGTCATTCGGCGGCGCCGATACAACTGTCAGCCAGTTGTCAGCTTGAATTGGTTATTCGCCAATGACGGTGAAATCGCCGTCTGACAGAACCGATCGAAATCCCAGCAGGCGCGACATCTGCGCCCAACCTCCCGAATGGAGCCATCATGTATCGCACACTCATTATCGCCGCTCTCGCTGGCGTCGTTGCGGGACCAGCCCTCGCCGCCGGCGGCAGCTGCAGCACCGCCCCGAAATCACAGTTCAAGCCCAAGGCAACGCTCGAGGCGCAATTGACCGGCGAAGGTCTCACCGTCCGCCAGATCAAGGTGGAGAAGGGCTGCTATGAAGTCTACGCGGTGGACAAGGCCGGCAAGAAGGTGAACCTGGCCTACAATGCCGAGACCCTTGAAAAGCTCGACAATGCCGAAGCCGGTGAAAACTGATCAGATCATTTCGGCCGCGGACGCGCATCCATCTCCGGAGATGGTACGCGTCTGGGACCGGGTCGTGCGCGGCTTCCACTGGGGGCTGGTGCTAAGCTTCGTAACGGCTTGGCTCACTTCTCATTCTTCGGAGGACATCCACCATTGGGCGGGCTATGTCGCGGCCGCCCTCGTATCGATGCGGCTTTTGTGGGGCGTCATCGGAACGCCCTATGCGCGCTTCACGCAATTCCTGCGCGACCCAGCAACGGTGGTGCAATACCTGTTGGCGATACTGAGTGGTCGCGAGGCCCGCTATATCGGCCACAATCCGGCAGGTGGGGCGATGGTGATCGTGCTGATCTCAGCCATGGCTTTAACCGCCCTTACCGGATGGCTGATGACCACGGACGCCTTTTTCGGCGTGTCGTGGGTCGAAGCGGCGCACAGCCTCGCCGCGCATAGCTTGTTGCTGCTTGTTTTCCTCCACGTCGGCGGCGTCGTGCTGGCAAGCTTTCGCCATCGCGAAAACCTGGTTAGAGCCATGGTTACAGGGCAAAAGCGCAAGGCGGAGCCGACCGATATCGCCTGAGCCTGATCTCACCCGACCCAGGTGCGAATCGAGCCTGTCGATTAGGCGTCCGACCTTTTGGAGCGCCATCGCGCACATGACACGCTCGTGAGTGGCGCGAGGGACAAGGGAAGCGGATCATGATCGGCTTCCCTTTTTGAAGTTCCGATGCATCAGGCGATTGTAATGTGGTCTTCGACCATGCGCACTCCGGGCACAGCCCATGCGGCGCGCTCGGTTGTGCGACGTTCGGCCCAGCTGTTGACCCTACCCTTCAACGTGACCTTGCCGTCGGATACGTTAACTTCTATCGCTTTCGACTCGACTTCGGCGCTGCGTTTCAACGCGTCCTCGATGCGTTTTTTCACATCCGATGCCGTTGCGTGCGGCAGCACCTCGATGCTGTTGTGAACCCCGAGCACGCCTGCCAGATATCGGATGGCGGCAAACGCTGCCGATCTCTGGTACTGCCACTCCACCTTGCCGGTGAGTGTCACCCAGCCATTTTGAACCCGCACTTGTACCGCGCCATCCGGCACGACCGTATTCCAGCTGATCGAGTGCAGAGCGCGCTTGGCAATTTCGTCGTCGGCAGTCAGATTGCTGCCGGCGGGCCGGACTTCGATTTCCTGCGCGATACCCTTCACACCCTTGACGCGGCGTACCGCCTCTTCCGCGGTCGCCTTCTGCGCATAGGTCGACACATGGCCGGTCAGCGTGACCACGCCGTTGTCCACGGCGACGCCAATGTTGGCCGCGTCGATGCTTGGCTGGAACTCCAGTTCATCAATGATGTCCTGCCTCAAAATATTGTTGTTCATGGTTGCATCTCTTCTTGTGAGCGGGCCACGCTCGCCCGGTTGAACGAACCGACTATGGAGTGCCGAGTTCGTGTCGACGTTGATGAGGATCAAACGATCGCTGGTTGAGCGCGATGCATGACCTCAACGCACAGCTTTGGAAATCACCTCTTGTTTGACCCGCATCAAAGTTGGCAGTGCGGAAATCCTGTCTATTGCCTCCCATCGCCTCAATTTGGGAGAGCATCATGACTACGGCGGACATCAACATTCCTGTTCGGAAAGTCGCGACCGCGTTGCCGTCAAAACTTCGATTGGGTTCCCTGACCGCACTGGTGATCGGCTCGATGGTCGGCTCCGGAGTGTTCAGCCTGCCGCAGAATATGGCGGCAGGTGCTGGTCCCTTGGCCATCCTCATTGGCTGGGCGATCACTGCGGCCGGCATGCTGGCGCTCGTCTTCGTCTATCAATCGCTTGCCACCCGCAAACCCGAACTCGACGCTGGACCCTACGCCTACGCCAAGGCCGGCTTCGGTCCTTTCATCGGTTTCAACAGCGCCTGGGGCTATTGGATCAGCGCCTGGGTCGGCAATGTCTCCTATGCAGTGATCGTATTCAGCGCCCTGTCGTACTTCTTCCCAGCCTTCGGTGACGGAAACACCTGGCAGGCCGTGCTCGGCGCATCAATCCTGCTATGGCTGATCCACGTCCTGGTTCTCGCCGGCATTCGGCAGGCGGCCGTCATAAACCTCATCGTCACCGTAGCAAAGATCGCTCCCATCGTCCTGTTCGTCGGGGTTGTCACCGTCGCCTTTAAACTGCAGGTCTGGTCCCTCGACTTCACTGGTCTCGGTAATAGCAGTCTCGGCTCGATCACCGCACAGGTGAAGAGCACGATGCTGGTGACGCTGTGGGTGTTCATCGGCATCGAAGGCGCCAGCGTATATTCCGGCCGTGCCGAGCGCCGCAAGGACATCGCCACGGCGACAGTTCTCGGCTTCTTCACTTGCCTCGCGCTCTATGCGCTGGTGTCATTGCTGTCGCTTGGCATCCTGAGCCAGCCTGAGCTTGCCGCGCTGAAAAACCCCTCGATGGCCGGCGTGCTGGAGGCGGTCGTCGGTCCCTGGGGCGCCATCATGATCAACATCGCGCTGGTCGTTTCGGTGGTCGGCGCCTTCCTGAGCTGGACGCTGCTTGCTGCCGAAATTCCGCATGTCGCCGCCAAGGACGGCACGATGCCGAAATTCTTCGGCCGGGAAAGCGCGCGCGGCGTGCCGTCGATCTCGCTGCTGATCACCAACCTGCTCGTCCAGGCTTTCCTGATGATCACGCTCTTCGCACAGAGCACATATCAGGCCCTGTTCTACATCGCTTCGGCCGCAATTCTGGTTCCTTACATCTTTTCGGGAGCCTACGCGGCCAAGCTGGCGCTGACCGGAGAAAGTTACGCGGTTGGCGAGCAACGCACCGGTCCTCTTTTCGCCGGGCTGCTGGCGACTGCCTACGGGCTGTGGCTCGTCTATGCAGCCGGTCCGGCGTATCTGTTCATGTGCGCGATCCTCTATGCCCCTGGCATTCTTTTCTACGTCTGGGCCCGTCGCGAGACCAATCAACGCGTGTTCCATCCTGTCGAAGCAGGGCTCGCCGTCGCCCTTGTCGCTGCCGGTGTCGCCGCAGCCTACTTGATCTGGAACGGGAGCATTAGCCCGCTATGAATGCTCCTATCACCACGACCAAGCTTGGCGCTTTTTCTGAAGTCGGCCGACTCCGCGAGGTGCTGGTGCACCGCCCCGATCTTAGCCTGCAAAGGTTGACGCCGGACAATTGTAAGGCGTTACTCTTCGACGATGTCCTTTGGGTCAAGAAGGCCCGGCAGGAGCATGATGTCTTTGTCGACGCACTGCGCGAACGCGGCGTGCTGGTGCATTCGTTCGGGAGACTGCTGGCCGACACCGTCGGCCTGACCGAAGCTCGCGACTGGCTTCTCGACCGCCGGATTCATTCCGGCGTAGTCGGGCTCGACATGGTCGACGAGATGCGCGGGTGGCTCAACGAAATGCCATCCGAACAGCTGGCGGCCTATCTTGTCGGCGGCATCGCCCGTGCAGAGCTTCCGTTCGAACCCAAGGGATTGACCGGAAGGACGCTCGCGCCCCAGGATTTTGTGCTTCCGCCGCTGCCGAACCAGCTTTTCACCAGGGACAGCTCCTGTTGGATCTACGGCTCCGTCTCGGTCAACGCCATGTACTGGCCCGCCAGGCGGCCAGAAGCGGCCAATATCGAAGCAGTGTATCGCTACCATCCCCGCTTTTGCGACAGCGGTATCCCTTTCGTTTCGCCAGACCTGGGAACAGGCACCAGTCTGGAGGGCGGTGACGTCATGCCGATCGGCGACGGAACGGTTATCGTCGGCATGGGAGAACGCACAACGCCGCAGGCTGTAGGCGACCTCGCGCGCAAGCTGTTCGCGGCCGGTGAAGCGACTCGCGTGATCGCTGCGCTGATGCCGCGGGATCGCAGTTTCATGCATCTCGACACCGTCTTTACCTTCTGCGACCGCGATCTGGTCACCATGTATCCGCCCGTGATCGAGCGGCTGCGCACCTTCTCGCTGCGGCCCGGAGATGGAAATGCGGCTGTCGAGGTGACGGAGGAAACAAAGCCTTTCACGGCAGTGGTTGCCGAAGCACTCGGATTGAAATCGCTGCGCATCATCGCCACAGGCGGGGACCGCTACGAGGCCGAACGCGAGCAATGGGACGACGGCAACAACGTCGTGGCGGTCGAGCCTGGCGTGGTCATCGGCTACGACCGCAACGTCTACACCAACACCCTTTTGCGCCGGGCAGGAATTGAGGTGATCACCGTCGAGGGCGCTGAACTCAGCCGCGGGCGCGGCGGCGGGCACTGCATGACTTGCCCGATTGCCCGCGACCCGATCTGATCCGAAAGGAAATTCGCATGTCGATCAATCTTCACGGCCGCTCTGTCCTCACGCTCGACGATCTCGCGGCCGATGAGATCCGCTTTCTTCTGAAGCTGGCAGCCGATCTCAAGGCGGCCAAGCTCGCCGGCCACGAGATACCGCGTCTGGTCAGAAAGAACATTGCGCTGATCTTTGAGAAGGATTCGACGCGCACGCGGACCGGGTTCGAGGTAGCGGCCTACGATCAAGGCGCCCACGTCACCTATTTCGGACCGAGCGGCAGCCATATCGGCCACAAGGAATCCATGAAGGACACGGCCCGAGTGCTCGGCCGCATGTATGACGCGATCGAGTATCGCGGCTTTGGCCAGCATCAAGCCGAACTGCTTGCAACGCACGCTGGCGTGCCGGTCTACAACGGCCTCACCGACGAGGCGCATCCGACGCAGATCCTCGCCGATCTGATGACCATGCGCGAGTTCACCCACAGGCACCTGTCGGACATGACGGTCACCTTCGTCGGCGAGGGTCGCGACAATGTCGCTTTGTCGCTGGCGCTGGGCGCAGCCAAGGTCGGCATCGACATGCGCATCGCCTCGCCGAGAGAACTCTGGCCAGATGAAGAATTCTGCGCCCATGTCAGGGAACTGGCGCAACGCAGCGGTGGCCGCTTCAGGCTGGACGAGAACGTAGAGGGCTGCGTCCGGGATGCCGATTTCATCTATACCGACGTTTGGATGTCGATGGGCGAGGACAAATCCGGCTGGGCGGAGCGCATTCGCCTTCTGACGCCATACCGGGTTACCAGCGAAGTGATGGCCGCCGCCGGCAATCCCCATGTCAAATTCATGCATTGCCTTCCGGCCTTCCACGACACCGATACCGAGATCGGCGCATTCATCGCGAAGGAATACGGCATCGATTGCATGGAGGTCACCGACGAGGTGTTCGAGTCGGCCGCCTCCATCGTCTTCGACCAGGCCGAGAATCGAATGCACACAATCAAAGCCCTGCTCGTCGCCACGATCGGCAACTGAGATGCTGATTGTCGTCGCGCTCGGCGGAAACGCACTGTTACGCCGTGGCGAACCGATGACGGCCGGGAACCAGCGCGCCAACATCAAACGCGCCGCATCAGTGCTCGTGGAACTCATCGGCGAAGGACACTCGGTTGTAGTTACGCACGGCAACGGCCCGCAGGTCGGCCTGCTCGCCCTCCAGGCCGCAGCCAGCCCGGGCGATGGGACGTTTCCCCTCGACGTGCTTGGGGCCGAGAGCGCCGGCATGATTGGATATGTGATCGAGCAGGAGCTCGGCAACCTCCTCAAGCACAGGCTGTTCGCGACCCTGCTGACGCAGGTGAAGGTGAACCCGAACGATCCGGCTTTCGGCCACCCGACGAAGCCGATAGGGCCGGTCTACGATGAGGCGACGGCGCGCAGGCTTGCGGCGGAGCGTGGCTGGCAGATAGCGCCCGATGGCGACAAATGGCGCCGCGTCGTGCCTTCCCCCAAGCCGCTGGTGATCCTGGAAGCATCGGTGATCTCGTTCCTGGTCGAGCGCGGCGTGATCGTCATCTGCACCGGCGGCGGCGGGGTTCCGGTAATAACCCGTGATGACGGCAGTCTTTGCGGTGTGGAAGCAGTTATCGACAAGGATCTGGCAAGCTCGCTTCTCGCTCGCGAGTTGAAGGCAGACATGCTGCTGATGCTGACGGATGTCGACGCCGTCTATGTCGACTACGGAACAGCGGCCGCTCGGGCGCTCCGGCGCGTGAGCCCCAAGGAGCTATCGGGTAGGACTTTTCCGGCCGGCTCCATGGGACCAAAGGTCAGCGCTGCAATCGAATTCATTGAAGCGACAGGCAAGTCTGCTGCAATCGGCAAGCTCGAGGACGCCGTTGAAATTGTCAGAGGGGAATGCGGCACCTGGTTCGAAGCCAGCGCTCTATTCCCCCGAAACCTTGGGCTACCGGCACGACACCGATGACGTAATTGGTGCCATGGCCTTTGGCGCATTTCGGGCACATCGTACGGGAGAAATACCGCGCGGCTCCTCTCGCCACCCACAGCGGTATTTGACTGCATCGGCGCCGCCCCGACAGCACGCTGACGATCAGGCTGGCGGTCGAGACGATGCCGTCATTGGCCCGCAAGCGGCGCACTGCCAGCTGATCGGGGACAGATTGTCATGCGGCTGCTCATGCTTTTCTGCGGATCGTGCCCGCGAGTTTCGTAGCCGCAGCGACAGTATTGGAAATCGTGCCGTACTTGCGGACATTCTTGTGCAGCAGTTCCAGCCGCTGGTCGGTTTCCTCGGTGTCGACCACAAGTTCATAGTCGATCGAGGCAATTCCCGGCGGGCTGTCGCGCCGAACGGCATGCAACGCAACCCTGACGCCGCGTAGCTTGAAACCGAGCATCGGCGTGACGCGCTCGATGCCCTTGATCATGCACGCTGCGATGGCCGCCAGAAGCAATTCGGCTGGATTGAAGGCATCGGCCCGGCCCTTGAGACAGGTGTCGAGAACAAGCGCGGCGTTCTTGGTCGTGGCCACGCTGCCTTGTGCATCGGTCCGTCTGGCCTCAACGCTATATTCGAACATGGTGCCACCTGCTTCGCCGCCGGCCTGGCGGGCGACGTTCTGGCGTTTCTAGCCTCTTTTCAGGAGCCCGGTGTTGATCCAGGTCAGGGTCCCGGCCGCTCTGTTCCCGTTCACGTGCGCAGCACCCGATAGATCGCGGGGATGACCAGCACGGTCAGCAGGGTCGAGGAGGCGAGACCAAACAGCAGCGAGATCGCCAGTCCCTGGAAGATCGGATCGGTCAGGATCACCGCCGCGCCTATCATGGCGGCAAGTGCCGTCAGCAGGATCGGCTTGAACCTGATCGCGCCGGCCTTAATCAAAATGTCAGCCAGCGGCCTATCCGGCGACGCCGCGTGCCGAATGAAGTCGACCAGCAGGATCGAATTGCGCACGATGATGCCTGCCAATGCGATGAAGCCGATCATCGAGGTCGCCGTGAAAGGCGCGCCGAACAGCCAATGCCCACCGAGGATGCCGATGAAGGTCAGCGGGATCGGCGTCAGGATGACCAGCGGCACCTTGAACGAACCGAACTGGGCGACGACCAATATATAGATGCCGAGCAGCGCGACGCCGAAGGCCGCTCCCATGTCGCGGAAGGTCACCCAGGTGACTTCCCATTCGCCGTCCCAAAGCAGCGTCGGCTTGCTTTCGTCCTCCGGCTGGCCATGCAGCGAGATTGCGGGCTTCTGCAGTTCGGTCCAGTCCTGCGCGTCGATTGCCTTGCCGACGGCGAGCATGCCGTAAAGCGGCGCCTCGAAGCTACCTGCAAGCTCGGCCGTCACCATCTCAGCGGCGTGGCCATTGTGCCGGAACACCGGGAAGGAGGCGCGTTCCGGCACTATGCGCACGACGTCGCCCAACTCGACCACACCGCGATCGCCGGGCAGCACATTCGCCGGAATGGGCGTGGTGAGGAAGCGTTCGTCGAGCGTCCTCTCGCCCTTCTTCCGCTCGATACGGATCGGAATTGGCTGGCGGCCGCCGCCGCGATGCGAGTAGCCGACGGTCTCGCCGCCATTGAGAACGGCAATAGTGCTAAACACATCGCTGTCCTCGACATGGAAAAACTCGGCATCGTCGGTGGAAATCGTGGCGCGCAGCCGGCGCGCCGGCTGGCCCCAGGAATTATCGACGTCGACGATGAAGGGCACCGACCGGAACGCCGCTTCGACCTTGGCTGCAACCTTGCGACGCGTCTCGCCGTCTGGCCCGTAAATTTCTGTCAGCAATGTAGCCATGACCGGCGGCCCGGGCGGCGGCTCGACGACCTTCAAGCTGCTGCCTGCGGGAACGGCAAGCGCGGTGATGCGACGGCGAATTTCCAGCGCGATGTCATGGCTCGAACGGCTACGTTGCGACTTCAGCGAGAGATTGATAGCGACATCTCCCTGCTGCGGCTCGCTGCGCAGGAAGGAGTGCCTGACAAGGCCGTTGAAATTGAATGGCGCCGCGGTTCCGGCATGTGTCTGGACCGACCGAACCTCGTTCAGCTCGAGAACCTTGGCCGCAACAGCCTGCGCCACCGCATCGGTGGCCTCGACGGAAGACCCTTCCGGCAGGTCGATGGTCACGGAAAGTTCGGACTTGTTGTCGAAGGGCAAGAGCTTGACCGTCACGTTCTCAGTGTAGAACAGCGCGAGCGAGCCGAGCGTCAGCACGCCGACGACAAGCAGGAAGACCCAGCTCGCCGTCTTCGAGGCCAGGATGGGCCGCGCGACCACGGTATAGACATGGCCAAGCAGCCCGCCGCCGCCATGATCGCGATGGGCGTCGACTGGTGCGCGTCCGGCAAGCTTCAGCATCAGCCATGGCGTCACCATCACCGCGACGAAGAAGGAGAAGACCATGGCCGCCGAGGCATTGGCCGGGATCGGGCTCATATACGGGCCCATCATTCCCGAGACGAATAGCATCGGCAGCAGCGCGGCGACCACGGTCAAGGTGGCGACGATGGTTGGGTTGCCGACTTCCGCCACCGCCTCGATCGCCGCCTGCCGGCGATCGCGCCCATCGCCCATGGCCCAATGGCGCGAGATGTTCTCGATGACCACGATTGCGTCGTCGACGAGGATGCCGATGGAAAAGATCAGCGCGAACAGCGAGACGCGGTTCAGCGTATAGCCCATGACGCGCGAGGCAAACAGCGTGAGCAGGATGGTGACGGGGATGACGATCGCCACCACCATGGCCTGGCGGCGACCGATGGCGATCCAGACCAGCAGGATGATCGAAATCGTCGCCAGGCCGAGATGATAGAGGAGCTCGTTGGCCTTTTCGTTCGCCGTCTCGCCATAGTCGCGCGTGACCTCGACCGACAGGTCGGCGGGGATCAGGCTGCTCTTCAGCATCTCGACCCGGTGCAGGATCGCCTCGGCGACCGACACCGCGTTGGAGCCTGCGCGTTTTGCAATGGCGACGGTTACCGACGGCACCCGTGTCACGCCCGTTGCGGACTTTGTGAGTGTCGAAACAAGCACGTCGCCGGTGTCGGTCGCGAAGGCGACGTCGGCAACGTCGCGGACATAGACCGGGCGGTTGTCGCGCGAGGTCAGCAGCAGATTGGCGATCTGGTCCGGCGAGCCCAGAGTCTCGCCGGCGACGATGTCGATCTGTTCGCCCGCATCGCGCACCCGTCCCGCCGGAAAGGCCTTGTTTGCGCCGGAGACCTTTGCCGCAAGCTGCTGCAAGGTCACGCCGTAAAGGGCGAGCTTTTCCGGGTTCGGCGCGACTCGGATGATCTCTCGGGTGTCGCCGACCAGATAGGTCAGCCCGACATTGTCGATCTTGGCGAGCTCGGTGCGCAGTTCGCGCGCGATGCGGGTGAGGTCGTTCGCCGTCAGACGTCCGGCCGCCTCGGGCTTTGGCGACAACGTTAGCGTGACGATGGCGACATCGTCGATGCCGCGTCCGATGATGAGCGGCTCGGGCACGCCGATGGGAATGCGCTCTATATTTGCGCGGACCTTGTCGTGGACGCGCAGCACCGCTGCGTCCGACGACGTACCGACGACAAAGCGCGCGGTGACCATCACCTGGTCGTCGCGGGTTTGCGAATAGACGTGCTCGACACCGTCTATACCCTTGACGATCGTTTCCAGCGGTTCGGTGATCAGCTTGACGGCATCGTCGGCCTTCAGGCCGTCGGCGCGCACGAAGATATCGACCATCGGCACCGAAATCTGCGGTTCCTCCTCGCGCGGTAACGTGAGCAGCGCCACCAGCCCGAAGGCAAACGCAGCAACCAGGAACAGCGGCGTGAGCGGCGCCCCGATGAAAGCTCGGGTCAGCCCACCCGCAATACCGAAGCTAGCAGGACCTTTCATGGCGTGATCACGACATCGCCAGGCGCAAGACCGGTCAGGATCTCGACATAATCGCCGTCGGCTCGCGTCATCCGTTCACCAGGCACTACCGCCCGCTCGGTCTCCACGCCGGCCGCAGCGATGCGGACGAAATCGATCCCGGAGCGGGTCGCTACCGCCGAAGTCGGGACCAGCAGCGCGGAACGCTCGGCGACCGGCAGTTCGACCAGCACCCGGGCGTCGATGAAATCTGTATCGAGATTGTCGACCTCGACGTCGGCGATGACGCGGCCATTGTCGATCTGCGGATAGATCTTGGCGAGGCGGCCGGTTGACTCCTTGCCGCTGGCATTGATGCGGATAGCGGCGCCCTGCTTCAGTGTCGCCGCATACCGCTCCGGAACGGCCAGCCGCAGGAACACGCCGCCGCCGCCGATGGTCGCCACCACTTCACCGGCCATGATCACTGCACCGCGTGTGACCGGCACGGTCAGCACGCGGCCGTCGCCGGGGGCAAAGACATCGCCTTCGGCAGCCTGCTGGATGATCACCGAACGCTGGGCCTCGGTCGCGGCAAGCTGGTTGCGCGCGACGTCGACCTCGGTGCGGAGCTGATCGAGACGTTGCGCGGTCAGCACGCCCTTGTCGACCAGCGTCTGGCCGCGGGCCAGTTCGGACTGCGCCGTTTCCAGTTGTGCCTGCAGGGCACGAAGCTGCGCGTCCAGCGCCGCAACCTGAAAGGCGATCTTGTCATCCTGGACGGTGGCGATCTTCTGGCCGGCCTTGACCGGCTCGCCCTCGGTAATGGCCAGATCGACGACGAGGCCGCCGACGCGTGCCCGCGCCGGAACAGTGTCGCGCGCTTCGACACGGCCATAGACCGCCTTCCATTCGGTCACCGTTGTCGGTGCGAGCGTGAGCGTGCCGGCCAGCGCCGGAGAGGTCGCCAGCAACGCGGCGAACAAAAGAAGCATGCGCATGCCGATGGTCCTAGAACGCGCATCCCGGCTTGACGCCGAGTTTCTTGAAGACGATGGCCGCCGGGCAGAAGCCGGTGAACACTGACTGCAGCATGTTGAGCCCAACGAAGACCGTCAGCCAGACAAACAGCGGCGAAACCCAGGCAGTCAGCGCAACCGACAGCAGCACCATGATGCCGGCAAACGCAAGAACGGAACGATCGAGTGACATCACCATCTCCATTTGTATATGATCATATCTAAATATATGAATGTTATCGTTGGCTGCAAGAGGCGTCGCCATCGAATTTGCCGCTGGCGGCTGCGGACCGTTCATGTGCCCGCCAGTCGTCATCCGGGGAAAGGCCGGCGGTGCCGGCTCGTCCCGGTCAGGCAGCCGGCGCATCTGCGGACGCCTCGATCTTGATCTGCTTGAGCTTGTCGATACCAAGCACCTGCAGCGCGAGGCGCTCATAGAAGGGTTCGGACTTTCCGGTTCTTATCTTGTGCAGGAAATACTTCTCGAAGCCGACCTTGGCGGTGTGCACCCATTTGCCGGAGGACGACCAGTTGACGTTGCGGGGCGGGATTTGCGGCTGCGCCACGAAGGCGACGCCGGAATCGCCGAAATCGGCTAGGCAGATTGCATTCCACGTGCCCTGGGCGTCGGGCTCTTCCCCCTTCACCAGCTGGCCAATGTTGCGGGCCGTCGCCGTCACCATGGATTCGATCATGAAGCCGGTCTTCGGCACACCAACCGGAACCGGCGTCTTGCCGACCGGCGGGATAGCGACACAGACGCCGACCGCGAATATCTCGGGGAAGGCAGGGTTGCGCTGGTGCTTGTCGACAAGGATGAAGCCACGCGGGTTGGTGAGGCCCTCGATGCCACGCACCGCCGCCACGCCGCGGAATGCCGGCAGCAGCATCGCATAGACATACGGCAATTCATGCGCCTGCCTGACCAAACCGTCGTCGGCGATCTCCTGGACGAACATCTTGCCCAGATCGATCTTGTCCACCTTGGCGTTGCATATCCACTTGATGTGATGCTGGCGCATCTCGCTCTCGAGCAGGCCCTTGGTGTCGCCGACGCCGTCGAGGCCGAGATGGCCGATATAGGGTTCCGAGGTGACGAAGGTCATGGGAACGCGATCGCGCACCTTGGCGTCGCGCAGCGCCTTGTCGAGGATGAAGGTGAATTCGTAGGCCGGCCCGAAACAGGACGCGCCCTGGACCGCGCCGATGACGACCGGACCCGGCCTTGCGACGAGCGCGTCGAAGGCCGCCTTGGCCTTGAGGGCGTGATCGATGTGGCAGACCGATTGCGTGTTGTGCTCCGGCCCGAGGCCTTCGATCTCGTCGAAGGCGAGTTCGGGGCCCGTGGCGATCACCAGATAGTCGTAGGGGACCCTGCCCCCGTCATTGAGTTCGATAGACCGTTCGGCCGGGTGAATGCGCCGCGCCCCTTGCGGATGAAACCCGATGCCGCGGCGTGCCAGGACCGGAGCGAGGTCGACTTCGACCGCCTCCCTGTCGCGCCAGCCGACGGCAACCCAGGGATTGGACGGCACGAAAGAATAGCGGCTGCCGTTGTTGACGACCGAAACCTTGTGTTCCTTTGCCAGTTCATCGCGAAGCTCGTAGGCCATGATGGTGCCTCCCAGTCCGGCACCCAGGACGACAATATGCGCCATGCTCTTTCCTCCTTTGCGGCGTCGCTTGCAGCGATGCCGACGTTTTCGGTCTCCAAGGCTCACGGGCAGCGTTGCCCAGTCTGCGCCGTTGCGGTCAGCTGCGACTTGATGCGGATCAATAAGGCTGCTTGGACCGGATTGCCGTTCGCATCGATCCGCTGGCTTGACAGGCGCCAGCGTCAAACTATTATTATTTGTAACTCTTAATATGATAATGTGTTCATATGCGCAATATAAAAATTACCGAATTGGGCAAGATGGCGCGGGAAGCGTCCGAGTTGCTCGCGGCCATGGCCAACGAGAAGCGGCTGATGATCCTGTGCCATCTGCTCGATGGCGAGACTAGCGTCAACGAACTGGCCGAGCTGGTCGATATGAACCAGTCGGCGCTCTCGCAGCAGCTTTCAAAATTGCGAGCGCTCAAACTTGTGGACACAAGGCGTGATGCCCAGCAGGTCTACTACCGGCTGGCTTCATCTAAAGTCGAGCGAATCCTGCAAACGCTCTACGGCATCTATTGCGATCCCGAGGCCAGAACGGCCAAGACAAGGTGACGGCGTAGGACGCCGACGATAGCAAAAGAGCGCCTCCTCAATAGTGGGTGTTGCGATGTAGCGGTCTCCCGCTACCAACCCCGGACAGGGCAGAGACCCTTTCCCATTTGCACGCCGCAGCCGCCGATTACAGCCCGAGCCGAAAGCAGGCCCTTCACTTCACCAGGAAGGTCCGCCTACGCAAAGGCATGCTACATTCCTGGCCTTACAGAAAGGCAAAGCCGTGAGGCGATATTCGCCCACGCTTCAGCCAATCACAGCGCAGCGGATTGAGCGCGCGCTCGATCGCGTCGCCGAGATCATCGTGGCGCGGGGCGATCATGCTGAGGCATGGCTGCCGCTATACGACCATTTGGAACGCGCCCTGCGAGATCATCAAGCCAAGGAGGACCGCCTCGCCACGGTACGCCAGCGTGTCATACGATCGCAGGGTCGAACGGCAGCACGATCTTCATAAGTTCCTCTTGCCACATCTTCATGTCGCCACCCTCGCCATATTTCGGACGGTCGATCGTGTGGCCCATCAGCATGCGCCGAAGCTCCTCGTCCAACCTGCCGTTCTTCATGCGGTCTTCGAATGAGTGGCGCAGGGAATAGACGGTGTGATTGTCGGTTGGGAACAATTTGTGGTTCTTGAAATGCTTGTTGAGCAGGGCTGACAGTGACGCCTCGCGATCCTTGTAGCGCGGGAAGCCCTTGGGATGTTTTTTGAACACCTCAAGCGCCACGCCGACTAACGGCACCTTGCGGACCGACGAGGCGGTCTTGATCTCGCGAGGATCGTCAGGATCGTCGCGCGGTTCGACCGAAATATGCGGCACCTCATGATCAACATGGATGACACCCTCATGCAGGTTCGCAAGTTCGCTCGGTCGGGCCCCGGTCTCAGCGAAGGCAAGCACGATTCCTCTCGCCTCCTCATTGAGAGCTACAAGCGCTCCAGGCGCAAATATCTTGTCGCGAATCCAGTCGGTCGGGAACGGCGGCCGACTGCGCTTCGACCTGTCGGTGAATGACAGATCGGCAAACGGGTTTTTCTGTTCGGGGAAACCGAGATGGCGAAAATAGTCGGCGTATAGGGTTCGAAGGTTGCCCATGTTTCGGTTGCCTGTCGACGCCGAACGATCCGCTCTGCCTATTTCGGGCGCTACTCGGTCCAGCCAATATTTGTGCACCACTCGCGCGTCCTCGCGCGTGATCTCACTCATTGCCTTGTCGCCGACCAAGCCGATAAACACATCGACGCTCATTTGGCGCTTTGCCTTCCAGCGCTTCTTTTGGTCAGGGCTTTTGCCCCGGATTTCGGCGCGAGCAATCTCGTTGAAATACAGATCCAGCGCTTCCGATATCTTGTCGTCAGGATGGTCGACCGCGCCGCCGACGGCGTCGATAGAAGGTGATTTGGCGGGCTCCCCTATTGTGCTCTCGACCCGCTGCAGAATCGTATCGAGCGGCTCGGCGACCAGGATCTCGGCGAGTGGTCGATAGACGAAACCCAGCGACTCGGCACGCTTGACGGCCTGGCGGTATCGGACACGCGCCGCCTGTGGATTTTCACCCAACATCAGCGAAGCCCACAAAGCATTGTCAGCAGCCTCGTGGAGATCCCTGGCGGTACGCGCCTTCATGCGATCAGTGGTGTCAAGCGCGCGGCGCACGAACACCCCACGCTCGTCGAGGTCCCTGACCTCTCTGGGCACCCGCCGGTAGTAGTGGAAATGATCGCCCCTCAATTGCAGGAAGCGGTCTGGATCATGTGCTTCGCGTCGTCTTCCCACGGCCTCTACAGACCCCATTTGTATCACAATAGGTAACACAATATGTAACACAAAGTCGACAATTGCCGCAATACCGATCGCCATAATTGGCAAATCATTTAACAAATTCATGCACTTAAAGGGAAAGCCGATGGTACCGTTGGCTGGGATCGAACCAGCGACCTCCGGATCCACAATCCGGCGCTCTAACCATCTGAGCTACAACGGCACGTTTGCCTGAGCAGATCGGAGTGGAAAGTCCCGGCGATCTGCTCTGTCGTTCGGCGATGCGTCCTTACGGGCTTATGGATTCTAATTCAAGGCTTTTGGAAAGCAAAGGGCAGTTGCCCACATCTCGCCGCAACGATGCTGGTTTCGCCGGGCAAAGAAAAAGGCCGGCGGGAGGAGGTGCCGGCCTTTTCCTGTTACGAGCCAGCGGGAGGAGGTGCTGGCTGGTCACCCCGGGAAGCAGAGGGAGGAGGTTCCACTCGCCGGGTATTCGTTGATAGCTGTCATCATACGCTTTATTGGCTTGAAGAAAACGCGACCTTTTGTTGCATCTTCCAACCAAGCGCAAACATTAGGCAGCCTTAATGTCCTTCACGGCCTTCTCGAAGGCGGTCTTGATCGGCTTGGAGACGTCTTCGGCCGCCTTGGAGGCAACAGCCTGGAAGTCCTTGGCCTGCTCGACGGTCATCTCGACGCGCTTGCGCAGGAAAGCGGTCTGCAGCTCCACGACTTCCGACAGCGACTTGGCGCCGATCAGGGCTTCGAGATGCGAGAAGCCGGCTTCGGCATTGGCGCGCAGCGCCGCGATGGTCTTGAGCGACAGGTCGCCGGAAACAGTCTTGGCGGTCTCGTAGGTCGACTCCAGAGCCTTCTGGGTCTCCTCGGCGCCGGTCTTCAGCTTGGCATAGGCCTCTTTCGACTGCTCAACGCCCTTTTCGGCGAAAGCGCGGATCTGGTCGGTGGCCTTGGAAGCGTCGAAGCTCGGGAACTCAACGTTTTCGATCGTCTCGGCGGTCTTGGTCCTGGACATTTTCCATCCTTTTCAGCGGCAGCGGCTTTGACAGAAAGCCGTCTCGTTCATGTATGATGGCAATATAAAGGCAATTTTTGTGCATTGCAATATCTTTGTTGCACTGCACAAAAAAATTGTTTTCCGCCGTTAACCAAAAGCCCAAATTCCAGCCTTTGCACGTTCTGGCTTGTGGACCTTCGCGCCTCCGGCTTTTATTAACAAAGCGTTAACTGCAAATTTCGCCGCTCCGTGAGGGTTCGCCAAGCGCATGCCGTCCGAATACTCCTTCCTCGATGTCGCCGTGCTCGACGCGGTCCGCCAGCGGTTTGCCGCCGGCGACGCGATCGCGATCCTGTCGGTGGATCTGGAACAGGTGATCTGGGCCAATGGGCCGGGTGCCGCCGCGTTCGGCTATCCCGACATCGAAGCCATCATCGGCGCGTCGGCGCGGCTGCCGCTGATCGCCCGCCGCCAGATCATGGCGACCAGCGGCTTTCCCGAGATCGGCAGCGACCGTGCCATCACGGTCCGGCTGGCAACCGGAATGACCAGCCGCGCCGCCGGCTTCCTTGCCAGCGCCGTGACGCTGCCCGATGACGAGAAGGCGATCATGCTGGCGGTGCCGGCGGCCCAGACGGGTTCGCGCAGTGCCGCCGAAATCGCCAACCGGGCGATCAGTGGGTTTACCGAAGACGGTCATTTCATTGCGTTCATCGATGCCGAAGGCAAGGTCGAGGCAGCGTCCGAGGGCTTTGCGGCGCTCGGCATCCAGCCCGAGACGCTCGCGGCCCTGGTGGCCGACGTGGCTGCCGAGAGCGAGCGCATCGTCAAGCGCCTCGTTCCGGGCGGCAAGACATCCTACCCGGCCGGCCTCGCCCGGCTGACGCCGGAGCGTCATCTCCTGGTGGTGATCGACGAGAATCAGCTCGAGGAGAGCGGCGCCACCGAAGGAGCGCCGGCGGACGACTGCTCCGACGGAGTGGCCGCTGGCGCCGCCGTGCAATCCCAACCCGAGCTCGACAACGAGCCGGCGGCAGAGCCGCAGGCAGAAACGGTGGGCCAAGAACCCGGCCGTGCCGGAGCCGCCGCTGAAGACATAGTGGAACCGGCAGCGCGGGAGAGCGCGGAAACGGCCGGGCAGACACCGGTCGCGGCAAACAGCGACCAGCCGCCGACAGGCGGAACGCCGTCGCAGCACGACCACTGGTACTTCAATGCCGACGAGGACGATGGGCGGCCAGCGCCCGCGGCGCCCGACCCGGAAACCGTGCCGGGACAGACCGCCGCTGACGCTGCCGTCGAAAAAAGCGGAGCGGATGGCATCCAGGCAGCCTCCCCGACTGTCCCGACCGCAATCCCGGCTGCCAGGACGATAGACCGCTCGGCGGCGCCGATGCGTTTCGTCTGGCGCACCGACGCTGAAGGTAAGTTCAGCACGTTGTCACCGGAGTTCGCCGATATCGTCGGCCAGCCGGCCGCCGATGTGATCGGCCGGCGCTTCAGGGATGTCGCGGCGACCTTCGGCCTCGATGCGTCCGGCGAAATCGCCGGCCTTCTGGAGCGGCGCGACACCTGGTCCGGCCGCACCGCGCTGTGGCCGGTCGTCGGCACCGACCTGAAGATCCCTGTCGACCTCGCGGCTTTGCCTGTCTATGGCCGCAGCCGCGCTTTCGAAGGCTTCCGCGGCTTCGGCGTTGCCCGCCCCAGCGACGCCGTCGTCGATCCCGAAGCGATCGGCATGGCACTTATGCCCAACGGCAAGGCTCCGGCGGCACCAGAAGCTGTCGAACCCGCCGCCGAAGAGCCGAAAGCCGGCGAACCGAAGGCGGATCCGTTCAAGGGCGAGGTACCGGCGCTGACCATCGTGCCGAAACCGGAGCGGCGCTTTGCCGACAAGGTAATCCGGCTGGCTGAACACCGGCAGCCGGTCAATGACAAGGGGCTGTCGACCCTGGAACGCAGTGCGTTTCGCGAGATCGGCGAACGGCTGAAGAAGGACAGTTCGACGGCCGAGCCGCCGGAGGCTGAAAAGCCCGGCGTCGAAAGCCCCGCGGAACCTGCGGCAGAAGCACCCGCTGAACCCGTGGCGGAAGCACAGGCGCCGGCCGTGAAGACGGACGCTCCAGCCGATGCGACCGGCGAGGTTTCGGAGGCAGATGCCGCAACGCCGCCCGAAGAGCCGAAGGATGCCGGCGAACACCCGACGACAGAGCCCCAAGGCGACGCGGCCCTGGCCGAGCCCTCCGAGACCGAAGTCGATGCCGAGGACGAAGCGGATCTTGCGCGGCTCGACGGCGTGGACGAAGCAGTTCGTGCGGAAGACGACACCTCGCGCGGCGCAACCGGCTCGCTGCTCGACTATGCCGACCAGAGCGAACCCGGCCCCGTCGCGGACAATGACGAGCCTGCCGTCTCCGAACCGGCAGCGGCGGAACCGGAGAGCACCGAGCCCGCGACGGACGCCGAACCGGTTGGCGCAGACATGACGCATGAGCCTGTCGACGACGACAGCATGACATCAGCCGATTTTCGCGATGCCGAGGACAATGAGGATTGGGCCGGCAGCGAGGAAGGCGCCGCGCCCGACGAGCAGGCGGCCAGTGACGGGGCAGAGGCCCGCGCCGAGCGGCCGCGCCTGCAGGTGCCACCGCTCAAGACCGAAGGGTTCACGCCGTCTGCATTTTCCGTCGGCGACGAAAGCAAGGCTCCGGACACCTTGCTGCTCGGCAAGCTGCCGGTGCCGCTGCTCATTCATTCGGGCGACCAGCTGCACTACGCGAATGAGGAATTCCTGAACCTGACCGGCTACGCCGCGCTGGACGATCTTGAGGATGCCGGCGGCCTGGGCGCGCTGTTTGCCGACCCCTACGCCGAGGACGGCGTCTCCGACGGCAGCGACCGGGCGCTGCGGCTGAAGACGCGCGATGGGCAGGAATTTCCGATCGACGCCATCCTGCGCTCCGTTCCCTGGCGCGACGGCAAGGCACTGATGCTGGTCGTGCGCCGTTCCGGCGAGGATGAGACGCCTGTAGCTCTGCATGTGGTCGGTGATGAGCCTACACAGCCCGACATTTCCGAACTCAAGGCGCGCATCGCCGAAATGCGCACCATCATCGATACCGCCACCGACGGCGTCGTGCTGATCGGCACTGACGGCACCATCCGCTCGATCAGCCGCCCGGCCGAAGCGCTGTTCGGTTTCGACAGCGACGAGGTGACCGGCAAACCGTTCGCATCGCTGTTTGCCATCGAAAGCCAGCGGGCGGCGCGCGACTATCTCACCGGACTGTCCGAACCGGGCGTGGCGAGCGTCCTGAATGACGGCCGCGAGGTTATCGGGCGCGAGGCGCAGGGTCGCTTCATCCCGCTGTTCATGACCATCGGCCGGCTGCCCAACGACAGCGGCTTCTGCGCCGTGGTGCGCGACATCACCCAGTGGAAGCGGGCGGAGGAGGATCTCACCCAGGCGCGTGCGGTGGCCGAACGCGCCTCCTCGCAGAAGACCGATTTCCTCGCCCGCATCAGCCACGAGATCCGCACGCCGCTCAACGCCATCATCGGCTTTTCCGAGCTGATGGTCGACGAGAAGTTCGGGCCTGTCGCCAATGACCGCTACCGCGACTATTTGCGCGACATCAACCGCTCGGGCAACCATGTGCTGGATCTGGTCAACGACCTGCTCGATATCTCCAAGATCGAGGCCGGCCAGCAGGAGATGGCCTATGAGGCGGTGTCGCTTAACGACACGCTGGCCGAGACGGTGGCGATGATGCAGCCGCAGGCCAACCGCGAGCGCGTCATCATCCGCTCCAGCTTCGCCTCGCGGCTGCCGGAAGTGGTGGCCGATTTGCGCAGCGTGCGCCAGATCGCGCTCAACATCCTGTCCAATGCCATCCGCTATACCCAGGCGGGCGGCCAGGTGATCGTCTCGACCGCCTATGAGACCTCGGGCGATGTCGTCATGCGGGTGCGCGACACAGGCATCGGCATGAGCCAGGCCGAGATCGAGCAGGCATTGAAGCCGTTCAAGCAGATCAACGCCCTGAAGCGCGGGCGTGGCGACGGCACCGGACTTGGCCTGCCGCTGACCAAGGCCATGGTGGAGGCGAACCGCGCCCGGTTCACCATCAATTCGACGCCGGGAGAAGGAACGCTTGTCGAGGTCGCGTTCCCCTCGACCAGGGTGCTCGCGGAATAACAGGTTGGGCAGCCAGAAGGTCGGGCAGCCAGCAGCCAATTCCGGCAAAAAGAAAAGGCGCCCAAAGGACGCCTTAGAGATGGAATTGCTGTCACAACGGGGGCTTGAGCGAATTCAGATCCTCCGGGGGCTGAGGAACGGGATTTCTCCCTCAAGTTACATGCGACTATCGACGCCGGGCCTTAACAAGTCCTTACCGGCGCCGCGGAAAATTTACGAATGTGTACCACTCGTGAAATCTAGGTAAATTCGCGCGACATATTTGGTTAACCATGCCGCTTGTGGTCACTCGGCCAGCTGCGGCAGGTCGCGGAACAACTCCAGCGCCTCTGGATTGGCGAGCGCTTCCTTGTTCTTGATGACGCGGCCATGGACCACGTCGCGTACCGCGAGTTCGGTGATCTTGCCAGACTTGGTGCGGGGAATGTCCGACACCGCGACGATCCTGGCCGGCACGTGGCGCGGGCTCGCGCCACTGCGGATCTTGGCGCGGATGCGTTTTTCGAGTTCCTCGTCGAGCTGCACGCCGGCTGCAAGGCGCACGAACAGCACGACCCGCACGTCATTGTCGAAATCCTGGCCGATGCACAGTGCCTCCAGGATCTCCGGCATCTGCTCGACCTGGTTGTAGATCTCCGCCGTTCCGATCCGCACGCCGCCCGGGTTGAGCGTGGCGTCCGAGCGGCCGTGGATGATCATGCCGCCATGGACGGTCCATTCGGCAAAGTCGCCATGGCACCAGACATTGTCGAAACGCTCGAAATAGGCGGCCCGGTATTTCTTGCCCTCGGGATCGTTCCAGAAGCCGATCGGCATCGCCGGAAAAGCCTTGGTGCAGACCAGTTCACCCTTCTCCTGACGGACCGGCCTGCCGTCGTCGTCCCAGACATCGACGGCCAGACCAAGGCCAGGCCCCTGGATCTCGCCGCTCCAGACCGGCTCGATCGGCACGCCTAGCACGAAACAGGAGACGATGTCGGTACCGCCGGAAACCGAGGCGAGATGGACGTCCTTCTTGATGCCGTCATAGACGAAGCGGAAATCCTCGGGCGACAGCGGCGAACCGGTGGAGGAGATCGCCCGCACCGTCGACAGATCATGGCTGCGGATTGGCTTGAGACCAGCCTTGCGCACCGAATCGATGAACTTGGCCGAGGTGCCGAAGAAGGTCATCTTCTCGGCATCGGCGAAATCGAACAGCGTGTTGCCGTCGGGGTAGAAGGGCGAGCCGTCATAGAGCAGCAGCGTCGCGCCCGAAGCGAGGCCCGACACCAGCCAATTCCACATCATCCAGCCGCAGGTGGTGAAATAGAAGAAGCGATCGCCGTCGATGAGGCCGGCATGCAGCCGGTGTTCCTTGACATGCTGGATCAGCGTGCCGCCGGCCGAATGGACGATGCATTTGGGAACGCCGGTGGTTCCCGACGAAAACAGGATGTAGAGCGGATGCGAAAACGGCAGCCGCTCGAAGGTGACGGGCTTGACGGCGAAGAGCGACAGCGCCTCTTCCATTGCCATGCCCTTGTCGATGGTCGCTGCGACATCGGCAGAGGTGCCGAGGTAGTCGACGACCAAGACCTTGCGGACGGTACCGAGCCTGGCCGCGACCGCCGCGATCTTGTCGGCGACCTCGATCGCCTTGCCATTGTACCAATAGCCGTCGGGCGCGATGAAGACGACAGGTTCGATCTGGCCAAAGCGGTCGAGCACGCCCTGTTCGCCGAAATCGGGGGAGCAGGAAGACCAGACGGCACCGATCGAGGCCGTGGCCAGCATGGCGGCAATGGTCTCCGGCATGTTGGGCATCATCGCGGCAATGCGGTCGCCCTTCTTCACCTTGAGCGACAGGAAAAGCTGCTGCAGGCGCGAGACCAGGCCATGCAGTTCGCTCCAGGACAGCCGCCGTTCGACCTTGTCCTCGCCACGAAACACGATTGCCTCGCCAGCGCCGGTCTTCTTCAACAGGTTCTCGGCGAAGTTCAGTGTGGCATCGGGAAAGAACGATGCGCCGGGCATCTTGTCGCCATCGACCAAGGCGCGCTCGCCCTTTTCGCCGACAATGCCGGAAAAATCCCACACCAGGCTCCAGAATGCCTCGCGGTCCTCGACCGACCAGCGGTGAAGCTCGGAATAGGAAGGAAACGCTGCGCCGGCTTTCGCCTCCGCGGCCTTCATGAAACCCGTCAAGGGCGCGGCATCAATCTGGCCTTGCGTCGGGGTCCAGAGCGGTACTTCGGCGGCCATGATCGATCCTCCCAAGGTCGTCACCGCTTATGCATATCGCAGCGCAGCAGAGCAAGATTTTGTTCGGCCGATGCGGGCAAGTGTGCGCAAATGCCATCGCCGGGCCATAAAGACTTGAAATGCCTCAGCCCTAAGTCGTAGTGACGACTGGACGATTTTTGTCGGAACGGAAGCATACAGGGCGATATGCCGTCATCCTTCATCCGCCGCGGAGTATGGGCGATCGGCGCTGCCGTGATCGTCATCGCTCTCGTGGTCGCCGCCCTGCCGCTGATCGCCTCGACGCGCATCGTGCGCGACCGCATCGCTTGGGAAATGAGCGCGTGGAGTGGCTTTCGCGTCGCCATCGATGGCTCGCCGCGCATCGAGGTCTGGCCGAATTTCCGCGCGATCTTGACCGATGTGACGCTGTCGAAGTGGACGGACACCGATGCGCCGCCGGTCGTCGAGGCCGAACGGGTCGAGGTCGACCTCTCGGCCATGGCGGCATTGCGCGGCGATGTAGAGTTTTCCACGGCACGGCTGGTGCGGCCGACGATCCGGGTGCAGCGGTCGGCGGACGGCCTGTTCCTGCCCACGGCGCCGACCGGTGGCCGCATCGCGCGCTCCATCGACGCGGCGCGCGGCGTGGTCAGTGCCGATCCCGCCAAGCCCGATCTCGACAAGCTGCCGACCGACACGTTCGGCACGGTGGAGTTCAGGGACGGCCGCATGGTGGCATCCGTCAACGGCAAGGACGTGGAGATCCTGAGCAGCCTTAGCGGCCAGGCGACCTGGGCGGCGATGAACAGCAATGCGACGCTGTCGGCAACCGGAATCTGGCGCGGCGAAAGCGTGACCGTGGACGCCGCCTCGGCAAAGCCGCTGGTGCTGTTTGCCGGCGGCATGGCACCGCTTGCCCTGTCATTGAAGGCCGCGCCCGCCACTTTCTCCTTCGACGGCACGGCCAGCATGTCCGAGAATGCCTATTTCGACGGCCAGGTGAAGTTCGCGGCTCCCTCGCTGCGCCGCGTGCTGGAATGGACGCAGGCTGGCATTGCGCCGAGCGCGGCGATCGGCTCGGTCAGCATTTCGAGCAAGGTCACCGCGTCGGCCGGGCGCATCAAGTTCGAGAACACCGCACTGGCGCTGGACAACAATCCAGGTATGGGCGCGCTGGACCTGTCGCTTGGCGACGCGCAGCCGGTGATTTCGGGCACGCTTGCCTTCGACACGCTCGACCTCAGGTCGTTTCTGTCCGCCTTCACGCCGCTGGGACCGGCAAGCGGGGCCGGACCGGGTGACGTCGAGACAAGTTTTGCCGATCGGATCAACCTCGATCTCAGGCTGTCGGCGGCGCATGCCACGGCGGGTGCCATCCAGCTTGCCGATGTCGCCGCCACCGCCCAGGTCAAGGATGGCCTTTCCGTCTTCGACATCTCCGACGCCTCGGCCTTTGGCGGCAACATCCAGACCAGCCTTCGTTTCGACCGCAAGCCCGAGGGCACCCAGGTCGAAATCCGGCTGCTCGCATCCGATGTCGACGGCGGCGCGTTCGCTACGGCTGCCGGGATGACCCGGCTGGTGCCGGTCGGCACGGGTACGGTTTCGGTCATCCTCAAGGGACCGGGCAGGACCTGGGATTCGATCTTTGAAAATGCCGATGGCTCGGTCTCGGCGACCTTCGGCCCCGGCGCGCTCAGCAAGTTCAACCTGCCGGCCTTTCTCAAGCATACCGAACAAGGCGGCTTCTTTGCACTCGATGACGTTTCGGACGGGACATTGCCGATCGACGGCGCCGAAGTGAAGGCAACCATTTCGAGAGGCGTGGCAAGGCTGGACAAGGCCGAGGCCAATTCGGCGAAATACAAAATCTGGCTTTCCGGGATCGCCTCCTACGCCGGGCGCGGGCTGGCACTGTCCGGCGGCGTCATCCAGCCGGACCAGGCCGCCACCCAGGCGAATGGCCAGCAAGGCCCCAACCAGTCGTCCTTCTTCGTCGGCGGGACATGGAGCACGCCGTTCATTTCGCCGATAAGCCGCGGCGTTTCGGGCGAGTAGGCCCCACCCGAAACATCCACCGCGCAGCTAACCGCGCTGGGCGGCCTGTTCATCCAGCTGGCGCTGCACCTCACGCCGTTTGTTGGCGATCGAGGCGATGATGACGCCGACCGCGACCACAGCGATCAGGATGGTGCAGGCGGCGTTGATTTCCGGCGTCACGCCGAGACGGACCTGGCTGTAGATCTTCATCGGCAGCGTGGTGGCGCCCGGCCCGGAGGTGAAGCTGGCGATGACCAGATCGTCGAGCGACAGCGTAAAGGCCAGCATCCAGCCGGACACGATCGCCGGCATGATGACCGGCAGCGTGATCTGGAAAAAGGTCTTCGTCGGCGTTGCACCAAGATCCATCGCCGCTTCCTCCAGCGAACGGTCGAAGGAAACCAGGCGCGACTGAACGACGACCGCCACGAAGCACATCGTCAGCGTGATATGGGCGAGCGTCACGGTCAGGAAGCCGCGATCGAGACCGACGGCGACGAAGAGCAGCAGCAGCGACAGGCCGGTGATGACTTCCGGCATGACGAGCGGCGCGAAGACCATGCCGGAAAACAGCACCCTGCCCCTGAACCGGGTGTAACGCGTCAGAGTGAGCGCCGCCAACGTGCCGAGCACGGTCGCCACCGTGGCCGAAATGACGCCGACGCGCGCCGTGACCCAGGTGGCGTCCATCAGGCCCTGATTGTGGAACAGCGACACATACCACTTGGTCGAGAAGCCGCCCCAGACGGTGACGAGCTTGGACTCGTTGAAGGAGAAGACGATGAGCAGCACGATCGGCAGGTACAGGAAGGCAAAGCCCAGCACGATCGAGGTGACGTTGAAGCGGCTCCAGGTGGTGTTCATTTGTCCTGCTCCTGCGCCTTCGCCTGTGCCTGCTGGAAGAGCATGATCGGAACGGTCAGCAGAAGCAGGAGGATGACGGCCACGGCCGAAGACACCGGCCAGTCACGATTGGCGAAGAACTCGTTCCACAAGGTCTTGCCGATCATCAGCGTCTGCGAACCGCCGAGCAGGTCGGGGATGACGAACTCGCCGACGGCCGGGATGAATACCAAAAGGCAACCGGCAATGACGCCCGGCAGGGATAGCGGGAAGGTGATCTTCCAGAAAGCTGATGTCGGCGGGCAGCCGAGATCCTTGGCCGCCTCGATCAGCAAATAATCCATCTTTTCCAAAGACGAATAGAGCGGCAGCACCATGAACGGCAGGTAGGAATAGACGATGCCGATGAAGATCGCCGTGTAGGTGTTGAGGATGACCAGCGGCTGGTTGATGATGTGCAGCGACAAAAGCAGCTGGTTGAGCAGTCCCTCGGGTTTCAGGATGCCGATCCAGGCATAGACCCGGATCAGGAACGACGTCCAGAACGGCAGGATCACCAGCATCAGCAAGGTCGGGCGGATGGTGGCCGGCGCGCGCGCCATGCCGTAGGCGATGGGGTAACCGACCAGCAGCGTGAGCACGGTCGAAATGGCGGCGATGATCAGGCTGGTGACGTAGGCTTTGAAATAGAGCGCATCCTGCGTCAGCCAGACATAGTTGTCGAAGTTGAGATCGCGAAACCCGGCGAAGAAGCCTGACACGCCGTCCTTGAAGCCCAGCACCGGCGTGTAGGGCGGCATGGCGATCGCCGTCTGCGACAGTGAAATCTTGAAGACGATGACGAAGGGGACGAGGAAGAAGAACAGCAGCCAGAGATAGGGGACGATGATGACGAGGCGGTTGACGAAGCCGGCGCCCAGCCGCGCCAGGAACGGCTTGTCGGCGACCGATGGCACGGCGGCGTCGGTGACAGCGATGTTGGACATATCAGCCCCCTACCGCGCCAGCACGACGCCGGCGTCGGGCCGGAAAGACACCCAGGCGCGGTCGTTCCAGGTCAGCGGATCCTCGGTCACGCGCACCGCGTTCAAGGCGCTTGCCCTGATGATCTGCCCGTCGTCCAGCCTGACGTGATAGACGGTCATGTCGCCGAGATAGGCGATGTCGTAGACTTCGCCCTCCAGAGCGTTGACGGCATCTGCCGGCTTCTTCGACGAGACCCTGATCTTCTCCGGCCTGATGGCGAAGACGATGTCGGCATTGGCCTTTGCAGCCGCGCCACCATTCTCGACGACGATCTGGGCTCCGCTTGGGCCGGTGATGCGCGTCGTGTTGGCTGACTGTTCGGCAACCTTGCCCTCGAACATGTTCACGTTGCCGACGAAATGGGCGACGAAGCGCGATGCCGGAGCCTCATAGACTTCCGCCGGTGTCGCAACCTGCATGACTTCGCCCTTGTCCATGATGGCGATGCGATCGGCCATGGTCATCGCCTCTTCCTGGTCGTGGGTGACGACGACGAAGGTGAGGCCGAGTTCCTGCTGCAGGTCCATCAGTTCGAACTGGGTTTCCTCGCGCAGCTTCTTGTCGAGCGCGCCGAGCGGCTCGTCCAGCAGCAGCACCTTCGGGCGCTTGGCGACAGAGCGGGCAAGGGCGACGCGCTGGCGCTGGCCACCGGAGAGCTGGTGCGGCTTGCGCTTGGCGAACTGCTCGAGCTTGACCAGCTTCAGCATGTCGGCGACGCGCTTTTCGATATCGGGCTTGGCCATGCCTTCCTGCTTGAGGCCGAAGGCGATGTTGTTTTCCACCGTCATATGCGGGAACAGGGCATAGGATTGGAACATCATGTTGACCGGCCGGCGATAGGGCGGAATGCCGCGCAAATCCTGGCCGTCGAGCAGGATGCGGCCAGCCGTCGGTTCCTCGAAGCCGGCAAGCATCCTGAGCAGCGTCGACTTTCCACAGCCGGAGGCGCCCAGCAGCGCGAAGAATTCGCGCTCGAATATGGTCAGCGACAGATTGTTGACGGCGGTGAAGTCACCGAACTTCTTGGTGACGTTCTCGAATTGGATGTATGGCTTGGCGTTCGGGTCGTTCCATGGCGCGAAATCCCTGCGGATGCTGCCAAGCGATTTCATATCCCCACTCCGTCTGTCCTGAGTCCCCAAAGAAAATCGACCCCGGCAGTTGGCTGCCGGGGTCGTGTCGGATTGCTTACTGGCCGGTGACGATCTTGGTCCAGCTGCGCGTGATGATGCGCTGGGTCTTGGGATCGTACGGCTGGACAGTGTAGAGCTTCTGCAACGTCGTCGCGTCAGGATAGACCGACGGGTCGTCCAGAAGAGACTTGTCGACGAATTGCTGCGACGCCTTGTTGCCGTTTGCATAGAGCACATAGTTCGACGATTTGGCGATCACTTCCGGCGTCATCATGTAGTTGATGAATTCGAGTGCCTCGGCGGTATGCGGCGCATCGGCCGGAATCGCCATCTGATCGAACCACATCTGGGCACCTTCCTTCGGCACCGAATAGCCGATTTCCACGCCCTGCTTGGCCTCGACCGCGCGGTTGCGTGCCTGGAATACGTCACCCGACCAGCCGACCGCCAGGCAAATGTCGCCATTGGCGAGTGCGTTGATGTATTCGGAAGAATGGAACTTCCTGATGAAGGGCCGCACTTTCATCAGCGCGTCCTCGGCCTTGGCGATGTCGTCGGGCGAGGTGCTGTTCGGGTCCAGACCGAGATATTTCAGCGCCGCTGGAATGATGTCGGCTGGTGAATCCAGCACATAGACGCCGCAGTCCTTCAACTTGGCGAGGCTGTCCGGATTGAAGAACGTATCCCAGCTGTCGATCTTGTCGGTGCCGAGTGCCGCCTGCACTTTCTTGATGTTGTAGCCGATGCCGACGGTGCCCCACATGTAATTGACCGAGTATTCGTTGCCGGGGTCATATTTGGCTGTGCGCTCCGAAACCGTGTCCCACATGTTGGAGATGTTCGGCAGCTTCGACTTGTCGAGCTTCTGGAACACACCGGCCTGGATCTGGCGAGCCAGGAAATTGCCGCTCGGCACGACGACGTCGTAGCCGCTGCCGCCAGCGAGCAGCTTGGTTTCCAGGATCTCGTTGGAATCGAAGGTGTCGTAAACCACCTTGATGCCGGTCTTCTTGGTGAAGTCGTCGATGATCGAACTGTCGATGTAGTCCGACCAGTTGAAGACGTTGACGACGCGGTCCGCGGCGTGACCGCCGGCGGTGAAGAGGGTCAGAAATACCGAGGTCGCCGAAAGCCAGAGCGCTTTGCGGATCATGCTATTCTCCTTTGGTGAGTGTTCCGTCGCCGGCTCGTCGCGGCATGCGCGCGGCCGGGCATTTTCGTCAGGGTATTGAGCTTTCCAGGGGACAACAAGCACCAATCGGCGCGCCGCCTGCGGCCGTCCGGCTGTCCTGGACTGGAAGGAATTACGGCGCCGTCAGAAGCTTTCGCCGCCGCGCGGACAGAAATACAGGAATGTGGTCCGGTCTCGATCGGGCCGCCGGGGAGACTTGGCAAGATACGCCTGTCTTGTTGTTGCCGTATTCCCAGCCTGCCCGGGCGGCAGCGACGTTGTCAATGGCAAAGCTTCGGGCCGGCATCAATTAGGCGACGGCACCCCGGTGACGCCTGCCCGCTGCGGCCGTGCCTGGCGCTTGAACTCTAGCCCGATATGGACAAGCAGCGCCGTGACCACCACCGCGCCGCCGACGATGGTGCGCCCGGACGGTACCTCGGAATGGATGAGCCAGACCCATATCGGTCCGAGAATCGGCTCGAACGTGCCGAGCAGCGCCGCGATGGCCGCCGGGACCAGGCGCGCGCCGGTGGCGAAGAAAGCGAGGCCAATGCCGAGATTGACGACGCCGAAGGCGAAGAGGAAGCCCATGTCGCTGGCCGACACCGCGAAGGTCGACGCCTGCGACGCCGCCAAGCCGGCAGCCAGGATCGTGCCGAGACAGGTCGCAGGCGTCATGCGCACGCTGGAGAACCGCCTTGTGATGACGGTTGCGATCGAGAACATGAATGCGATCAGCAGCGCCAGCCCGTCCCCCATGGGCGAAACGGCGCCATCGAGCGATTCCGACACCATTATGGCAACGCCGGTGATGACGGCGGCGATCGCCACCCAGGTCACCACAGTCACCCGCTCGCGAAACAGCACCCAGGCAAACAGCGCCGCCAGAAGCGGCACGCCAGCCTGCATCAAGAGGATGTTGGCAACAGTCGTGTAGGCGAGTGCCACGACGAAGGATGTCGACGCGATGGCGAAGCAGAACCCCACGGCGAGACCGGGCAGGCCCATGTCGCGAAACGATCTCAGCATGCCGCGCCAGCCGTCACGCCAGGCCATGAAGGAGAGCAGGAAGGCGGCGGCCCAGACGGAGCGCCAGAAGATGACCGTCCAGCTGTCGCCGACGATGATGAAGCGGGCGATGGTGCCGCCGAAACTCCACATCAGCGCCGACAGGAAGACCAAAAGCATGCCGACCCGTTCCTCGCGCGGCGAGGCTGTCGGGTTAACAAGGCCGGGCGATGATGCTGCGTCTGTCATGGGCGCGACTGTCGAGCTTTTGTGGACGGGACGATGCGCAAGGGACGACAAAAAACTGCTCTGTTCGCGTAGCGCAAAGACTTGAGCCGCGGGTGATCCAGACACCGGCGACGATTGTGGCACCTTTGCTGCCGCGTTACTGGAAGTCGAAGGCGCTCAGGCCGGTTACCATCTCGTCGAGGCCGAGCGGACGCGTCACCGGCGGCTCGGCACGCGCCAGGCAGCCGACGCGTTCGCAAAGCCGGCAGGCGGGCCCGACCGGCGTCGCCGCAATGGCACCTGGTCCGGACTTTCCGGCGGACGCCGCGCCGGGCAGTGCCGCGCCATAGACGATGTCGTCGCGAAAGCCGATGTCGCAGCCGAGCAGAATCGCGGTGCGGCGCGGTCGTTCGGAGAACGCGCCCTGCGGCCCTTCCAGCGTGCGGGCGATGCACAGGAACTCGGCGCCGTCGGGCATTTCCACCGCTTCGACGAAGACCTGGCCGGGCTGGGAGAAGGCGACATGCACGGGCAGCTTGGGGCAGCCGCCGCCGAAGCGGCTGTGCGGAAAACCCTGGCTGCCGGCCTTGCGGAAGCGGTTGCCGGCATTGTCGACCTCCAGCATGAAGAAGGGCACCCCCGGGGCACCCGACCGCTGCAGCATGGTCAGCCGGTTCGCCGCCTGCTCGAAGGAGACGCCGAAGCGCGAACGCAGGACATCGATGTCGTAGCGGGCGCGAACGGCGGCGGCGTAGAAGGCCTGATAAGGCATCATCAGCGCATGCGCCGCATAGCGGCCGAGTTCGAAGCGGGCGAGACGACGGGCTTCGTCCGTGCTCAGCTTGAGCGCCTGGATCTCGCCGGCGACCGCGACCGTCATGCGGATCAGGCAGGCTTCCATCGCCACTTCGCGCAGCTGGTCGAACGGCGACAGCCGCTCCGACAGGAACAGCCGCTGCGAGTGGCGATCGTAACGGCGGCGCCAGTTCGGCATGGTGGCAACCGGCAGCACCTTGACGACGATGCCGTATTCGCGCTTCAGCCAGGCTTTCAGCGCGCCGAACAGGTCGTCGCCGGGATCGAGCACTGACGTAAAAGCCTCGGCTTCCTCCTCGAGTGCCGAAAAATGGTTCGGCCGCCGCTCGAAGGTCTCATGTACCTCGTCGATCGGCAGGCGGGCGCCGGAAAGCGCCGTCGCCCGCCCCTCGCGGGCGAGAAGCTCGTTGAGATCGGACAGCCGCTCGGCCTGCTCGCGATAGGCGCGAAACAGCTTTATCACCGCGGCGGACGCATTGGGCGCCGCCTCCGCAAGCTCGATCAGCTCCTGATCTCCAGGCAACTCGCCGACCAGCAGCGGATCGGTGAACACTTCCTTCAGGGCAGCGACAGACCCCCTTGCCTCGCCCTGCAACTCATGCGGATCGACCTTATAGACGGACGCCAGTTTCAGGATCAGCTGCACCGTCAGCGGCCGCTGGTTGCGCTCGATCAGGTTGAGATAGGACGGCGAGATGCCGAGCCCCTCGGCCATCGCCGTCTGGGTCAAGCCCTTGGCGTTGCGGATGCGGCGGATGCGCGGCCCGGCGAAGATCTTCTGGTCAGCCATCGGCTATCCTTGACAGGAATTTACACACTTTTTTGGCAATCACGCTGCCGGTTTCTTTACAATCTTGACAAAGATACAGCGACTCTCTGTCAAACACAACACAAGTTTTCCCTTATATCCCAGCATGTTTGTTGATTTAACTGGCTCATTCCGCGCCGCAATGTAAATTCAGTCACATTCCAGCAAGCCAATGAGTGGCCGCCGGCCATAGCGCAGCAATCCTTCGGAGTATCCCATGACTGATTTTTACAACCTCGTTCCATCGGCGCCGGAAGGCCGTTTCGACGGGATCGAACGTCCCTATTCGCCGGGGGATGTGAAGCGGTTGCGCGGTTCGGTGCAGATCCGCCAGAGTCTCGCCGAAATGGGTGCCAACCGGCTGTGGAAGCTCATCCATGAGGAGGATTTCCTCAACGCGCTCGGCGCCATGTCCGGCAACCAGGCGATGCAGCAGGTGCGCGCCGGGCTGAAGGCGATCTACCTGTCGGGCTGGCAGGTTGCCGCCGACGCCAATACGGCGTCCGCCATGTATCCGGACCAGTCGCTCTATCCGGCCAATGCGGCGCCCGAGCTGGTCAAGCGCATCAACCGCACACTGCAGCGCGCCGACCAGATCGAGACCTCAGAGGGCAACGGGCTTTCGGTCGAGACCTGGTTCGCGCCTATTGTCGCCGATGCGGAAGCCGGCTTCGGCGGACCGCTCAACGCCTTCGAGATCATGAAGGCATTCATCGAGGCGGGCGCCGCCGGCGTGCACTACGAGGACCAGCTGGCGTCGGAAAAGAAGTGCGGCCATCTCGGCGGCAAGGTGCTGATCCCGACCGCGGCGCACATCCGCAACCTCAACGCCGCGCGCCTGGCGGCGGACGTGATGGGCACACCGACGCTGGTTGTCGCTCGCACCGATGCGGAAGCGGCCAAGCTGCTCACCTCCGACATCGACGAACGCGACCAGCCTTTTGTCGACTATGGCGCCGGGCGCACGGTTGAAAGTTTCTATCATGTGCGCAATGGCATCGAGCCCTGCATCGCCCGCGCCGTCGCCTACGCGCCTCACGCGGACCTGATCTGGTGCGAGACGTCCAAGCCGGATCTGGCGCAGGCCAGGAAATTCGCCGAGGGCGTGCGCAAGCACCACCCGGACAAGCTGCTCGCCTATAATTGCTCGCCGTCGTTCAACTGGAAGAAGAACCTCGACGACGCGACGATCGCCAAGTTCCAGAAGGAACTCGGCGCCATGGGCTACAAATTCCAGTTCATCACGCTCGCCGGCTTCCACCAGCTCAACTACGGCATGTTCGAATTGGCACGCGGCTACAAGGCGCGGCAGATGGCTGCCTATTCCGAGTTGCAGGAAGCCGAGTTCGCCGCGGAAGCCAACGGCTACACCGCGACCAAGCACCAGCGCGAGGTCGGCACCGGCTATTTCGACGCCGTGTCGATGGCGATCACCGGCGGCCAGTCGTCGACCACCGCCATGCATGAATCGACCGAGCACGCGCAGTTCAAGCCGGCTGCGGAATAAATCCACGAAAAGACGACCAACAGAGGAAACGCCCGACAGGGCTTCGGACACAGGAGAAGACCAATGGCATCGATAAGCCGCGTCAAGGAACGGGCGGAAGAGCAGTCCACCACGATGAGCGTCGACCAGCAGGCGACGATCCGCATGCTGGCCAATGACCTGCACAGGCTGAACCAGTCGGTGATGAAGGCGGTCGAGGCAGGTGTCTCGGTGGAGCTCGTGCGTTCGGCCAGGCACCATGGCGGCGACGGCAATTGGGGCGATCTGCTGATCCCGGTGATCGTCACGCAGCAGAGCCATGGCTGACCGGGCTGACCGGAAATCGTTGCAACCGGCCCTTCACCTGCGCAGCATATGCGCAGGTGAATTTTATTTTCATGCGACCAAGCAGTGGACAGGGCAGTACAGTACTGTTGCTTGACTCCACTGTCGTACGAGGTGCTCTCGGGAGCCTTTTATTTCAACTTGACACGGGGGCGATCTCACGCCAATTGTCGCTCGGATTTCAACTCTGCATTGAAACGGGAGCGAGCTTCTTGGCCGACTTGGGTGCCCTGTGAATCGTGAGGGCGAGACCGGAAGACATCTGAATCCGGGGACCCGAGGTTCAAGCAGCGAGACGATCCACGATCCCTCGAAGGTGCTGGTCGTCGGAAAATCGCCGATCAATCGCGTGGTGGTGTCGAAGATTGTCGAGCGCTCCGGGCTCCGACCAATCTCGGAATCACCCGACATGGCGGCGCGGACCTTGCTCTTGCTGGTCCCCGGCGCGATCGTGCTGGACGGCGGCCCCGACAACAAGGACTGCGACAATCTGATGTCCGGCATCGAAACGTTGCGGCGCGCTTCGGGGAAATCGTTCCCTCCCGTGATCCTGCTTTCGACCAAGAATGGCACCGCGGAAAGCCTGGGCTTGTCGAATATCATCGATGCGATTGTGACCAAGCCGATCACACCTGAACGGCTGCAACCGGTGATCGATCGCCTGGTAAGCCGCTAAAGCAAGTCGGGGAAGCGGTTTTCAGTCCGGAACCGCGCGGGACCTAGCGGGTGGAAGCAGCGATCAACCTCGTTTCGTGATGCCCTGAACAAGTTCGGGCAATTGCCCGAGATCGGATATCTGCAGGAACCGCGGCTCGGCGACCGGCGCCTCGACATGGTCGAGCACCCAGGTCAGTTCGTGCGGCACATGCACGCCCCAACCGCCGGCCTTGATGGCCGGCACCACATCCGACTTCAATGAATTGCCGACCATCATGCTCTTTGCGGGACCGTCACCATGGCGGCTGAAGAGGCGCGCATAGGTCGCGGCATTCTTGTCGCTGACGATCTCGACCGCGTCGAACAGGTCGCCGAGGCCCGATCCGGCCAGCTTGCGCTCCTGGTCGAAGAGGTCACCCTTGGTGATCAGCACCAGGCGGTAGGCGCCGGCGAGTTTCTCCACCGTCTCACGCGCGTGCGGCAAGGGTTCGATCGGATGGCTCAGCATTTCGCGGCCGGCATCGAGAATCTCCGCTATGACCGAAGCCGGTACCCGCCCGTCGGTGACCTCGATCGCCGTTTCGATCATCGACAGCGTAAATCCCTTGATGCCGAAACCATAAACGGCAAGGTTGCGCCGTTCGGCCTCCAGCAGTCGCGCCGAGATCTGTTTCTCCTCGGCATGATCGGCAAGCATGGCGGCGAAGCGTTTTTCGGTCATGCGGAAGAACTGCTCGTTCTGCCAAAGCGTATCGTCGGCGTCGAAGCCTATCGTCGTCACTTCGCTACCGGTTCGCATCGCCGACTTCTTGTGTGCAGAACGCCCCCAACGTAAGCCGACCCGCGGGCAATTTTCAACCACGAAGGCAGATGCCGGCAGCGGCTCCCCTTCCCTTCGGTAGCCGGGCACGGCTATACTCCGAAATCCGCAACTCCATCTGGTGAATGATGCCGCCTGCAAAAAAGGAAGTCCGTCCGTCGAGCCGCGGAGGACGGGCGCGCACGCCTGCTTTCGTGAAAAACCTGCGCGGCGTGAAGAACTGGAAGGAAGTCAGCGAATGGCTGGAATGGCGCGGCATCGAGGATATCGAATGCATCACGCCTGATCAGGCCGGCGTCGCGCGCGGCAAGATGATGCCGTCGAAGAAATTCACCTCCAACACCTCGCTGGCGCTGCCTTCTGCCGTCTTCATGACGACGATTTCCGGTGGCTATCCCGAGGACGGCAACGGCTTCCACTATCCCGAGGACGACGGCGACCTCAAGCTGATGCCGGACCTGTCGACGCTGACTGTGGTGCCCTGGGAGGAAGACCCGACGGCCGCCGTGATCTGCGACCTCGTCCATCAGGACGGCCGTTCGGTCGAATTCACGCCGCGCAATGTCTTGAAGCGCGTGCTTGCAGCCTATGACCGACTGGGGCTGAAGCCGGTGGTGGCGCCCGAGATCGAATTCTACCTGGTGCGCAAGAATCCGGATCCGGACTATCCGCTGACCCCGCCGGTCGGCCGCTCGGGCCGCGCGATCGGCGGCGGCGCCGGCTATTCGATCGCCGGCGTCAACGAGTTCGATGAACTGATCGACGACATCTACCATTTCTCCGAAAGCCAGGGCCTGGAGATCGACACGCTCATCCATGAAGAGGGCGCCGGCCAGCTCGAGATCAATCTGCGCCACGGCGACCCGATCGAGCTTGCCGACCAGGTGTTCATGTTCAAGCGCACGATCCGCGAGGCGGCGCTGAAACACGAAATCTATGCCACCTTCATGGCCAAGCCTATCCAGGGCCAGCCGGGTTCGGCCATGCATATCCACCAGTCGATCATCGACAAGAAGACGGGCAAGAACATCTTTTCGGCCGAGGACGGCTCGGAAACCGAGGACTTCTTCCACTTTATCGGCGGCATGCAGAAGCATGTGCCGAACGCGCTGGTGATGTTCGCGCCCTATGTCAATTCCTACCGCCGGCTGACACAGGCGGCCTCGGCCCCGGTCAACAACAAATGGGGCTATGACAACCGCACCACGGCGTTCCGCGTGCCGCGTTCCGATCCGGCGGCGCGGCGTGTCGAAAACCGCATCCCGTCCTCCGACGCCAACCCCTATCTGGCGCTGGCGGCCTCGCTTGCCTGCGGGCTGATCGGCATCACCAGGAAGATCAAGGCCGAGCCTCCGGTGCTGACGACCGCCAATGCGCACGAGATCGACCTGCCGCGCAGCCTGCTTGAAGCCGTCGACCTGTTTGAGGGCGACGAAGAACTCTGCGCGCTGCTGGGCAAATCCTTCGCCGCGACCTATGCGGCGATCAAGCGGGCCGAATTCGAGACCTTCATGGAAGTGATCAGCCCGTGGGAGCGGGAGTATCTGTTGCTGAATGTGTGAGGAAGCAAATAGCGAATAGCGAGTAGCGAGTAGCGAATAGGGAGGAACCGGTATTATTTCTATTCGCTATTCGCTATTCGCTATTCGCTATTCGCTCTTCTGCCCCTTCCATATCCCTGAGTCTTCGCCGTACCATGCCTTACCAATCCCCCATTTCCCCCGGCCGCTCCTGGTATGAAGACACGGCCGGCTCTCGGCCTGAGTATCCTGTGCTCGATGGCGACCGGAGCTGCGATGTTGTCATCGTCGGCGGCGGGTTCACCGGCCTGTCGGCGGCAACGCATCTCGCCAAGGCGGGAACCAATGTCGTCTTGATCGATGCCTACCGTTTCGGCGATGGCGCGTCCGGGCGCAATGGCGGCCAGCTCGGTACCGGCCAGCGTGCCTGGGCCGAGGATATGGAGGCGGAATACGGATTGTCGCGAGCCAAGGCGCTGTTCGATCTCGCCGAGGAGGCGAAGGCGCATCTCATCGAATTCGCCGCCACCAACCAGATCGATATCGACTACATGCCGGGCCAGCTCTCGGTGGCGCACAAGCAGCGTTACGTCGACGACTACAAGGCGCATGCCGAGATCATGGCCGGCCGTTTTTCCTACCCGCATATTTCCTTCATGGATGCGAAGGAAACGGCGCAGCGGCTGGGCTCGACCGCCTATTTCGGCGGCACCCGCGACACCGGTACCGGCCACATCCATCCGATGAAGCTGGTGATCGGCACGGCGCGGGTGGCGGCACAGGCCGGCGCGCAGCTGTTCGAGGGGACGCCATCGACCGGCATTATTTCCGCCGGCGGCAAGGTCAAGGTTTCCACGCCAAGTGGCACCGTGACGGCCCAAAAGTGCCTGATCGCGGTCAACGCCTATGGCGGAACGCTCGAACCGGTGAGTGCGGCGCACATCATGCCGATCGGTTCGTTCATCGGCGCCACCGTGCCGCTCGGCGCGGGATCTACGGTGCTGCCGGGCGGCGAGTCGGTCGATGATTCCCGCTTCGTCGTGCGCTATTTCCGCAAGTCGAGGGATGGCCGGCTGCTGTTCGGCGGACGCGAGGTCTATGGCGTCAACGATCCCAAGGACATCCACATTCATATCCGCCGCCAGATCGCGGAACTCTTTCCGGCGCTGGGCGACGTCGAGATCACGCACGGCTGGGGCGGCTACGTCGGCATCACAGTGCCGAGAAAGCCATTCGTGCGCGAAGTGATGCCGAATGTGATCTCGGCCGGCGGCTATTCCGGCCATGGCGTCATGCTGTCGAACTTCTTCGGCAAGCTCTATGCCGAAACCGTCGCCGGCAATCGCGACCGGTTGAAGCTGATCGAGGACCTGAAAATTCCGCCATTTCCCGGCGGTCGCCGCTTCCGTACACCGCTGCTATTCCTGGCGCTTAACTGGTTCGCGTTGCGGGACAGGATCTGAAGCGCGACGCGCTTCAGATCCTTTATTCATGTCGTTATCCCAAAACCGAGGTCACCTGTGGGCGACATGCATTGGGCCGTATCAGGCCAGCCCGCGATGCCACCGCCATCACGGTCTCATGTAATATTGTAATATTCATTGTAACATTTGTTGCCCGGGCGACACATTGCGCAATTGCCGGCAAAGGCGCAGAATCTTTTATAAAGGCGCACTGATGCCACAATCGCGGGCGAAAGGTGCCTCTTCTGGGTGATTGTTCGGGGGTTGCTGCGGGCGCCTGCCCGTGTTGATTTTGGGACCGATGCCGATCAAATGCCGAACTTGCGGCACGATCGAAAGAACCTCGGCCCGCTTATGGAGGTGGCGAGATTGAGAGAGCCCTTCAGTTTCGGTGCTCCGGAACGTCGGCGCTTTGCCATGCAGTTCGGCTATGACATGCGCCCGTCCTTCTGGCAGGAAGTCCGTTCGAATTCACATTTGGTGATTGCCGCGGTCGGCACTGCCGCGTTGCTTGGCGTGGCCGCGGTGGCGCTCTGGCTGGCATTGCCGGCCAGCGAGAGGCAAGCCGCTGCCAGCCAGGAGCAGAGCATTCCAAGCATTCCGGTGAAGACGACCAAGATCGTCCCGGCCGGGACCACGGTAGCCGCGGCGACAACAGTGCCGCAGGCGGAGCGCAAGGCCAATGAGGCCTCTTCGGCCAAGGCTGTCGCCCAGGCCGCCATTCCCGCACTCGCTGCCAACGATCCTCGCTGGACCGGCTCGCAGACAAAAGCCGCACCGGCTCCCGCTTCAGCCGACCAAGGGACAAGCAAGGCCGAGAAGGCGCCGGACAAGCCGGCCACCACGGCGGCGTTCGCGCAACCGGCGGCCGATAGCGATGCCGCCGCCGAACTTGCCAAAGTTGCCGCGCCGCCCGCGGCGGCAACTGGCAGCAATCCCGATGGCGCGCAAACCGCGGCGATCCCGGAGGTAAAACCGCAGGCACCTAACCAACAAGACGACAACGGCCAAGCCGAGGCAAAGCCACGGAAAGTCGCGGCCGCTGGCACTGGACGCATCCTGAGAGCCGTGACCATGCGCAGCGGTCCGAAGAAGCATGCCGCCGCTATCGTCACGGTGCCAGCCAAGACGTCGGTGCAGGTGATGAGCTGCAAGCAATGGTGCCAGATCGTCTACAACGGCAAGACCGGCTGGGTGTATAAAAGTTATATCAAGACCGGCGCGTAACTTGCCTGCGCGTCTGGCACCGGCCTCGCTTTCGAGACCCTACGACGATCTGCCACCGAACAGGCCGCGGAATTGCCGCCACACCTTGGCGCGCCTGCGTTGCCTGACATAGGCGCGATGCTGCTCGTAAGGCAATTCATATAGACCGCAGGTGTGGCAGCCCTCCGACTTGCCGCAGATATGGATCCAGCATTTGACGTCATGCGTCCAAGCAAGCGCGATGCGTTCGAGGTGAAGGTTGGATGAGCTTTTAACGAGGATCAGTTCGCCGGGCACCGCTGTTCGCTTGATATGGTCGGAGACTTCCTTCGCCGTCCGAAGCTCGACAAACCGGCCGCTGTCGCGATCGGTCTGACTGGCACGCGAGCGATGTGCGTTGTCTCCCGTATAGATCACCTGATCGACGATCCCCCGCGCGGTTTGATAGGCAAAGGCATATTTCTTGGTCGAGCCGGCGTAATCCGAAATCTGGCCGAGCACGATGCGCTTGCGACTGGAAGTGGCCTTGGCCATCATGTCCAGGGCAAGATTGATCGAGTGCCAGGGTGCCTTAGCGGCATCGAGGATGAATTGCGGGCCGCCTTCGGTGACCAGCACGGCACAGCGATTTACGACCGGCTGGAACGTTGCCACGTGGGCGGCAACCTTGTCCGGGGGGACACCGAGTTCAAGCGCTGTCGCAACGGCGGCAACGGTCGGCAGCCAGAAATGTTCGGCTGGAAAAGGCGTCTCGAGTTGCAGCAGCCCTCCCCGCCAATGGATTGAAAACGTCAGCCGATCTGGATAGGCGGCGCGGATGTCGGTCACACGATAGTCGGCCGTCTCAGCCATGCCGAAGGTGACGACGCGGCATCCGGCGCCGGCAGCCATGTCGGCAACATAAGGATCGTCGGCATTGAGGACAGCAAGGCCGTCGGGCCGTAACGCCGAGACCATCGCACGTTTTTCGACGGCGACGTTTTCGAGCGTCCTGAACCTGGCAACGTGCTCCAGACGAACCATGGTGACGACGGCCACATGCGGCTGCAGCATTTCCGCCATTGGCCTGATCGTGTCGATGCCGGACGCGCCTGCTTCGAAAACAACATAGTCGACCTCGCCCGCTTGCGTCATGCGTTTGTAGAGCGTGCTGACCAGCGAGTTGAAGGTGTTGGCCAGCACGCGCGCATAGGTCGGCCGATGGGCGGCCAATATGTGCCCAAGCAGCGCCGTCACGGTCGATTTTCCCGAACTGCCGGTGACGCCGATGAAGGTCGCCTTGCTTTTCGCCCGGGCACGTCTGGCCCTGGAGGCGCTTACGCGCCACCGTAGGTTTTCGAGAACTTTCCGCAATTTCGACTTCATCGCACCAGCGGCCCCCGGCGCCCCTGGAAGAACTCCAGGCCCGTAATCTCAAGTCAAGTCGAAGCCCGAGGCACGGTCAAGCCGGCGATTGCGCCTGACATGGTGCTTCAGATGCAGCGCCCGCCATCGACCTCCAGCGCCACTCCGGTGATGAAGGCGGCTTCGTCCGAAGCCAGCCATAGCGCCGCATTGGCAATATCGAGCGGCGTCGACAGCCGGCCGAGCGGGATAGAGGCGCGGAATTTCTCGCGGATCTCGGGCGTGTCGGCGCCCATGAATTTCTCCAGCATGCCGGTCTCGCCGGCGACCGGGCACAGGCAATTGACGCGAATGTTCTTGGGCGCCAGTTCCACCGCCATCGACTTGGTGGCGGTGATCGCCCAGCCTTTCGATGCATTGTACCAGGTGAGACCTGGCCGTGGCCGCAGGCCGGCGGTGGAGGCCGTGGTCAGGATCACCCCGCCGCCTTGCCTCTCCATGATCGGCACGACGGCAAGGGCCGCATGGTAGATGGCCTTCATGTTGACTGCCGTGATCAGGTCGAAGGTCGCCTCGTCGACCTTGAGCAAATCGCCATTGCGGTGCGTGAAGCCGGCATTGTTGACCATGATGTCGATGCGGCCGAAAGCGCTTTTGGCGGCATAGATCATCTCGTCGAATTCGGAACGCAGGGAAACGTCGGTCTGCGTCCAGATCGCCATCCTGCCGATTTCGCCGGCGACACGTTCCGCGCCCTTGGCGTTGAGATCGGCAACGACGACCCTGGCGCCTTCTTCGGCGAAGCGCCTTGCAATGCCTTCGCCAAAGCCCGATGCCGCACCGGTGATGACGGCAACCTTGTTCTCCAGACGCATGCTTTTCCCGCTCCTTGAGTTAAACCCGCCCCTTGCACGGAAGCGCTGCCCGCCGCCGAGGCCTACACGCCGACGGATACGGCGCAGATTTCTCCCTTAGCTTTCGTCACATTCACGCTCTATGCTGCAACTGCGAAGCGTCCGGAGTCTTCGATCACCGACAAGCCTCCGGGTGGCGCCAAGTGTCAAGCGCACACGTGGACCCAATCAATGTCCAGCGATTGGTCCTCGATGTGACACCGTGGCACTGGAAAATTTAAATCGATTAGAATATATCAGCCGCGTACTCGCTAGCGGCGTCAGAGCGGACAGACCATGACCAGCCAGATCATCCCCGTCGACCCTTTCGACTTCATCATTTTCGGCGGCACCGGCGACCTGTCGGAACGCAAGCTTCTACCGTCGCTCTACTACCGCCAGCGCGACCATCAGTTCTCCGAGCCGACACGCATCATCGGCACGTCGCGCTCGAAAATGAGCGACGACGAATTCCAGGCCTTCGCCAAGCAGGCTATCTCCGACCACGTCAAGCCGGCCGACATCGACCCCAAGGAATTGAAGACCTTCCTGGCGCGGCTTTCCTACGTCTCGGCGGATGCGACGAGCGGAGCCGGCTTCGACAAGCTGAAGAAGGCGATCGGCGAAAGCGACCGCATCCGTGCCTTCTACCTGGCCGTGGCGCCGGCACTGTTCGGCGATATCTCGCACAAGCTCAAAGAGCATGATCTGATCACGCCGAACTCGCGCATCGTGCTGGAGAAGCCGATCGGCCGGGACCTGGCCTCGGCGCAGGCGCTCAACGACCTGGTCGGCGACGACTTCCACGAAAGCCAGATCTTCCGCATCGACCACTATCTCGGCAAGGAAACAGTGCAGAACCTGATGGCGCTGCGCTTTGCCAACGCGCTCTACGAGCCGCTGTGGAACTCCGCCCATATCGACCACGTCCAGATCACCGTGGCCGAGACTGTCGGCCTGGAAGACCGCGTCACTTACTACGACAAGGCCGGCGCACTGCGCGACATGGTGCAGAACCACATGCTGCAGCTCTTGTGCCTCGTCGCCATGGAGGCGCCGTCGTCGATGGACGCCGACGCCGTACGCGACGAGAAGCTGAAGGTGCTCAGGGCGCTGAAACGCATCAACGGCAACGAGGCACCGAAACACACCGTGCGCGGCCAGTACCGTGCCGGTGCCTCGGCCAGCGGAGCCGTCAAGGGCTATGTCGAGGAGCTCGCCCATGACAGCAACACCGAGACCTTCGTCGCCATCAAGGCCGAGATCGGCACCTGGCGCTGGGCGGGCGTTCCGTTCTACCTTCGGACCGGCAAGCGGCTGGCGACCCGGGTTTCGGAAATCGTCATCGAATTCAAGCCGATCCCGCATTCGATCTTCGGCGACACCGCCGGGCCGATCTTCGCCAACCAGCTGGTCATCCGGCTACAGCCCGACGAAGGCGTCAAGCAGTTCATCATGATCAAGGATCCTGGTCCCGGTGGCATGCGACTGCGCCAGATCTCGCTCGACATGAGCTTCGCGCAGTCCTTCGACGGCCGCGCGCCGGACGCCTATGAACGGCTGATCATGGACGTCATCCGTGGCAACCAGACGCTGTTCATGCGCCGCGACGAGGTCGAGGCGGCATGGAAATGGATCGACCCGATCCAGAATGCCTGGGAAGGCGCCAGGCAGGAAGCGCAGGGCTACACGGCAGGCACATGGGGGCCGTCGGCCTCGATAGCGCTGATCGAACGTGACGGGCGGACATGGCACGAGAGCAATTGAACGGCGCCAGCTACAACTGGAACGGCTTTGCCGGGCGCCAGGACCTGGCGGCAGCCCTTGCCGGCCATGTCACGGCGCGCCTGACCAAGGCCATCGACGAGCGCGGCACCGCCCTGCTTGCCGTTTCCGGCGGCACCACGCCAGCGAAGTTCTTCGCCGCGCTGTCGGCAATTCCCATTGCCTGGAACAAGGTGACGGTGACACTGGTCGACGAAAGGTTCGTGCCGGCCTCCTCACCGCGCTCGAATGCCGGGCTGGTCGCCGCCAACCTGCTCCAGAATGCAGCGGCCGCGGCGCGCTTCGTGCCGCTGTATCACGAGGCCACAAGCATCGAGACGGCGGCAGGATCCGACGATACGGCACTCAAGGCACTGGCCTGGCCGCTCGACGTCGTGGTGCTCGGCATGGGCAGCGACGGCCACACCGCTTCGTTCTTTCCCGATGCCGACAATCTGCCTGCCTTGCTCGATCCCGCCTCGCAGAGGATCGTGCTGCCGGTGCACGCGCCAAGCGGCGGCGAGCCGCGGCTGACGCTATCGATGGCGCGCATAATTGCCGCCGGCTTCATTGCGCTGCATATCGAGGGCGAGGACAAGCGCACCGCCTTCGAGGATGCGATGGGACCGGGTGCGAAAAAGCCCATTCGCAAAGTGCTCGAAGCAGCACCCATACCAGTAGAGGTGTTCTGGGCACCTTGATTTCACGAAAAGCAGCCCCGGCGAACAGTGGGAGGACGTTCTCCGGGGCTCGAAAGGACCGACCATGACCGCAAGACGCGATATCGAAGCCATCACTGAGCGCATCCGCCAACGCTCGAAGCCAGGACGCGAGCGTTATCTCGGCCGCATCGCCGAAGCGTCGAACCAGGCCGCCAACCGGTCGGTGCTGTCCTGCGGCAACCTTGCCCATGGCTTCGCCGTCTGCAGCCCTTCGGAGAAGCTGGCGCTCGGCGCCGACAAGGTGCCGAACCTCGGCATCATCACCTCCTACAACGACATGCTGTCGGCGCATCAGCCTTTCGAAACCTTCCCCGCCCTGATCAAGGAGGCCGCGCGTGAAGCAGGCGGCATCGCCCAGGTGGCCGGCGGCGTGCCGGCGATGTGCGATGGCGTCACGCAGGGCCAGCCGGGCATGGAGCTGTCGCTGTTTTCGCGCGACGTCATCGCCATGGCCGCCGCGATCGGCCTGTCGCACAACATGTTCGACGCCGCCGTCTATCTCGGTGTCTGCGACAAGATCGTGCCGGGACTGGTGATCGCGGCGTTGACCTTCGGCCACCTGCCGGCGGTGTTCATTCCGGCCGGTCCGATGACGACAGGCCTGCCCAACGACGAGAAGGCCAAGGTCCGCCAGCTCTATGCCGAGGGCAAGGCGGGTCGCGCCGAACTTTTGGAAGCCGAGTCCAAATCATACCACGGGCCAGGCACCTGCACCTTCTACGGCACGGCCAACTCCAACCAGATGCTGATGGAGATCATGGGCCTGCACACGCCGGGTGCTTCCTTCGTCAATCCCGGCACGCCGCTGCGCGAGGCGTTGACCCGCGAGGCGACGAAGCGGGCGCTGGCGATCACCGCGCTCGGCAATGCCTATACGCCCGTCGGGCGCATGATCGACGAGCGCTCTATCGTCAACGGCGTCGTCGGCCTGCATGCCACCGGTGGCTCGACCAACCACACCATCCACCTGATCGCCATGGCGGCGGCGGCCGGCATCGCCATTACCTGGCAGGACATTTCCGACCTCTCGGAAGCCGTACCGCTCCTGGCCCGCGTCTATCCGAACGGGCTTGCCGACGTGAACCATTTCCACGCCGCCGGAGGCCTCGGCTTCCTGATCCGCGAACTGCTCGACGAAGGCGTCCTGCACGAGGATGTGCAGACGGTGTGGGGCGAAGGCCTGCGGCCGTATGCGGTCGAGGCAAAGCTCGGCGGCGACGGCTCCGTGGTGCGCGAGGCGGTCCCGCTCCAGAGTGGTGACGAGAAGGTGCTGGCGCCGTTCAGCAAGGCCTTCCAGCCGACCGGCGGCCTGAAAGTGCTGGCAGGCAATCTCGGCCATGCCGTCATCAAGACGTCCGCCGTCAAGCCGGAGCGGCGCCTCATCGAGGCGCCGGCCAAGGTGTTCGACAGCCAGCAGGGGCTGAACGACGCGTTCAAGGCCGGCACGCTGACAGGCGACTTCATCGCCGTCATCCGCTTCCAGGGGCCGAAGGCCAACGGCATGCCGGAACTGCACAAGCTGACCACCGTGCTCGGCATCCTGCAGGACCGCGGACAGCGCGTCGCGCTGGTCACCGACGGGCGCATGTCGGGCGCTTCCGGCAAGGTGCCGGCGGCGATCCATGTGACGCCGGAAGCCGTAGAGGACGGTCCGATCGCCAGGATCCACGACGGCGACGTCATCCGCCTCGACGCCGATGCAGGCACGCTGGAGGTGCTGGTGCCGGGGACCGAGTTCGCGCTGCGCCGCACCGCCGAAGCCGATCTCATCGGCAACGAGTTCGGCTTCGGCCGCGAACTTTTCGCCGGTTTCCGGCAACTGGTCGGACGCGCCGACCACGGCGCCAGCGCATTCGGAACAGCCTGATCTTCTTTCAGACTGTCCCTTGTTTCAGACCATCCCCTCTTTCAGACTGGCAATGAAAAGGGCGGCACGAGGCCGCCCTTTCTTATTGTCTGGATGGATATTTACTGGACTTTAAGCTCGGCCCGCTCGCCGGCCTTGACGGTGAAGGGTGTCTCCTTGTCGGCCTTGTCGGTGGTGAAATTGGTCACGAGCACGTAGTCGCCCGCCGCCAGCGTGGTCTGCATCTTTTCTCCATAGGCGTAGGTCACCTCTTTGCGCTCGCCCTGGATGTCTTTCTTGGCCTCAAAAATCTTGAAGCCGTCAGCACCTGGCGCGTCGACGGACAGCACGCCCGCGTTCAGCGTCACGTTGACATCGGTCATCTGTCCGACCGTCACGCTGAAAGGCTGTTCGGCGGTCGCGGCCTGCACATCGACGCCCATGACATAATCGCCCGGCGGCAAATCGAACTGGCTGTCGGGGCCGTAGGCGTAAGTCACCTGATCGCGAGTGCCGTCGAGCTTCTTGGCGGCCTTGTACACCTTCCAACCCACATCGGTTCCGGCCTTCTCACCGCCCTGGGTGTAGAAGGCATTGGCCTTGGCCTTGCCGACACCGACGATGATGTCCTTGTCGACGACCTGGCCGGCGGCGAGTTGCAAGGTCTCGCTCGCCTCGCCAGCCCCCAGCTTCACGGTGACCTTGGTCTCGCCGGCCGGAACGACGAATTTGACCTCGCCATAGTTGCTGTCCGACGTGCCGCCGGGATAGGCGATGCTGATCTGCGCATTTCGGTCGACATCGGCCCCAGGCGCCGGACGGGCGTGGATGGAGAGCTCCGCGGCGTTCAGATTGAGCGCTACGTCCGTTGCCTTCTCCGCGGTCAGCGAAACCTTCTGCTCCGCCCTGGCGGCACCGCTGGTGGCGACGACGATGTAATTGCCGGCAGCAAGATGGAACTTGACGACGCTGTAGCCGGAATCGACATGCTCGCCGCTGGCCCCCTTGGCATCATCCTTGAAGATTTCATAGTAGACGTCGGACTTCGGCGCCGGGCCACCATCCTTCAGCAGCGCCGTCGGGATGAGATTGTAGTCGACCTCGGCTGCTTTCGGCTCGGGTGCCGGAGCGGGCGCAGGTTCGGGTGCAGGCGCCGACGCCGGGGCGGCGACGGTTTCGGCCAAAGCTTCCTGCAGCGCCTTCTCGTCGGAGGCCTGGATGTATTTGCCGCCGGTGTTGTCGGCGAGGCAGGCGATCTGCTTGCCTTCATCGGCCGTCAGGCCGAAGCCGACGACGTCGGCCGTGAAGTCGACACCGGACGCTTCGAGTTCCTTGCCAAGCGCACAGGGGTCGCCGCCGCAGGTCTCGAGCCCATCGGTGATGAGGACGACCGTCGCCTTGTCCTCCGTGTATTTCAGCGCTTCAGCCGCCTGCTTGACGGCTGCCGTCAGCGGCGTCTTGCCGAGGAATTTCAGACTGTCCGCGGCATCCGTGATGGCGCTCGCCGAGCCGGCCTGAGGCGGCACGATCAGTTGGATGTCGTCGCAGCTGCCTTTCTCGCGATGACCATAGGCCATGAAGCCGATCTCATCGTCGGCGGGAACCGATTGCAGCACGGTTCTGAGCGACTCGCGGGCGATTTCGAGCTTCGGCTTGCCGTCGATCTGGGCCCACATCGACCCGGAAGCGTCGAGAATGATGATGACCTTGTTGGCGGCAAAGCCGAACGTCGTCATCGACAAAAGGAGGATCGCCGCAGCGACGCTCCGTGCAAGTCCCGCCATCGAAATCTCCTGATTGATCCACCCCGTCCGCCGGCCGAAGCTATTTGAGCCCACCTTGGGACACAAGCCCGGACGCGGCCCTGTCCTCAGGCCTCTGGAGTCTTGGCCACGCCGCAGCGTGGAGCAGCTCAGTAAGTCGTCCGGCGCTCTTCAGAAGGCGGACGGCCGAACTGCAGCCGATAGCTCTGGGCAAAATAGGAATGCGAGGTGAAGCCGGTCGCGATCGCCACGTCGAGGATCGGCATGTTGGTCTGGCGCAGCAATTCGCGCGCCCGTTCCAGACGCAGCCGCATGTAGTAGCGGCCGGGCGTGACATTGAGATGGCGCAGGAACAGGCGCTCCACCTGGCGCACCGACAGGCCGGCCGACTTGGCGAGCTGTACCGCCGAGAGCGGCTCGTCGAGATGGTCGGCCATCAGCTCGACGATGCGCCTGAGCTTCTCCGACTTGCCGGTCAGGTCGCGCTCCGGTCCGACGCGCTGGCGGTCGCCGGCCGAGCGGATGCGCTCATGCTGGAATTGGTTGGCGACGCCATTGGCGAGGTTCGAGCCGAAATCGCCGCGCACGATCTCCAGCATCAGGTCGATCGAGGTGGTGCCGCCGGCGCAGGTGTAGCGCTTGCGGTCGATCTCGAAGACGTTGCCGGTGCAGTTGATGTCGGGAAAACGCTCGACGAAGCCAGCGCGGTTTTCCCAATGGATGGTGCAGCGATAGCCGTCGAGCTGGCCGGCCTCGGCCAGCAAATAGGATCCGACCGAGAGCGCGCCAAGCGCGTTGCCGCGCCGGCCCCAGCTGCGCAGAGCCGCCAGAACCTTGCTCTTGCCGGGAAATTCCGTCGTCAGGCCGACCGACACGAAGAGGATGTCGACCGGCGGCAGGTCGGCGACGCTGTAGTCGATCTTGAGCGGCAGACCGTTGGAAGCCATCACCGGATCGCCATCGGCCGATACCGTGGTCCAGCCGTAGAAATCGCGGCCGAGCAGACGGTTCGCCGACCGGAACGTGTCGATCGCGGCGGCCAGCGAGAACATGGAAAACTTGTCGACCAGCAGGAAGGCAAACTGCCGGCCACCTTGAACGGGATCATTCGTGACCGGCCGTTCCTGGGAAACAGAGGGGTTCGGCAAAGCTGTGGCTTTCAGGGACAACCCGGGCTCAGAAGGAGGGCCGTTTCAATCCGGCCGCAAGGTAGGCCGAAGCTAACGTATTGGCCATCAGCATGGCAATGGTCATCGGCCCGACACCGCCGGGTACCGGGGTGATGGCGCCTGCTTCCTTGGCCGCCTCGGCATAGGCGACGTCGCCGACGAGGCGGGACTTGCCCTCGCCCTTCTCGGGCGCTGGAATGCGGTTGATGCCGACATCGATGACGGTGGCGCCGGGTTTCACCCAATCACCCCTGATCATTTCCGGCCGGCCAACGGCGGCGACAAGAATGTCCGCGGTGCGGGCAAGCGCCGGCAAGTCCTTGGTGCGGCTATGGGCGATGGTGACGGTGCAGTTGGCGGCAAGCAGGAGATTGGCCATCGGCTTGCCGACGATGTTGGAACGGCCGACGACAACCGCGTTGAGGCCCGACAGGTCCTTGCCGCGCACGCGCTCGATCAGGAGCATCGAACCGGCGGGCGTGCAGGGAACGAAGGCGGTGTCGAGCTCACCGGTGCCGAGCTTGCCGACATTGATGAAATGGAAGCCGTCGACGTCCTTCTGTGGCGCGATGGCCTGGATGACCTTGCCGGCGTCGATATGACCGGGCAGCGGAAGCTGCACCAGGATGCCGTTGATCGCCGGATCGACGTTGAGCTCGCCGATGATCTTCAGCAGCGCGTCCTGGGACGTGTCCGCCGGCAGCGTGTGCTGGAGCGAATGAAAGCCGCATTCCTTGGCGGTGCGGGATTTCGAGGCGACATAGACCTGGCTGGCCGGATCCTCGCCGACGATGACCACGGCAAGGCCGGGCTTGGCCTTGCCCTTGGCGACCAGCTCGGCGGTCAACGCCTTGACTGTCCGCACCACGTCTTCGGCAACGCTCTTTCCGTCAATCACTTCGGCCATGGACTATTACCCTCAACACCGTTTCGCTCAAATCCTGGATCAAGTTCCAAAGGCATGCCTTGGCGACTTGCGCAAGCGCGGCATTCTCACGAAAATTCAAGCACGCAATCCCGTCAAAGCGCCGTCTCATGCCGTTTACTCGAAACCGGCACGGTTTTGTTCGGCACCAGCGACTTTCGTATGGCTCAGAAGTAGCGGCGGCGGGCGCGGCTCTCGGTGAGTTCGCGGACCGCTTCGCGGAATTCGCGCAGGCTGGCGCGAATTTCCTCGATCGGCGCCTGTTCGGCGCTTTCCTCGACCTGCGAACGAGGCTCCGCCGATGGCTGGGCCGGATAGGCCTGCGGCTGCGGTTGCGGATACGGCATATGTCCTGCATAGGGCGCCATGGCCTGGGCGTAGGGAGAGCCCGCCGGCGGCTGCCACGGCTGCATCTGCGGATGGCCCGCCGGCTGCACCGGGGGATAGGACGGCAAGGGGGGCGCCGGATAGTTCGCCTGCGGCGGCATCACGGGCGACCGCGACGGCGGGCCCATCGGCCCTGAATAGGCGGCGTCGAAGCCTGGCTGAAAAGGCGGCCGGGGATAGGCCGTCGCGCCCGGCGGCGGCATGAAGCCGGAATTCGGTTTCGGATAGCGAGAAGGCATGGCGGCATCCGCCGGCCACGCATTTTCGCCAAAGGCAGCGAACTCGCTCGAGTTGTCGTCGTCCGCTTCGGCGGACGGCTTGCTGGACATGGCGTTGCGCAGCTTCGCCATCAGCGCGCCGATCCGCCCGGGCCGTTCTTCCGCAACGGCTTCGGCCTGCGCGATAGGCGCGGGAGGCAGCGAGGCAGGCGGAGGAGGGGGCGGTGCCGGGGGCATGGGCACTGCCGGCATTGGCGGCGCAGGCGGAGGAGGTGCGCGGAACGCCTGGTCTTCGAGAGGCGTCTTGCGATCGCGGCGCGAGCGCGATGTCGCGGTCTCGCGCAAGCTTTCATAGGCGCCGCGCATGGCGCCGAGGCCGATCCCGGAGGCAAAGCCCAGAAGCAAGCCGGCGAGCGCCGTCACGGCCCGTGACGGGCCTTTCGCCTCGAGCGGCGCAAAGGCCTTGGAGATGACGTTCATGTTGGCAGTGTTGATGTCCTTCTGCTCGCCGGTCTCCTTGGCGCGTAGCAGGAACTGTTCGTAGACGGAGCGCTTGGCGGTGGCTTCACGCTCCAGTTCGCGCATCGACACCAGGTCGTTGTTGACATCGCCGCTGCGGACTTTGAGTTGGGCAAGGCGAGAAGAAAGATCCTGTTCGAGCTGGACGGCGCGTTTCAGGTCGACCTGCAGCGACGACGCGATGCGGCGCAATTCGCCGGCGATGCGGTCGCGGGCGCCGGCGATCTGTGCGTCGAGGGCCTGGAGTTCGGGATGGCGCGGCCCAAGCCGGATGGCGGCGCGGTCGGCTTCCTGCTTGAGTGTTGCATATTGCGAGCGCAGGTCGCTCATCGTGTTGGAGTTGATCTCTTCCGGCAGGGTGCCGGAGAGCACCGAATTGACGTCGACCGAGCGCGCCGAAGCCGCCCTTGCATTGAGTTCCAGCGTGCGGGCGCGGGCGACCGAGAGCTGTTCGTTGAGCTTCAGCATTTCGTCGTCGCTGATCAGGTGGCCCTGCGCGTCGACAAGATCGTGCGTGGCCCTGAAATCCTCGACCTTGCGCTCGGCCGCCTCGACGCCCTTGCGCAGCTCATCGAGCCTTGCCGTCAGTTCATCCGTCGCGCGGCCGGCCGTATCGGACTGAATCTGACCGAAGGTCTGCAGAAAGACATCCGTCATCGTGTTGGCGATGAGGGCGGATTTCTCGCCATTCTGCGTGGTCGCGCTGACGGTGATGACGAAGGTCTTGCCGCCGCGCTCGACCGAAAGGCTTTCGGCCAGATTGCCGACGGCGAGCGCACGGCGACGCACCTCGTCGACACTGCCCGGGCCATCCTCGCGCGACAGGATCGAATGGATGAGCGACCTGATGCCGAGGCCGCCGGACCCTTCGCCATTGAACTCCGGATCGTTCACCAGGTTGAGCTTGTCGACGACCTTGTTCAGCACCGTGCCCGAGGTCAGCACCCGGACCTGGTTTTCGACGATGGCGAGCGTGGCGTCGGAAGCGACCACATTCTGGGTGAGATCGCGGTCGGTGAGCTTGAGGTCGCGCGGATCGACGATGAGTTCGGCGGTGGCTTCATATTTTTTCGGCGTCGACAGCGCTATGGCGATGCCGAGCCCGGCACCCAGTATCGTCGTCGTGATGATCAGCAGCTTCGACCTGGCGACGCCGCGCACCACCTGCATTGGATCGATCAGCGGCTTCCATTGCTGATCGTCGCCGCGATCGCCAAAGGATGCATCCGCTTCGCCACGACGGGATCCGGACCTGTCATGAGAGCGGGCGCTGGCGGAAACCTCCTCGGCAGCCATCCTTGCGTGCGGCATGCGTGCCGGCTGATCGCCGGCGCCATAGTCGTCCTGCGCACGCCAGGCGTCATCCCGTGCAGCCGCTTCCGGCTGTTCGTCCGGCAGAAACCGCCCGGCTCCGACGTCGGCAGACGAGGTTGGATCCGTGCGGGCCTGACGCCGTGAACGGGCAAGACGATGGCGCGTGGCGGCATCCTCGCGCCATGACGGATCGGCCCGGTCCCCTATCGAGACCAGGGATGCGTCGGGATCGTCCTCACCGCGCACGGCCTGGCCGAGCGCCAGCAGCGAACGCTCACGCTTCCAGTCCTCGCGGTTTTCCCTGTCAGCCATTGTCCGGAGCTTTACCCTTGGCGGCTTGCAGAACGGCGTTGGCCATTCGTTAAGCCACGCTAAACAGGCATGGAAAACAAAACGTTAATTTTGCCCGCCCGGCATGCCGTTTCTCCGCCCGGCGGCACAATTTTCCCAACGCACCCAAAAGCCTCAGAACGGCACGTTAAGCTTTCCCACCTATGCATTTCCTTGACGCATGACTGAGGCCAGCGACATACCGCAAAGGCGGCCCCTCGCCCGGATCGGCACTTTCGTGGCCGAACGACGGGGGCTGGTCCGCGACTATTTTTCGGCGATCAGCGGCGCCGGCGGTCGGCTGGTGTTTTCGCTGGCCTATTTCATCGCACTTGCCAACACGCTGTCCATCTCCGAATTCGGCATGTTCGCCACAGCGTCCGCCGCCGGGGTGATGCTGTCGCGGCTCCTGGCCTTCGGCTTCATTTCGGCGCTCTACCGCACCGCCACCATCCGGCCCAACCTGATCGGCACCTTCACCGCCGGCTTCCTGCTGCTCGGCATCGTCTCGCTGCCGCTGCTGGCGGCAGCCTCATTCGGCGTCTACCTGATCTTCTTCGCCAACACCGTGCCGCTGCCGGTGTTTTCGGCGATCGTGTTCGCCGAAGCGCTGCTGTGGCGGCCGGTCGAGGTGGCGCTGATCGTCAACAACGGGCTGGGGAAGTTCGGCCGCGCCGCCCTGCTGGCGATCCTGACCACGGCGCTGCGGGCGCTTGGCGCGGTGCTTTTCATGATCTCGGCGCAGCACAGCGTCTGGGTATGGTCGTGGTTCTATATCGGTGCCAATGCCGCCTCGCTGCTTCTGGCTTTCGGCTGGTTCTATCCGCGCCAGCGGCTGCGGCTGCGCATCGAGCTCTATCTCAGGCGGCTCGCCGATTCCGTCTACGTGGCCGGCGCCGAGGTGCTGTTCTACCTGCAGATGGAGTTCGACAAGCTTCTGGTGCTGGCGATCGGCGGGCCGCATCTGGCCGGTATCTATGCCATCATCATGCGGCTGGTCGACCTGACGGCGATCCCGATCCGCACCTTCTCGATGATGCTGGTGCAGCGCATGATGCGCGCGCCCGAACTGTTGTCACGGCTGGCGGTCAAGAGCGGCATCGAGGGCGGTGTGTTCGCGGTCTCGACGCTTGCGCTGCTGACGCTCGGCATCGTGCTGCACTTCTTTCCCAACGCGCTCGGCAGGAACGTCTCCGAAGCCGCCCCGCTGGTGGCGCTGGCGATCTGCGTTCCGGGACTGCGTAATCTGGTCGAATACCAGGCCGAGCTTCTGTTCGCGCGCGGCCAGACGCTGGTGCGGGCGCTCAATCTCGGCCTTCTCGCCGCTCTGAAGGCGCTGCTGTTGACCTATGTGCTGACCACCATCTCCGACACGCCGAAGCTGGTGCTGTCGCTCAACGTCGTCTTCCTGCTGCTCTATCTGGCGTCGATGCTGCTGACCTATTCGGCGCTGCGCAGGCCGGCAAAGCCGGTTTAGGGCATGCTCGTTCCGAGCATGATCTTTTCCGAAAACCGCTTCCCACTTTTCGGGATCATGCCTCAGCCAGCCCGATCAGACGGCGGATGCGGCCGATATCGGTGCCGATGAAGGATTGCATGCCGATCGCCACCTGCTCCGGCGCCATGCCGGCAACGAAGCGGCGGAACTCGTCGTCCGACAGCGCCTCGCCCGTCCAGTGGACGCGGCAGAACTCTTCCGAACCGTGAAAGTGGCCGGCAACGTCGAGGAGATCGTCGACGTAGCGGCCATAGATCATGCATTCGGAGAATTGGCGCGCCGAGCCGATGACCTCGACCCAGTCGCGGCCATGGACCTTCTCGATCCGGCCGCACATGGCCAGCACGGTGTCGCGGCGCCAGGCGATCAGTGTCGAGATATAGTCGTGGGCCGACGTTCTGGGCAAACCGATGCCGAGCGCCGAGCCGGCATTGCGCGACCAGATGCGGTGCTCGTCATACCCGTCATTGGCAAGCACATCATCGGCAAGCACGCCATCGCGGCGGAACAGCCGCGCCTTGCCATCGCGCCAGAAGGCGCTGCAGTCGAAAGGCCTGAGGAACGCGACGTCGGAATCGCAGAAGATCAAGACGTCTTCCCTGGCATGCGCCGATATCGCGATGCGGCGCAGCTGCTGCACGTGCCAGCCGCGCAGCGGCTGCGTTTTCAGGCTGAGCCAGACGCGCCGGCGAAACAGGCTGAGCGGATCATCGAAAGCGCGCAGCCAACGCGGCAGCAGGTCCCGCTCATCGACGACCGTGCGCCGGCTGGTCTGCAACTGGCGGAAAAGCGCGACGTCGCGATGTTCGACCAGGATGTAGTGGTGCGCCACACCCGAGACATGCCGGTCAAGCGTTTCGCACAACAGGCGGCAACGCTCGAAATCCGGCGCGTAGCTTGCCGTTACCACCGCCACCGTCGGCGTCTTCGGCAACAGGCCCGAGCCGGCAAGCGGGTCTGGGACGAACCGCTTGTTCAACGGAGCTCTCCTGGTGCATCCGCGACAGCCTGGCCGCCCGACCATTTCTGCTTGACGACCCGCCACAAGAACAAGGGATTGCCGACCACGTAGCGGCGCCAGAGCCGGCCCGGTTCGACCGCCAGCCGGAACAGCCATTCCAGCCTCAGGCGGCGCATCCACATTGGTGCTCGCGGCACCGAGCCGCTCAGGAAATCGAGCAGCGCGCCGACCGCGATCGGCAGCGTGCAATGGCGTTCGTCGATATGGCGTTCGATCCACAATTCCTGGCGCGGCACCCCCATGGCGACCAGCAGCATATCAGGCCGCAGCCTTGCGATCCGGCCGATGATCTCCGGTTCCTGCGCGGCGGAGAAATAGCCGTCGTGAATGACCACGAAGCGGTGCTGCGTGGCAAGGGCCGCCAGCTTGACCGACGCCGCCTCGGCGTTGACACGCGTGGCACCAAGCAGACCGACGGTCAGCGGCTTCGTCGATGCCCGCAGGAAGGCCGGCACGAAATCGGTGCCGTTGAGATTGTCCGGAAACGGCGCGCCGTAGAGCAGCTTCGCGGCAAGATCGACGCCGATGCCATCCGGCAGGATGAGGAAATCGTCGAGCGCCTCGGCAAAGACAGGGTCGGTATAGGCGATGTTGGCATTGTGGGCGTTGAGAAAACTGACCTTGGTGAAGCGCCGCTCGGAGATTAGCCGGTTCAGCAGGGCGATCGCATCATCCCAGCGGATGGCGAGCACCGAGATTCCGAGGATCGTCTTCAACGTGTCGAGCCCGGACGCGGCGCGGGCGGTGTGCATGTTCATGCAAACGCCTCCTGCCTGACCACTCCGATTTTTTCGAGGCCGAGCCGGATGGCAGCATCGAGCGCCCTGATTTGCTCGCGATGGAACGCGCTGCCGTCGACGTCGCGGATGTCGGCTGCGGCAGCTTCCAGCGCCCTGGCGAAGCTGGCCGGATCGTCGGTGACGATACAATTGGCGGGCCGATGGCCGATACCGCGCAGCGAGCGGCTGGTGGCGACCGAAGGCAGGCCGAGCTCGAAGGTCTCGATGGTCTTCAGCTGCACGCCGCTGCCGGCGGTGCTGATCAGCGGGACGACGGCGGCGGCGCGCACGAAGGCCTGGGCATCGGGCACGCGGCCGACGAACTCGACACCCGGATGCGCCGAGGTGACGCCCGACGGCATGCTGCCGGCGATCCTTATGCGGAAATCGGGCCGCAGATGCGGCACCACCTTGTCCAGGAACCAGTCGAGGCCGATGCGGTTCGGCTGCCAGGTCCAGGTGCCGATCAGCGCCGCGTCACAGTCGATGTGGCGCGGGCCTTTCCGGGCCTTGGCGCCGGTTACCAGCGGAAGCACCGCCGAGCGGTCATCGGCGGCAACACCAAGGGCTGCACGATCTTCCTCGGCCAGCGTGAAGACGAAGCGCGCTTGGCGGCAGAGACGCTCTTCCACGACCTCGAGCAGCCTTGCCTCGCGGCGGAACAACAGGCGCTGGAAGATGCCCGTGGCGGCGGCGGCATTTTCCCGTGCCGAAAGATGCTCGACATTGTGGGCGACGAAGATCGAAGGCCGGTCTTCGAAGAGCTTTTCGAAAGCGCCGGCGAACTGCACGGAGTTCAGTACATAGCCGTCGAAGGGGCCGGCGCGTTCGATGGAGGCAAGAACATCGCTGTCGGACACCGCCCGTAACTTGACCGACGCGAAGGTAAGACCCGAAAGCATCGCCTTGCCGACCCAGGCCAGCTTTTGCAGTGCGGAGGCATTTTCGGTGCGCACGTCGACGGCACCCAGCACGACGGTGTTTTGCGGATCGGCCGCAGCCCTCCCCGGCCAAATGAAGCCGATGACCGTGACGCGCGCGCCAGCGCGCCGCAAGGCGGCGATGATTGCAGCATTGGCGATCTCGTAGCCGGAGGCGAGAGCGCCATCGGGCACGATCGATGTGGCGAACAGCAGATGCATTTCACCTATCCTGTGGTGTAGCCGGTAGCAAAGCGCGGTGAACCCTTGATTAAGCGAGCACGATCAACGGCCGAAAGCCCATAGCCGGCGGGCTTCTCCGTGCAAGGTGATTAACGAAACCTTATCACCGTGATGCTACCAGAACCCAACTCACTAGGCGGCTGGACACGGATGATCCCTTTGCCATCGGACGGTTCGGTATCGATCGCAGGACGGTCTCCCCGGCTTGACGCGGAGGCTGTCGAAGCGGTCGTCACCTTGCCGACCTTCAAACGGCCCGAACAGGTGCTGGAAACGCTGGCATCGCTGCGGGCGCAGCGGACCGGCAGGCGCTTTGCCGTCATCGTCATGGAAAACGAGGCCAAGGCGCGTGAAGGCGCCAAGGCGGCGCTGCCACTGTTCGAGTGCGGCGAGATACCGGGCATGGTTATCATTGCGCATGAGCGCGGCAATTGCAGCGCCTACAATGCGGGATGGCAGACGGCGATCCTGCACTTTCCGAACTTCAGGCATTTGCTGGTCATCGACGATGACGAGATCGCCGAGCCGCAATGGCTGGAGCGGATGTGCCGAGCAGCCGAAACGCTCCGCGCCGATATCGTCGGCGGCCCGCAAGTGCCTGTCTTTGCCGATCCTTCCCATGCGCGATGGGCCGAACATCCGGTCTTTGCACCTCCCTACCGGGAGACTGGCCGGGTGCCGGCGCTCTATTCGTCCGGCAATCTTCTGGTCGGGCGCGACGTGCTTACCGCCATGGGGCCGCCCTTCCTCGATCTCAAATTCAATTTCATGGGTGGCGGCGATTCCGATTTCCTCAGCCGGTCGGCGCAGAGAGGCTTCGTGCTGGGGTGGTGCGCCGAAGCGGAAGTGCGGGAGATCGTCCCGGCGCGGCGTGTCGAAGCCGACTGGATCCGTGCGCGCAGCCTGCGCAACGGCGTCATCTCGACGCTGGTCGAGAAGAAGAAACGTGCCGGCACGCCGATGGCCGGCGCCAAGGTGTTCGCGAAGAGCCTGGCGCTGCTTGCCGCCTCACCGTTTCGCGGCCTGATCCGGCTGGCGCGGACAGGATCGCCGGCGATCGCCATCTATCCCATTCATGTGGCGCTCGGCCGCGTGCTGGCCGAATTTGGATATGCCAATGAGCAGTATCGCCAGCCCGAGAAAAACTGAGCGCGCGCCGCTCAGCGCCGCGTTCACGCGTGACGGCGTGGCGACCGCGATCGCCGCATTGCTGTTCACCGTCATCATGGTGTCGTTCCGTCCGTTCCAGCCGGCCGGCGCCGAGCTCACCGGTGACGGCGGCGACATCGTCAACCAGCTCGGCTTCGGAGCGCTCGGCGGAATTTCGATCTTCTCGCTGATGGCTTTCGCCGATCCGCGCATCGTGCGCTCGCTGATCAGCCCGTCCTGGATGCTGATGCTGGGCTTCTTTTTCCTCTCGGTGGTGCTGGCGACGGACCCGCCTTCGGCCATGCGCGCCGCGTCCTTCACCATGATCGGCATCCTGACCATGGCAACGATCCTGGTGCTGCCGCGCGATGCCGAGGCCATTTCCAAGGTCATCATCTTCACCGCCGTCGTCGTCATGGGCCTTTCCTATCTCGGCCTGATCGTCTTTCCGCACGAGGCGATGCACACCGCCGATTCGCAGGAGCCCGAGCATGCGGGCCTGTGGCGCGGCGTGTTCACCCACAAGAACATCGCCGGCCCGATCATGGCCTGCTTCAGCTTCGCGGGACTTTATCTCTACCGGCGCGGGCAACGCTGGTGGGGTGCGGCAATCTTTTGCGCGGCGATGATCTTCATGCTGCACACCGGGTCCAAGACCACCGCCGGCCTGGTGCCGTTCTCGATTCTAATCGTGATGTTCCCGAGCCTGATAGGCATGCGGCTCGGGACACCGATCCTGTTTGCGCTGGCGATCGTCGCCACGGCGGTCGGAACGCTGGGCATCGTCTTCCTGCCGCCGGTCAAACATTTGGCGGCGATCTATTTTCCCGATCTCACCTACACAGGGCGCACAACGCTGTGGGAATTCGCCGGCTCGATGCTGGCGAAGAAGCCATGGACCGGCTACGGTTATGAAAGCTTCTGGGGCACACCGCTGCTGCTCAACCAGGACCAGCCCTTCGACCGTCCCTGGGACATCCGAACCATCGTACACGGCCATGACGGCTATCTCGACATCGCCGTGCTGATGGGCGTTCCCGCCCTTTGCGTGGCGGTCTACACCTTCCTCATCGCGCCATTGCGCGATTACATGCGCATTCCGCTGCGCAAGGAAAACATCTATCTCGGCGACTTCTTCATGATGGTGGTGCTGTTCACGGGGCTCAACGCTTTCCTCGAAAGCTTCTTCTTCCATCGCGGCGACCCGGTCTGGCTGTTCTTCGTGTTCGGCGTGCTTGGCCTGAGGCAGGTGTCGTTGCGGCCGATCGCGGTGCGCAACGCCTCCCGCCCGGCCTGACAGGGGCTTCCCCAGAGAACCGCGAGCGTCTATGTCAGGGCCTTGCTTCGGAGGGCTTTCGATGACTATCAGGCTTGTTCTCGCCGGCTGCGGCAATATGGGTTACGCCATGCTCTCGGGCTGGCTGAAATCCGGCAAGCTTGCACCTTCGGCGGTTTTCGTGGTCGAGCCCAATGCCGACCTGCGCAACCGCGCCGCCGCACTGGGCTGCGGCACCGCGGCGGATGCCGGAGCTGTTCCCGCCTATGCCGTGCCTGATCTCGTCGTCATCGCGGTGAAGCCCCAGGTGATCCGCGACGTCACCGCCGCCTACAAACGTTTCGGCGATGGCCGCACCACCTTCGTCAGCATCGCCGCCGGGACGCCCTCCGCCACTTTCGAGGAAATCCTGGGCAACCGCGCACCGATCGTGCGCTGCATGCCCAACACGCCCGCGGCGATCGGCAAGGGCATGATGGTGGTGTTTTCCAATCCGCTCGTCTCTGACGATACAATGCGCTTCGTCGCCGATCTGCTTTCAGCAAGCGGCGAAGTGGCCACCATCGACGACGAGGGACTGATGGATGCGGTGACCGCTGTTTCGGGATCGGGGCCGGCCTACATCTTCCACTTCATCGAAGCGCTGACCGTCGCCGCCGAGAAGGCCGGCTTGCCGGTGGCGACCGCCAAGCTGCTCGCCATGCAGACCGTCTATGGCGCCGCCTCGCTCGCCGCAGAGAGCCAGGAGGATCCAGGCGTGCTGCGCCAGCAGGTTACCAGCCCCAACGGCACCACGGCGGCAGCACTTGGCGTGCTGATGGGCGAGCACCGGCTGACCAATCTGCTGACGCAAGCGGTGGAAGCGGCGCGGCTGCGGTCGATCGAGTTGGGGAAGTAAGCCGCCCGTCGAACGTCGCCGATGCTCGACATCAGGGATTGCCCCACATATCGTCGATCTCATCCTTGTTCACAGCCCGGCCACCCTCGCTACCTTTGGTCCTGAGATTGCCAGCGATTGCAGCCAATCGTTCTGAGAGGTTGCGGCCTGTTTCTTGATTCAGTTCAGCGCCACCGTACAGCATCTCGTCCTGCAGCCGGCGCAACGCATACAGTCTCGTCGTCTGGTCCGGCGCGGCGTTGTCGGCGGTCAGCAACTCGCCTTTCCTGACCGGCTTCAGCACCTTGCCGCCCTCGAGCAGGCCGACCGGCACGGCGCGCTGGATACGGGCGTCGCCGACGGTCATGGTCCAGGAGCGGTAGCAGGTCTCGCCGATCGCATCGAGGGTTTCGCCGGCGGCGAGATCGCGCTTGGCGACGGCGCAGACTTCGGCAACGGGCCGTGGCAGCGGCACCATGTCGGGCTTGCCGAAGAGCACGATGCGGGCGGCGGTCAGCGGCACCTCCAGCGAGGTCAGATGATATGGCCGGAACAGGCTGTAATAGGGGCCGTGGCCGATATGCAGATCGTCCATGCGCTCGATGATGCGCGGATGCGTCGCTTCGACGATGACGAAGACACCGGGCGCGACGCCCTTGCCGATTGTGTAGTCGACGACGCCTTTCTTCAACAGCAGCCCGCCATCCTCGCGTGGTATGAGCACCTTGACGAGGTCGTCGCGGTCGGCTTTCGGGCCGTGCATGCCGGGCACGTCCGGGACCAGACCGGTGGCGTTGGCGATGGCGCACATCTCGACCATGGTCTTGGAGCCATCGACGAACTCGACCAGCATGCGCGGGTTCATGTTGCGGCGGATCGCTTCATCGCGATAGTCGTCAGGCACCGCATCGTGGTTGAGCGGGTTGTTCTTGCCCTTGCCGGCCGAGATGATGGTCAGGCCCAGCGCGGAGGCGAACTCGATCAGCTCCATGCAGCTCGACGGCTCGTCGCCGGCGCCGACCGAATAGACGACACCAAGCCGGTCGGCCTCCTGTTTGAGGTAGCAGCCGATGGTGACGTCGGCCTCGACATTCATCATCACCAGATGCTTGCCGTGCTCCATCGCTGACAGGCAGAAATCGGCAGCGACACCGGGCTTGCCGGTGGCGTCGATGACGATTTCGATCAGCGGATTGGTCACCAGCATCTCGTTGGAGGTGATGGCGATTTTTCCCGCTTCGATCGCGGCGGTCACCTTGGACGCGGTGTTTGCTTCAACCGCCATGGCTTCATCGCCATAGGCTATGCGGATGGCCTCGCGCGCCGTGTGCGGGCGCCGGGTCGAGACCGCGCAGACCGAAATGCCAGGCATCAGCATTCCTTGGGTGACTAGGTCGGTGCCCATTTCGCCCGAGCCGATGACACCGATGCGCACCGGCCGACCCTCGGCGGCACGCCTGGCGAGATCGCGGGCAAGCCCGGTCAGGGCGACATTGGTCATGCTGGCGCGTCCATGGTTCATGATCTAGAGGCGGCAATAGCAGGGAACCGCCCTCCCTTGCCAACGAAACCGCTGATGCGGCTTCACACCACCCTAACATAGCTCGTCATGCCCGATTTCTGATGCTCGATGACATGGCAATGCAGCAGCCAGTCGCCGGGATTGTCGGCGACGAAGCCAAGCTGAACCTTCTCGTTCGGCTGGATGAGATAGGTGTCCGAAATCAGCGGCTGAACCTGGCGCGTCGAGGACGACAGCACCTTGAAGCTCATGCCGTGCAGATGCATGGGATGCGATTGCGGCGTCAGGTTCTCCATGTCGATGACATAGCTCTTGCCCAGCTTCAATTCAGCGAGCGGTGCCGTCGGATCCGGCGTATCACCCGGCCACGGCACCTTGTTGATGGCCCAGAAACTGTAGCCGAGCGAACCGCAGATGCTGTCGCTCGGGACGTTTTCGGCCGTGGCGCTGAGGGCCAGGGAAATATGCTGGGCAGCGGTGAGATCCACTTCCTTCACCGGATTGACCTCGAGCGGAGCAATGTCACGAACGTCCCGTTTGAGCGAGCCGCCGGTCGCGCGCAGGTTGGCGAGGATCTTGGGCTTGGTGCCCCTGACATCCCGCAGGCTGACGATTGCGCCCTCCTCGTCGGGCATGCGGATGGCGAGTTCCATGCGCTGTCCCGGTCCAAGCAGCAAGGCATCGGGCGAAAAACGCTCAGGCACCGGATTGCCGTCGAGCGCCATGACGGTCGCCTCGGCCCCGTCGACGCGGAAGGCATAGATGCGGGTGACGTCGGTGATGGCGACGCGCAGCCGCACCAGCCCACCCGCCGGTGCATCATATTGCGGCTGGTCGAGCCAGTTCGCGGTCCGCACCGTGCCGTAGGTGCCGGTTCTCGCGGCATCACGCGGCCGAAACTGGTCGATGAACTGGGCGTCGTCGCCAAGGCGCCAGTCGCGCAGATTGAGGACGAACTCTGCGTCGAATTTCGGATCGCCGGGGTTTTCGACCACGATCACACCGGTCAGGCCGTGGCCCATTTGCTCCAGCGTGTTGCAATGCGGGTGATACCAGAAAGTGCCGGCGTCGGGCGGCGTGAAGGCGTAGTCGAAATGGTCGCCGGTGTAGACGTAGGGTTGGACCAGGAAGGGCACGCCATCCATCTTGTTCGGCACGCGAATGCCGTGCCAGTGGATGGTCGTCGGGTCGTCGATGGCGTTGACAAGGCGTGCGGCGAAAGGCTCGCCCTTTTTCATCCTGAGCACCGGCGGCATCCCGGCATTGCCATAGGTCAGTACCTCCCTGGTCAGGCCGCCGTCCATCAGCTTCGTCTGGATTTTGGCCGTCTGCAGCACCACCGGTTCGGGCGCGGCGGCCCAACCGCCGAGCCTGCCCATGGCCGGGATCCCAACTCCGCCAATGCCGGCGATCGCGGCCGTTTTCAAAAGCCCGCGGCGTGTGAATAGGGTCATTCAGCGCTCCAACTGCCAGGATGACTATCTGGCATTTATCGCGGCGTTGGATCACAGACGAGCCATCGGCGCAAATGCCGAGAACGGCACACTGCGTCTACAGGGCGCCTGGATGGGCATTATCAGGCATGCGCCATGCGCTTGCCCAGCGCCAAGCATGTGCAGCGCTCTCACATTATCACGCCTTGGTCGGCGAGGCTTGCAGGCTCGCGGTTGCCTACTTTTCGTCGACGCTTGCCAGGAAGCGGGCGAAGATCGGGTCAAAACGATCCGGCGAATCCCAGAACGGCGCATGGCCTGACCTGTCGAGCAGATGAGCCTTGCCTTCCCACAGGTTGGAAAACTTCACCGCGGCGACAAAATCGGTGTTGACGAAAGGCTCGTCGATGCCATTGAGGACGGCGATCGGCGGCGTCTTGCCGGCGACGATCTCGCGCTGGTTGCGGCCGGTGCCAGCCGCGAATTTCTCGAACATCAGCCGCCGCGCCCGCCCGTCGGTGCGCGCGACCGTGTCGATGAGGAACGGCTCAAACGGCTCGCCGCAGGTGCTGCGCGCATAGGCCTCGACATCGGCGGCAGTGAAGGCTTCCTGCCCGGCAAGGTGCATATGCGGGCTCGACTTGAAGCCGTTGCCGACCTCCTCGGGCGAAACCGGCGGGGTGCCTGATATCATCAGGCCGAGCAGGCCTGGAAAGCGGTCGATCATCTCCAATCCAATATGGCCGCCGAGAGACCAGCCGAAGACGATCGCCTTGTCCACGCCGAGCAGCCCGAGCACTTCGGTCATGGCATCGGCATAGCCCTCCATGCTGTAGGAGCGCTCCGGATCGATCGCGTCGCCTGATGCCCCGTGCCCCGGCAGATCGGGTGCGATTAAATGGTAGCGCTCGCCCAGCGGGCTCTCGAGCTGGTTGCGGAAGACCGCGCTGGAGGACGAGTTGCCGTGGATCAGCATCACGGCGGTGCCTTTGCCGCCGGTCTCGCGAAGGGCGATCTTGCCGTGGCTCGTTTCAAGGGTCTTCTGCGAGATCGTCATGGTCTGCTCCGTCGGGAATGCCTTGTTTTAATGCAGATGCGCAGCAAAGCGCCACCTTGGGCGGGAACCGACTTCCCAGTCAGGTTGCGTTGAAAATTCCTTTTCAAATAAGAACAATTATGCGTAGATTGTCAATTATCCAACTCCCGATGAACGGGAGGAAAACAGGGAACGGCACGATGAAATCCAAATCCGCAGCCAACAGAATCCGCCATATGCTGATCAGCACCGCGCTGATCGGCGCCTTTGCCACGGCGAGCGCGCCCGCCTTCGCCGATGTCGTCAAGATCGGCCTGCTCGCGCCGATCACCGGACCCGCCGCGGCGGACGGCCAGGAATTCCAGCGCGGCGTGCAGATGGCGATCGACGAGGCGAACGCGGCCGGCGGCGTTGCCGGCAACACGTTCGAACTGGTGGTCGGCGACGTCAAGGATCAGTCCGCCGGCAACGTCACCAGCGCGGTCGAGCGCCTGCTCGGCGATCCCGGCGTGCAATTCATGCTGACCGGCTATGCCAGCCTGACCAATTTCGAGATCGACAACATGGCCGAGGCCGAGATGCCCTACATGCTGGCCGCCACCTCGCAGCAGACCAGGGACATCATCGCGCCGAACCCCGACAAATACATGTGCTGCTGGTCGCTGACGCCGTCCTTCGACGCCTACAACACCGACGTCACCCTGTTCGTCGAAAAGCTCGCGGCCGACGGCAAAATCACCTTGCCGACCAAGAAGGTCGCCATCATCTCCTCCGACAACGCCTATTCGAAGACCATTTCGGAGGGCATGAAGAAGACCTTCAAGGAGAAGGGCTGGACCATCACCGTCGACGAGATCGTGCCGTTCGGCGAAGTGACCGACTGGCGTTCGATCCTGGCCAAGGTGCGCCAGAATGTTCCCGACGTGGTCATCAACACCGACTACCTGCCGGGCAATTCGGCATCCTTCCTGAACCAGTTCCTCGAACAGCCGACCAAGAGCCTGGTCTTCCTGCAATACGCGCCGAGCGTTCCCGAATTCGTCGAGCTGACCGGCAAGAAGTCGGACGGCGTCATCTACAATCTTCTGGGCGGGGCGCTGACGACGCCGAAGAACCCGCGCGCCGACGAGGTGGCGGCCAAATTCAAGGCGAAATACGGCGTCGAAAGCGGTACCTACGGCGTCGGCCTCTACGAGATGACCAATGTCTATTTCGACGCGGTCAAGAAGGTCGGCGGCGCATCCGACCACGCGGCGATCATGAAGGCGCTGTCGGAGACCGACAAGCAGGTCGCTGAAGGCCGACTGAAATTCGATCCCGCCACCCACCTCGCCACGCAGGGCGACGACTATATCCCGATCACCTTCTTCCAGATCTGGGATGGCAAGCGCGCGCTGATCTCCCCGGAGAAATACGCAACCGGCGCCTTCAAGCCGCAGCCCTGGATGCAGTAAGGGATGGCCCTGCTTGAACTGGACGACGTGTCGAAGGCCTTCGGTTCGCTGAAGGCCGTCGATGGCGTGTCATTCAAGGTCGAGGCCGGCGAGATCTTTGGCATCGCCGGCCCGAACGGCAGCGGCAAGAGCACGCTGTTCAACATCATCACCGGTATTCCGTTCGGCCCCGACCGGGGTCACATTCGTTTCGATGGGACGCCAATCAACGGCAGACCGGGACATGCCATCGCGCGCCTCGGCCTTGCCCGCACTTTCCAGCGCGAGACCAGTTTCGACGGGCTGACCGTGTTCGAGAACGCGCTGATCGGCGCCAGCTATGGCAAGCAGGAAAAAACGGCCGCGGCAGCCCGCGATGCGGCCGCCGAGGCACTGGAATTCGTCGGCCTGGGCGCCGCGTCCTTCGGGCGGCTGGCCGGAGAGTTGTCCGTCTTCGAGCGCAAATGCCTGATGCTGGCCACCGCGATCGCCATGAAGCCACGCATGCTGTTGCTGGACGAACCGGCGTCGAGCCTGACCAAGCCCGAAATCGAGACGTCGATCGGGCTGATCCGCCGCACCGCCGAACGCGGTATCACCATCCTTCTGATCGAGCACGTGCTGACCTTCCTGATGAGCCTGTCGCGGCATCTCCTGGTGCTCAACAATGGCCGGGTGCTGGCCGCCGGCGAACCGGCCGATGTGATCGCCGACCAGCGCGTCATCGAGGCCTATCTCGGAACCAGGAGGGCCGTGGCGTGAACCCCATCCTGACCGTCGAAGGCGTCACCGCCGGCTATGGCCGCGTCACCGTGCTGCACGACATTTCGCTGGAGGCGGGGCGCTTCGGCAATGTCGGCCTGTTCGGACCCAACGGCCACGGCAAGACGACGCTGCTGCGGACGATCTCCGGACTGCTGCGGCCGAAGAGCGGCCGCATCCTGTTCGACGGACAAGACGTTGTCGGTCGCAGCGCGCGTGCCATCGTCGGCGCCGGCCTGATCCATGTGCCGCAAGGCAACCGGCTGTTTCCCGACCTCTCCATCGCCGACTGCATGGCACTGGGCGCCTATTCGCCGCGTGCCCGCCCACATGAGGCGGAGAACCGCGAGAAGGTGACCAAGCTGTTCCCGAAACTGGCGGAACGCTGGCGCCAGCGCGTGCGCACGCTTTCGGGCGGCGAACGACAGATGGTGTCGATCGGCACGGCGCTGATGAGCCATCCGCGCCTGCTGATCCTCGACGAGCCGACGCTGGGGCTGGCGCCCAAGATCAAGGACGAACTCTGCGCCTCCGTCATGGACATTTCGCGCGGCGGCGTGCCGCTCATCGTCGTCGAGCAGGACATCGAGTTCCTGCTGGAGCTGACGCAGCAACTCTACCTCGTCAATCACGGCGCGGTGGCGACCGAGATCAAGCCGGGTGAAAGCCTCGACCACGGCGAGATCATGTCGATGTATTTTGGCCATTAGGACAGCAGCATGAGCGCACTGGCGGAAATCCTGTTCGGCGGCCTGTTCCAGGGCTCGCTCTACGCCATGATGGCGGTCGGTCTGGCTCTCGTCTGGACGACGATCGGCGTGTTCAACTTCAGCCATGGCGTGTTCATGATGCTGGGCGCCTACATTGCCTGGCAGCTGGTCGAGCTTGGCCTGCCGGCAGCCGTGGCCTTTCCAATTGCCGTCGTCGTCATGGCCGGCGTCGGCTGGATCCTGCAGGCCAGCGTCGTGCGGCCGCTGATCGGCCGGCCCAACATCGTGCTGGTCGTCGTCATCACCACGCTGGCCGCCGGATCCTTGATCGAGAACGGCGCCTTGACCATCTGGGGGCCGCGCTCGAAGCAGATCCCGGCGCTGATCGACGGCAATGCCACCATCGGCGGCGTCGGCGTCTCCCTGCACCAGATCGCCATCATCGTCATCACGCCGCTGATCCTGGCGGCGCTGTGGATGTTCCTCAACCGCACGCGGCCGGGGCTGGCCCTGCGCGCCGTGGCGCAGAACGAGGATGCCAGCCATCTGGTCGGGCTGAACGTCACCGCGCTCTACGGGCTCGCCTTCGCCATCGCCGCTTCGCTGGCGGGGCTGGCCGGCATCTTCATGGGCGGCTATCGCTTCATGTCGCCTGTCATGGGCAGCGATCCGCTGCTCAAGGCGCTGATCGTCGTCGTCTTCGGCGGCATATCGAGCATATCGGGACCGATCTTCGCCGCCTATCTGATCGGCTTCTTCGAGGCTGCCTGCAGCTATTATTTCGGCCTCTACTGGACGCCGGCACTGCTGTTCGGCGTGCTGATCCTGACCCTGATGGTGCGCCCCGAGGGCATCTTCGCCAGCCGCTCGCGAGGCCTCGCATGACCGACACGACATCGCCGATCGCCTCGATCCGTACGGAAGCGGCAAGCCCGGTCGCTCCCGGCCGCACGCCGTGGAAGCACGAGGCCGTCGGCTTCGTGCTTGGCTTCGTGCTGCTGGCACTGCTGCCGCTGGTCTTCGGCGACACCTATGCCCGCCACATCCTGATCATGGCCTTCATCTATGCGATCGTCGCGTCGAACTGGGATCTCAGCCTAGGCTATGGCGGCGTTTTCAATTTCGGCCATCTCGCGCTGTTCGGCATCGGCGTCTATGCCTACAGCCTGCTGACCAAGCTCAGTGCATTCGACCCGTGGATCGCGTTGTTTGCCAGCGGCATCATCGCCACGCTGGCGGCGATCTTGGTGACCATCCCGATCCTGCGGCTGAAAGGCATCTACATCATCCTGGTGACCTTCGGCTTCGCGCAGCTGGTGATGCAGGTGATCCTCAGCCAGTCCGACATCACCGGTGGCACGCAAGGGATCGTGCGCATTCCGGGGCTCTATGTGTTCGACCACAACATGATCCGCGACGGCAAGTTCGCCTATTTCTACATCGCGCTGGCGCTGCTGGTCGCAAGCACGCTGTTCCTGCGCGTGTTCGTGCGCTCGCGCGCCGGGGCCAGCATCGTGGCATTACGCGACAATGAGGAATACGCCATCAGCCGCGGCGTCTCGATCGTGCGCCAGCGCATGCTGACCTTGGCAGCCAGCGCCTTCTTCACCGGCATCGCCGGCGCCTTCTACGCCGCCTACCAGCGCAACGCCTCGATCGACGTCTTCGGCATGAGCCTGGCTACCATCATCCTGTCGATGGTGCTGCTCGGCGGTACCAGCACAATCTACGGGGCGATCGTCGCTTCCTTCGTGCTGACGATCTTCGCCGAGTGGATGGCCGACTTCGGGGCATGGCGCCCGATGATCACGGCGGTGCTGATCATCGGCGTGATGCTCGCCTATCCCAGCGGGCTGGCCGGCATGATCAAATCGGCATGGGGTGCCGTCGCCGGGCGGATCAACCGCCCGGCCTGACCACGTTGAAACAGCGGCGCCGCCTCAACGGACGCCGCACCAGTCGATAACGGATGCGGCGATAACCTTGGCGGTCTCGACCACCGATTCCACCTCGACATATTCGTTGGCGCCGTGGAAACCGTCGCCCGACGGGCCGAAGATGACGCCGTCGACCCCGGCACCGGCGTAATGCGCGGCATCGCACACGGCGACGAAGCCGCGCACCTGCGGCGCCTTGCCGACCACCGCCTTGCGCTTCATCAGCGATGTCACCAGCGGATGATCGACCGGCGTGTTCATCGGCGGAAAATGCAGGCCGCCGAGCTCCCACTGGATCGCAGGCGGGTTGTCGCGCAGCCAGGCGTCGGTCTGGGCGAAATGATGGACGAACGTCTCGAAATCGCGGCGGTAGTCGGCCGAATTCTCGTCGGGCAGGAATTTCATGTCGAGATCGAGCACCGCGACATCGGGAATGATGGCCGGGTTGGTCATGACCGTCGGCAAGCCGTGCTCGCCAAGGCCGGTGCCGGCATGCATGACACCGATGTTGATCGTGTTCATGCCGAGCGGCAGCAATGGATGCGATTTCGCCCGCGTCCGGTCCAGCTCATACTGGCGGACGGCGGCAATGAAGCGGGCGGCGATCTCGATTGCGTTGACGCCCGGCTCGAGCCGGTCCTTGTCGTGGCGCTGCGGGTAGATTTCATTGTAGCGCAGCGCCGAATGCGCGTTGCGGCCACGGATCGTCACCCGCGCCCATTCGAGCCCGCCCTCGACCGGCAGGACATCGCCCCAGGTCGGTTCGGCCACCAGCACCGCCTTGGCGAGCTTGCCCTTCTTGACCGCATCCATGGCGCCGAAGCCGCCGGCCTCCTCGTCGACGACGGAGTGGATGGCCAGTCGGCCTTGCAGCGTGATGCCCGCCTTGCGGATCGCGTGCGCGGCGGCGATGCAAGCGGCGACGCCGCCCTTCATGTCGACGGCACCGCGGCCATAGAGCCGGCCATTGGTGATCTCGCCACCGAACGGATCGACGGACCAGTCCTTGATGGCGCCGACCGGCACGACGTCGATGTGTCCGCACAGGATCAGGCTGCGGTCCTCGTCTCCGGCCCATTCACCGACCAGGTTGGGACGGCCGGGCAAGGCGTCCCATTGTTCGGTGCGGAAGCCGTCCCGTTTGAGGATCGGCTCGAGCAGCGCCTGGACATCCGCCTCGCGGTTGATCGTCGCATTGGCTTCGAACTTGGGATTGACCGAGGGAATGCGAACCATGTCGCGGGTCAGTCCGATCAGCCAGTCACGGTCGGTCTCGATCTCAGCCTGCACAGCATCGATGATTGTTTGGTTGTCAGGCATCTTCTCGGTCCCTTGGTTATGCTACGATAGCGGGAAGCGCCAAGCGCATCGGCGTCACTTTTTCTCGGCCTTGGATTTGTGGGCTGGCTTCGACGGCCCCGCGTCATCGGACGAGGCCGGTTCGGCGGCATCGAGCGTGACCGCGTTGGCACTGCGGATCTTCTCGATGTCCTCGATCCGCTTGCGGACCCCCGCGCCATGACCTTCCAGCGCATGGGCGAAGACGGTTTCCATCTGCGCGACGGCGGTCGCCAGCGTGTCGAACGGCGAATTGGCGTCGATCGCCGCGACCATGGTCAGGTCGGCGATATCGGCGATCGGCGACAGCCAGACATCGGTGAACAGCAGGACGGAGACGCCGCGCTCGTGGGCCTGTTGCGCAAAGCTCACCACGTCCGACTGGTAGCGGCGGTAGTCGAAGACGACGAGAAGGTCGCGCTTGCCAAGGTCGATCAAGAGGTCGAAATCGGCCGGACTGAGCGAACCGATGTCGCGCACCCCGGAGCGGAATTGGAGGAGGTAGCCGGCAAGCATGGAGGCGATATGCCGACTGAAACGGCCGCCCAGCAGCACCACCTGCCCCTTGGTTTCGAGCAGCAGGTTGACGGCGCGCGTATAGGCTTGCAGGGGCACCGCCGTGCGCGTGCGCTCCAGACTGTCGGAAACCGAATGGAAATAGGCGAGTGCCGTGCCTTCGCTGGAGCCGCCCGGGCGCTTGGCCTCCATCATCAGAAGCGGCGAATGCAGCCTAGATTCGACCTCGGTGAGCAGGCGCGCCTGGAAATCGGCAAAACCGACATAGCCAAGCTTGGTCATCAGGCGCGTCACGCTCGGGTCGCTGACCCCGGCGCGCCGTGCCAGCCGGGTCGCCGTGCCTAGCCCGGACATGGGATAGTCGGCAAGCAGGACCTGAACGATCTTTTCTTCCGCCGACGTGAACGCCAAGGTGGTATTGGCCAGTTCTTCGCGGATCGACATGGTCATCGCCTCTCGCTGACGGAAAGACGATTAACTTACAATTTCATGCAAGATTGTCAAATTTGGAAAATATCTTACAGAGCCGAACGGGCGTCTCTATGGAGGCGGCTGATATCCCGCGACGGGTCTGGGCCGTCGCGGCCGTCGCCTACCTATTTGAAGCTGGCGATGGGCAGGAACTTCACCGCGGAGCCGGTGAAGCGGCGGTGATCGGACATCTGTCTTCGCGGCTGGAACCCGTCGAGATAGATCTGCTCCGGTGCCGTGCGGATGAAATTAGCGGCGATGACCGGCGCCGCCGTCGGTTCGGCTCCCCTGGCGATGACGCGACCTGCCGCAAGCGGCCGGCCGGGCGATGCGGCCGGCACGATAACAGCGGTGGCTTCGGGATCGAGACGTGGCTGGACACGGTCGGCCTTCAGGCTGGTCCTGACGCGCTCTTCGGGTTTCGACGGAGCGACCGCGATCCGCTGCCCGGCCAGCTTGTCGAGGCCGTCATCAGGATGATGCATGGCCAGCAGGGCACCGACAGCATCGCCGGATTTGGCCGCTTCCGGCTGATGCGCCGGGCTCGTCTGGCTTTCCGGTCGCCATGTCGGCAACGGGATGTTGAGCGCCACCATGTCCGGCGCGACGCTTGCCGGAGCGGGATCCGTCTTGCCCAGGGCATTGGCTGATGCCGGCTTGTCGTCCGGCGGTTCGGCGCGCGGCGCGAAGGCCGGCAGCGGCACTGAGCCCGGCGCCATGGCCATGACAGTCGCTTCAGGCCCGGCGAGCGGTTCTTCCGCGGGATCGGCGGTGGCCGTCCGGATGTCCGCGCGCTTGGCATCCTGCGGCGGCACGATAGCTATGCCCTGCCCGGCCGACCCGGGTTCAACGGACTTTGCCGGTTTGCGTGGCGCCGGCGCCGCTTCCGCGACATCATCGGACTCATCCGCGCCGCGCCCCAAAAGCGTCGCCAGCAGGCCGCGCGACTTGCGTTGGCCGCCATCGACGCTTGCCAGTTCGATGTTGGGTGTGCCGGCGGCCTTGCGCGATTTGTAGGCGGCAAACGCCTGCTCGTAGCCTGGCAACGGTTTGCCGTCGCTCGGCACATGCAATGTATTGCCGTTGGGGAAAACCCTGGCGAGTTCCTGGCGGCTGATGCCCGGCCAGTGCCGCACATTGCCGACATCCATGTGAATGAAGGGCGACCCGGAGGTCGGGTAATAGCCGACACCGCCGCCCTGCATCTTGAGACCGATGTCGCGCAGCTTCTTCAGCGGCACGTCCGGCAGGAAGAAGTCCATCGCGCGGCCAACCATGTGCTGGCTCTCGCGAGCCACGCCCTTCGAGCGGCCGCGCAGCATGGCATTGGTCGCAGGCGAACGATAGGCGCTGACGATGTGGATGTAGGCTGTCGAGCCGCTGGCCCGGTAGGCCTGCCAGACAAGGTCGAGCAGGCGCGGATCCATCCTGGTCGGCTCGTTGCGGCGCCAGTCGCGCAGCATCACATTGATCTTCTTCAATCCCGCCTGATCGTAGCGCCCGTTGCGCTTGAAGACGATCTCGGCCTTTTCGCCGGTATGCAGATGCTGGATCTTCAGGCTGCGCGTCTCGGCGAACGCGCTGGTGACGCACATGCAGAGGAACGCTGCCACGACGGCCGGCAACCGTGTCCAGCAACGGGAAGCGCCGGGCGTGTCTTGTTCGCTTTCAATCACGGTCATGCCTTGCACATCGTTTTTGTTTCGGGCGATTTGACGTCCCCGCCGGGATGAGGAACTTTCTCTTCGAGCCCTCGACCTGGCGAGCAGGCTTGATCACGCAGACGGGCACCCGTCATGTCGATGAACAGCATCTTGGTTAACGAATCGTGTCGGCGCTGGGAACGGGACGCTCCACCTCGACGGCCGCCCCGGACTGAATTTCAGCCAACCACTTCAGCGGAACAGATATTTCGACACTTCCGGGTTGCCGCGCCGCCACATCACATTGTCCAGGAAGTAATGGTGCACGTTGATGAATATCCACGCGATAAAGAGGAAAAGCGACGAGCCGAACACCGCCTTGTCGTAGGGAACCAGGTCCGCCAGTGCCATCGGCACCAGCCAGAAACCGAGCGCCCCGAGAATTGCGCCGACGACGATGAACGCCAGCACGCGCAGCCTGTACACCGGTCCAAGAATGGACAGGATTTGCCATCGCGGCCTCTCGACGGCATCCGCGCGGTCGCGCTCGACATTGGTCTGGTAGCGCCAGACCACCGCCAGATATTGCAAGGAATGGAGCGCCGGCACCACCAGCAGCCAGAGCGGGTTCAACGTCACGAAGAGGATCCAGGCATAAAGGGACACGAGGTAAGCGACGACGCCATTATACGGCAGCGCCCCACCATGCCTGCGCCAACGATTGATGAACATCACCGCGGTAGCCGCCGAGGAGGCGGCGGCGATCGACATGGCGATGGTGATGAGCCATGGCGGGACGGCGAAGGTGTAGTATTCCAGACCCCAGAACTGCCTCTCGGTGATCACCACGTTCGTCTGAAGCCAGGCGAACAGCCACACGGCGTAGCCGTTGAACAGCAACACCTTCTTGTCCTGATCGCTGAAGAATTTGCGCTTCAGCACGGCGTCCACCATCAGCATGCCGTAGCCTTGCTTGACGTAGTGCCAGCCGACGAAAAAGCCCATCGCGTTGGTCGCATTGCCGAGCAGCCGGGCGTTCCCCGTCAGCGAGCCATAGGCAAAGAAGGCGGCCATGGCCAACGGGACGACGATGCCCGCGAGGATATAGCGGATCTGGAGACTGCGGCCGTAGCCCTCGCCGCGCACCTTGCGCGCAAAATTGCGATAGAAGATCTGGTATGAATGACCGAAGTGCGGCTGGTTTATAAGATGGGAGAGCAAGAACATCGTCAGCGTCAGGGCCGCTTCGTATCTGAGCGGCACGAAATACAGCACCGGCAGGATGACAAGCGCGCTCCCGCCAAGCATGAAAAAGTCGATGAACGGGCCAAAGAGATATTTTTGCGGGGCAGCCGCGACCGAGGCCGGGGCATCCGCCGAAAGGTGAAGTGCCATGGTGCCTTCTCCCTGTGATCGTTTATTTAGCCATCGACCCGGGCGCCCGGCAAGCCGCTGGTGCGCGAAAACGACCTGATCGGGCGCACGCCGAGGTTCCAAAGCAGACCAAATTGAGGAAAGCGGAGAGAATCTGGTGCTGCGAGAGAGGATTGAACTCTCGACCTCTCCCTTACCAAGGGAGTGCTCTACCACTGAGCTACCGCAGCCGCTGATGGCGGGGCTTCTGCCATATCGAACCGGCAAGCGCAAGGCCAAGTGCAATGCTTCTGTGAAAGCCTTTGCCGGATAGCTTTTAATGACATGGCGGCGCCACAATGTTGGCTATCCCTGAATGGGTGTCGGCCGACGGGCAGGCGGGACGGGACGATGAACGACAAGACAAATGAAGCAAAAAAGGGCGGCACGGACCGCAAGGACCGGCTCGCCGAGCAATTGCGGGCCAATCTGCAGAAGCGCAAGGCGCAGTCGCGCTCGCGCCGCACCGGCGGCGCCGACCAGCGGCCGGAGGGGCTCGGCGGAGCCGAGGAAATACAAAAAGATTAACTCAAATCGGCCACTCTTGGACCGGGGTGGGCGAAATCCTATTTCTTGAACCACGCCGGCCAATGGTCTAGACGGACCGATACTCAAACGATTGAACCGGCCTTTTCTGGCCGAGAGGGACGTTTTCCATGGATCGCATCAGAATTGTCGGCGGCAACAAGCTTGCCGGAAGTATTCCGATCTCGGGCGCGAAAAACGCGGCCCTGCCGCTGATGATCGCCTCGCTGTTGACCGACGACACGCTGACGCTGGAAAACGTGCCGCATCTGGCCGATGTCGAGCAGCTGATCCGGATCCTCGGCAATCACGGCGTCGACTATTCGGTCAATGGCCGCCGCGAGAAGCAGAATGAAGGCTATTCGCGCACCATCAACTTCTCCGCCCGCAACATCGTCGATACGACCGCGCCTTACGAGCTGGTGTCGAAGATGCGGGCGTCGTTCTGGGTGATCGGCCCGCTGCTGGCCCGCATGGGCGAGGCGAAAGTGTCGCTGCCGGGCGGTTGCGCCATCGGCACGCGCCCGGTCGACCTGTTCCTCGAAGGCCTGCAGGCGCTGGGCGCCGACATCGATGTCGACACCGGCTATGTGCTTGCCAAGACCAGGAACGGCCGCCTTGTCGGCAACCGCTACGTGTTCCCGAAAGTCTCCGTCGGCGCCACCCATGTGCTGATGATGGCGGCCTCGCTCGCCAAGGGCGAGACGGTGCTTGAAAACGCCGCCTGCGAGCCCGAGATCGTCAACCTTGCCGAATGCCTCAATGCCATGGGCGCCAGGATCTCCGGCGCAGGCACGCCCGTCATCACCATAGACGGCGTCGAAGCGCTTTCGGGCGCCCGCGTGCGCGTCATCCCCGACCGCATCGAGACCGGTACCTATGCCATGGCCGTCGCCATGACCGGTGGCGACGTGGTGCTCGAAGGCGCGCGTCCCGAATTGCTGCAGACCGCGCTGGACGTGATCGCCCAGACCGGCGCCGAGATCACGCAGACCAATTCCGGCATCCGCGTGAAGCGCAACGGCACCGGCATTTCGCCCGTCGATGTGACGACGGCGCCCTTCCCGGCGTTCCCGACCGATCTGCAGGCGCAGTTCATGGGCCTGATGACGATGGCCAAGGGCAAGTCGCGCATCACCGAGACGATCTTCGAGAACCGCTTTATGCACGTCCAGGAACTGGCCCGGCTCGGCGCCCACATCACGCTTTCAGGCCAGACGGCGATCGTCGACGGCGTGGCGAAGCTGAAGGGCGCACCGGTGATGGCCACCGATCTTCGCGCTTCCGTCTCGCTGGTCATCGCCGGCCTGGCCGCCGAAGGCGAGACCACGGTCAACCGCGTCTACCATCTCGACCGCGGCTTCGAGCGGCTGGAAGAGAAGCTCTCCAACTGCGGCGCGGTGATCGAGCGGATTTCGGCGTAACGACTGCTACCTCTGCCTCTGCGCAGGCGATTGGCGAAAGCCGAGGCAGCATCCAATCTCCCCTCTTCCGGGGGGAGATCGGCAGCTTTGCCGAGGCGCTAGCCCGTGCTGCGGTTGCACCGACCGGAAAGACCGCCTAACAGAGGGCTTAAACCAACTTTCAGGTGCACTTTCAGCATGGCAGCCCTCAAACTCATCGCGCTCGACGATCAGGATCTGAGCATTGTCTCGGCCCATGTCCAGGACGCCGTGATGAAGGTTTCGGACCTCGAATTCCTGCCTTCGGCCAAGCGCTTCGTGCTGACCATGAACCGCTTCGTCTGGGAGGCAAAGTCGGGCCTGTTTCGCCAGCATAATGAGCGGCGGCAGGCCGTGCTGCATTTCGACCGGGTGCTCGGCGCCAAGACCAACGGCATCGCCCGCGACAAGCCGGCCGAGATCCTGTCCCTGCTGGCGATCAGTTTTATCGAGATCAGCAAGCCGTCCGGTATCGTCGAGCTGATCTTTTCCGGTGGCGGCACCATCATGCTCGATGTCGAGTGCATCGAGGCCCGCCTTGCCGATGTCGGCGGCGCGTGGGAAGCCACGTCGCGGCCCGTCCACAAGGCTTGAATATCCGATGGCCATCACGCTTCGTCAGTCCGACGCCGATTTCGAGCAGCGTTTCGCCGCTTTCCTGTTGACCAAAAGGGAAGTCTCCGAGGATGTCGACGCCGCCGTGCGGCAGATCATCGCGCGCGTGCGTGCCGAGGGCGACGCGGCGCTGATCGACTACACACAAAGATTCGACCGCGCCGATTTGAACAGCCTCGGCATTGCCGTGTCGAAGGAAGACATTGCGGCCGCCTACGAAACGGCCGACCCGAAGGCGGTCGAAGCGCTTGAATTCGCGCGCGACCGTATCCGCTCCCACCATGAGCGGCAGCGGCCCAAGGACGATCGCTACACGGATGCCGCCGGCGTCGAGCTCGGCTGGCGGTGGACGGCGATCGAGGCGGTCGGGCTCTACGTGCCGGGCGGCACCGCAAGCTACCCAAGCTCGGTGCTGATGAACGCCGTGCCCGCCCGGGTGGCCGGCGTCGAGCGCATCGTCATGGTCGTGCCGGCGCCGGGCGGCATCATCAATCCGCTGGTGCTGGTGGCGGCCGACATGGCAGGCGTGTCCGAAATCTACCGCGTCGGCGGCGCCCAGGCGATCGCAGCCCTTGCCTATGGCACCGAGACCATAAAGCCGGTCGCAAAGATCGTCGGGCCCGGCAATGCCTATGTCGCGGCGGCCAAGCGCCAGGTGTTCGGCACGGTCGGTATCGACATGATCGCCGGCCCCTCGGAAGTGCTCGTGGTGGCCGACGGCAGCAACGATCCTGACTGGATCGCCGCCGACCTGCTCGCCCAGGCCGAACACGACGCGTCGGCGCAATCGATCCTGATCACCGATGAGCCGGCTTTCGGCAAGGCGGTCGAACAGGCGGTCGAGCGCCAGTTGCAGAGCCTGCCGCGAACCGAGACGGCGTCGGCGAGCTGGCGCGATTTCGGCGCGGTGATCCTGGTGCCAACGATCGACGCGGCATTGCCGCTGGTCGACCGCATCGCGGCCGAGCATGTCGAACTGGCAATAGATGACGCAGAAGGCTTCCTGTCGCGGATGCGCAACGCCGGTGCGGTTTTTCTCGGCCGTCATACGCCGGAAGCCATTGGCGACTATGTCGGCGGCTCCAACCATGTGCTGCCGACGGCCCGCTCGGCGCGCTTCTCGTCGGGTCTGTCCGTCCTTGATTTCGTCAAGCGCACCTCGATCCTCAAGCTCGGACCGGAACAGTTGCGCCTGCTGGCGCCCGCGGCGGTCGCGCTGGCAAAGGCGGAAGGGCTCGACGCGCATGGCCGCTCCGTCACTGTCCGGCTGAATATGTAGGCGGATATGACGGGCTCCGATCAAAGCCGCGCAAAACTGATCGATGTCGAACTCGATGAATCGATCGGCCGTTCGACGCCCGATGTCGAGCACGAGCGGGCGGTGGCGATCTTCGACCTGATCGAGGAGAACAGTTTTCAGCCCGTCAACGACAGCGGAGCCGGTCCCTACCGGCTGAAGCTGTCGCTGGCCGAGCAGCGCCTGGTGTTCGCCGTGGCGCGCGAGGACGGCAGCGCGGTCGTCACCCACATCCTGTCGCTGACGCCTCTGCGGCGCATCGTCAAGGATTACTACATGATCTGCGAAAGCTATTACGACGCCATCCGCTCCTCGACGCCGAGCCATATCGAGGCGATCGACATGGGCCGCCGGGGTTTGCACAATGAAGGCTCGCAGACGCTGATGGACCGGCTTTCGGGCAAGATCGACATCGATTTCGATACGGCGCGCCGGCTGTTCACGCTGGTCTGCGTGCTGCACTGGCGGGGCTAGTCCTGGCTACCCTGCCCCGCTCGATCCTGTTCCTGTGCGGCATGAATGCCGTGCGCTCGCCGATGGCAGAGCAGCTGGCACGCCGGATGCTGCCCGCCACCATCTTCGTCGCTTCGGCCGGTGTGCGCGCCGGCGAGCGGGACCCGTTCGTCGATGCCGTGCTGGCCGAGGACGGTCTCACGCTGGGCGAACGTCATCCAAGGACGCTGGACGAGCTCGAGGATGACTACTTCGACCTCATTGTGACGCTGGCGCCGGAGGCGCACCATGCCGCGCTGGAGCTCACCCGCTCGCTTGCCGTCGAGGTCGAATATTGGCCGACACCGGACCCGACCGGTGCCGGCGGCACGCGCGAGCAGATCATGGCCAGCTATCGCGACGTGCGCGAGCGGCTGAAAGCCCGGATCGGCCGCAGGTTCGTCGCTCCAGACCATCCGGATTAAGCGTGTTCACAAGCGAACGATTATCATATAGGTTCCGCCGAAATTCCAGCCGGGGCGCTGGAATTGCCATCCAAGCAAAGGTATCGAATGCCGAAGGAAGAAGTCCTCGAGTTTCCGGGTGTCGTGACGGAATTGTTGCCCAACGCGATGTTCCGGGTGAAACTCGAAAACGAACACGAGATCATCGCCCATACGGCCGGCCGCATGCGCAAGAACCGCATCCGCGTGCTGACCGGCGACAAGGTTCTGGTCGAGATGACGCCATACGACCTGACCAAGGGCCGCATCACCTACCGCTTCAAGTAAGATCAGGGCTCGGCCGGAACGCGATGAGCATTTTGCAGAAGCTGGTGCTTGCCTCGGGTTCGCCGCGCCGTATCGAACTCCTGCAGCAGGCCGGCATCGAGCCGGACCGTATCCTGCCAGCCGATATCGACGAGACGCCGCTGCGTGCCGAGCATCCGCGCTCGCTGGCCAAGCGGCTGTCGAAGGAAAAGGCCGAGAAAGCGTTCGCGTCGCTGAAGACCGAGACGGACCATGCGCCAAGCTTCGTGCTGGCCGCCGACACGGTGGTCGCGGTCGGGCGGCGCATCCTGCCCAAGGCCGAGACGCTCGATGATGCCGCCAACTGCCTCGGCCTGCTGTCGGGCCGCTCGCACCGGGTTTATTCGGGCATCTGCCTGATCACGCCGGGCGGCAAGTTGCGCCAGCGGCTGGTCGAGACGCGGGTGCGCTTCAAGCGGCTGCCACGCGAGGAAATCGACGCCTATGTCGCGTCCGGCGAGTGGCGGGGCAAGGCCGGCGGCTACGCCGTCCAGGGTCTCGCCGGAGCTTTCGTCGTGAAGTTGGTCGGCTCGTACACCAACATCGTCGGCCTGCCGCTCTACGAGACGGTGGCGCTGCTGTCGGGCGAAGGCTTCAAAATCCATCAAAACTGGCTGTCCCCACGGCTATGAGCCCCGACGACAAAGTGACGCCGCTGCGCCCCAAGCGCCCCTGCCCCGAATGCGGCAAGCCCTCGGCGCGCGAGACCTATCCATTCTGCTCGACGCGCTGCAAGGACATCGACCTCAACCGCTGGCTGAAGGGTGCCTATGTCATCAAGGCCCGCGACGACGAGGAAGAGACCGACCCCGACGAGCCGAAATGAAAGCGGCCTTTGTCTTCATGCATGTCGTTTTTCCAAAGCCGGGATCACTTTTGGGTGACATGCTCTGATCAGGCGGCTTCGTTCTTGCGCTTCACGCGCGCCCAGGCCGGCAGCCAGTCACCGTGAGCGGCCAGGAGATCATCGACCAGCGACCAGATCTGGTCGAGATCGAGTTCGGCCGATGTGTGCGGGTCCATCATCGCCGCATGGTAGATGTGCTCGCGGTTCTCGCTCATCAGCGCCCGCACCGTCAGTTCCTGGACGTTGATGTTGGTGCGGATCAGTGCCGTCAGTTGCGGCGGCAGGTCGCCGATGTAGGTCGGCTGGATGCCGGAGGCATCGACAAGGCACGGTACTTCGGCGGCGCAATCGCGGGGCAGCGAGGTGATGCAGCCATTGTTGCGGACATTGCCGTAGATTACCGAGGGTTCGCCGGTCCAGACCGAATTCATGATCGAGGAGGCATATTCCCGGGACGGCTCGACCTCGATACGGTCGGCCGAGCGATAGGCCTGCGCCTGGTCCTTCCAGTGCTCGATCTGTTCGATGCAGCGCTTGGGGTATTCATCGAGCGGAATGCCGTATTTCTCGATCAAATCGGGGCGACCCTCCTTGATGAAATAGGGCGTGTATTCGGCGAAATGCTCCGAGCTCTCGGTGACGAAGAAGCCCAGCCTGGTCAGCATCTCGTAGCGCACCTTATTGGGGCAGCGCGGGTTCCAGCCGGGCTTTGGCGCGCGGCCTTCGCGATAGGCGCGCACGAGATCGGGATAGAGGTCGCGGTAGGAGCCGTCCGCCTGGCGATGCTCGAATTTCAGGTAGAAGGCCATGTGGTTGATGCCGGCCGAGCGATAGCGGATTTCCTCGTAGGGAAGGTCGAGATCGTGTGCCAATTCCATCGCCGTGCCCTGCACCGAATGGCAGAGGCCGACCTGTTTGATATCAGGGTATTTTTCCGATATCGCCCAGGTGTTGATCGCCATCGGGTTGACGTATTGCAGCATGATCGCTTCGGGGCAGACGGCGAGCATGTCCTCGCAGATCTTCCACAGATGCGGAACGGTCCGCAGGCCGCGCATGATGCCGCCGACGCCGAGCGTGTCGGCAATCGTCTGGCGCAGGCCGTATTTCTTCGGCACTTCGAAGTCGGTGACCGTGCAGGGTTCGTAGCCGCCGATCTGAAAGGCGACGACGACGAAGTCGGCCCCGGAAAGTGCCTTGCGCTGGTCGGAGTAAGTCTCGGCCTTCGCCTTGACGCCGAGCGTCGCGATCAGCTTGTTGACGACGACGGCGCTCTCCTCCAGCCGCTGCGGATTGATGTCCATGAGAGCGATCGTCGCGCCCGACAGCGACGGACGCTGCAGCACATCGCCGACGATGTTCTTCATGAACACCGTCGAGCCGGCGCCGATGAAAGTGATCCTGGGATTTTTTGCCACGCTAACCTCCGGCTATGTTCAGGCCACGTCGAAAGCGGCCCTGACGAGCCGTTCGGTGTAGGCGGTCTTGGGATTGGAGAGGACCTCGTCGACAGGCCCCTGCTCGACGATCTTGCCATGCTGCATGACGATGACGCGATGGCAGAGCGCCCGCACCACCTTGAGGTCGTGCGAAATGAAGAGGTAGCTCAGGCCGCGCTCGTCCTGCAGCTTGCGCAAGAGGTCGATGATCTGGGCCTGGACGGAGAGGTCGAGCGCCGAGGTCGGCTCGTCGAGCAAGATGAATTCGGGTTCGAGCGCGATGGCACGGGCAATGGCGATACGCTGGCGCTGGCCGCCGGAAAATTCGTGGGGAAAGCGCGACAGGATATCGCCGGGCATGCCGGCGCTGACCAGTGCCTCGCGCACCCGCTCGACCCGCTCGCGCCGCGTCGCGCCGATGCTGTTGACGATCAGCCCTTCCTCGATGATCTGGCCGATCGTCATGCGCGGATTGAGCGAGGAGAAGGGATCCTGGAAGACGATCTGCATGCGCGAACGCAGCGGCCGCATCTCGTTGCGGGACAGGCCCTGGATCGGCTGGCCGTCGAAACGGATTTCGCCGCGCTTGGCGTCGATCAATCTCAGCAAGGCCTGGCCGAAGGTGGTCTTGCCGGAACCGGATTCGCCAACCAGCCCCAGCGTCTCATGACGGCAAAGTTTAAGGCCGAGATCGTCGACGGCGACCAGTTCGCGCCAGTCCGGTTTCAGGAAGGTGCCGTGGCGCAGCATGAAGCAGACGCGCACGCCATTCGCCTCGAGGATGGTGCCACTGCCCTCCGGCAGCGGTTGTGGCCGTCCGCGCGGCTCGGAAGCCAGCAGCCGCCTGGTGTAGGGGTGCTGCGGATCGGCGAACAGCCGTTCCGTGACGTTGTGCTCGCACATTTCGCCATGCTGCATGACATAGACGTAGTCGGAAAATTTGCGCACCACGGTGAGATCATGGGTGATCAGGATCACCGCCATCCGCAGCTCTTTCTGCAGATTGCGGATCAGGTTGAGTATCTGCGCCTGGACCGTGACGTCGAGCGCGGTCGTCGGCTCGTCGGCGACCAGCACGTCGGGATTGTTGGCGAGCGCCATGGCGATCATTACGCGCTGGCGCTGGCCGCCTGAAAGCTGGTGCGGGTATTGCTTGAGCCGCGCTTCCGGCTCGGGAATCTGCACATGCCGCAGCAGTTCGAGCGCCCGCGCCCAGGCTTGCCTGCGGCCCACCTTGCGGTGCACCCTGATCGCCTCGACGATCTGGCTGCCGACCGTGTAGATCGGATTGAGCGAACTCATCGGCTCCTGGAAGATCATCGAGATGCGGTTGCCGCGCAGCTTGCGGCGGTCGCGCTCGGCGAATTTCAGGATGTTCTGGCCGTCGTAACAGACGCTCGATCTTGGCGACACGGTGGCCCGCCGCGACAGCAGCCCCATGACGGTGCGCGCCGTCACCGACTTGCCGGAGCCGGATTCGCCGACGATGGCGATCGTCTCCCCGCGATAGAGCTGGAACGAGACGTCCTTGACCGCCTCGACGACGCCGTGCTCCACCTTGAAGGCGACCTCGATGTTGCGGGCGTCGATGATGGGCTCGCCCTGGCGCCCGTCATGATCGTGGCGGACGGCAGGTGCGAAGGATTCGGCGAGCGCGACGGTCATTCCTGTCACCTCAATAGGGGTCGACGGCGTCGCGCAGGCCGTCGCCCAGCGCGTTGAAGGCAAAGACGGTGACGAGCACGAAACCGACCGGCGACAGGATCCAGGGATAGGTGCCTATGACGGAATAGGTCGCGGTGTCCTGCAGCATCAGCCCCCACGAGATCAGCGGCGGCTTGACCGCGAAGCCGAGGAACCCGAGGAAAGATTCCAAAAGCACCACCGTCGGGATCGCCAGCGTCACGGCGACGATCACGTGGCTCATCACGTTGGGGAAGATGTGCTGCATGATGATGCGCCGGTCGGTGGCGCCGATCGCCATGGCGGCGCGCACATATTCGATCCGCGCCAGCGCCAGCGTCTTGCCGCGCACCTCGCGCGACATCTGCGCCCAGCCCAATGCCGACATGACGATGATGACGAAGGCGAGGAAGACATTGGTGGGTGCGGTGACCGGGATCAGCGTCGTCAGCGCCAGATAGAGCGGCAGTTGCGGAAAGGCGAGCACCAGTTCCACGAAGCGCTGCATCCAGACATCGAACCGGCCGCCGAAATAGCCGGAGACCATGCCGACCGTGGTGCCGATGACGGTGATGATGAAGACCACCGTCAGCGCGATCATCAGCGAGACGCGCGAGCCGTGGATGGCGCGCGACAGCACATCGCGACCGAACTTGTCGGTGCCGAGAAAATGCACCGGCAGGCCGTCCATCGAGGCGAAGAAATGCCGGTTGGCCGGAATGAGCCCGAAGAGCCTGTAGGGCGCGCCCTCGACGAAGAAGCCGAGCAGCCTCGGGTGGTCGTAGTCGGGGCCGACGATGGGCTGGAAGGTGACCGGATCGAGATCCGCCGAATCGGCCAGCGCATAGACCCTCGGCCGCATGACGACATTGCCGTCCTTGTCGTGGAAGGAAGGCACTTGCGGCGGCGCGAAGCCGACATCGGTCGCCTTCGGATCCATCGGCGCCAGGAACTCGGCGAACACCGCCATCACCAGCAGCAGCACGACGAGCCAAAGCCCGGCCATGCCGGTCCAGGAGCGCTTCAGCCGGCGCCAGACAAGCGCCATGTAGCTCTCGTTGCCGCGCGCCGGTATGGCTACGATGGGCGCTTCGGCCGGCAGCGGTGGGGGTGACGGATCGCGCGCCAGCATCTAGCCCTCCCCGAACTGGCGCACGCGCGGATCGAGCAGGACGAGCAGCATGTCGGCGATGATGTTGCCGAGGATCAGCGTCGCCGACAGCACCATCATGAAGGTGGCGGTGACGTAGACGTCGCCGACCGCCATCGAGCCGACGATCGCCGGGCCGACGGTCGGCAGCGCGAAGATGATCGCCGTCTCGATCTCGCCGGTGAGCATGTAGGGCAGCACCACGCCTTGATACATGACGAGCGGATGCAGCGCATTGGGTACGGCATGGCGCATGACGACGGCGCTGCCGGTCAGGCCCTTGGCTCTCGCCGTCTCGACATATTGGGCGTTGAGCGTATCCAGCAGATTGCCGCGCATGACGCGCATGTTGTAGGCGAGGCCACCGAAGGTGGCGATCGCCACCACGGGCCAGACATGCTTGACGAGGTCGGCGAACTTGCCCCACGACCACGGCGCACCGCCATATTGCGGCGAGAAGAACGAGCCGATCTCCGACACGTTGAACTGGAAGACCAGCAGATAGACGATGATCAGCGCCATCAGGAAGCGCGGCACCGTCATGCCGAGGAAGGAGATAGCCGACAGCGTCGAGTCGATCCAGGTGTATTGCCGGGTCGCCGCCCATATGCCGAAGGTGATGCCCAGCACCGAGGCGAGGAGATGACAGACCAGCGCCAGCAGCAGTGTGCGCGGCAGGCGCTCGCCGACGACGTCAGCAACCGGCTTGTTGTAATAGAGGCTGTAGCCGAAATCACCGCGGGTGACGATGCCGCCGATCCAGTTGAGATACTGGACGGGCAACGGCTTATCGAGGCCATGTTCGATACGATAGGCGTTGGCCTGCGCGTCGGCTTGGGCGAAGGAGGCTCCGCCCTGGTTGATCAGCTGCGAGCGGATGTAATCGGCATAATCGCCCGGCGGCGCCTGGATGATGGCAAAGGTGACGAGACTCAAAATGGCAAGGACCGGTATTGCCGACGCTATGCGCATAGCCAGGAATCGCAGCATGGACGGTCCGCTTCCTCATCTTGCCGGACGCGCCGCTTGTGCGTTCGGAGGTTAGTTTTCCCGGCCGCGCCATCAGCGCGGCCGGGTCTCTCTCGGTCAGGGGAGGTAAACTTACATCGGGCCCTTGTCTCCGGGTTTGCCGGGGAGCTCCTCAGGGAACAGTTCGTATTTCGCCTGCTTGTCTGCCGCGACGAAGACACGTTCGCGGACGATCGAATCCTCGGCCCAGTTGAACATGAAGATCGGCGTACCCTGCGGAATGTTGGAGAAGCGCTTGTTGACGATCAGCGCCCCGGGATACTCCGTCAGGCCGATATTATAGATGTGTTCCGTCGATATCTTCTGGAACTCCTTCATCAGGCTGGCGCGCTCATCATTGTCCGACGAGGAGACGAACTTGTTGACGATGTCGACGAGGTCCTTTTCGAAAGGCATCAGATCGACCTGGCCGCTTTCCGGCGCGCGGTGATCCCAGCTGGTCTTCGGGCCGACCGGAGCGAGCTGCACTGTATTCTGTACGACGGAGGTCAGCTCCTGCTCGTTGCGCCGGATCAGCCAGTCGAAGCGCCCGGAATATTGCGAGGCGTCGCGCTGGGTGCCGTTGAGACCGTTGAGCACAACCCGAAGCCCGAGCTTCTCCATCTGGGCGACGACGCCTTCGGCGAGGCTCTTGTCGGTGCCGTAGTCGTTGTTGACCAGCATCACGATCTCGACGTTCTTGCCGCCGGCGGTGCCGGCCGGGAAGTTCACGAAACCGTCGCCGTCCGTGTCCTTGAGACCGGCCTTGGCAAGTTCGGCCTTGGCGCCCTCAAGGTCAAAGGGATAATAAACGGTCGATTTGCGGTCATAGAAGCTGGTGCCAGACGAGAAGCCGCCAGGATAGATGGCTGTGAACGGTCCCTTGACCAGCGAGTCGCCAAGCGCCTTGCGGTCGAGCGCCATGGTGACGCCTTTGCGGAAATCTTCGTTGCGGTTCAGCTCGCGGATGGCCTGGCCGCGCTCGTCCGGGTTGCCCCAGCCATTGGCGGAAAAGTTCAGGCGCAGATTGTAGCCGATGAGCCGCGGGCCGAAGGCCAGACGTGCCGGCGCGTTCGCCTCCGCCGCGCGCTTCAGCGAGGCGACGAAGTTTTCCGGCTGCTCGAGGTTTGAAAAGTCGCCAGAGCCAGCCACCGCCTGGACGTCGCGGTCGGCCCAGGTCGACAGCTTGTACTGCAGTTCGTCGAGGTAGGGCAGCTGGTTACCCTTTTCGTCGACCTTCCAATAGTAGGGGTTGCGGCGCATGACGATGATGTCGTCCGGCCGGTAATCGACCGGCACCCAGGCGCCCATCACCGGCATGTTCATATATTCCGGTGGGAAGGCGTTCTTGAACTGGTCGTAGGTGTTCTTCGAATATTTGGGATGCTGCGGCTTCAATATGTGCGCGGGACCGGGGCAGAAAGTGCCGTAGGCCATGGCGTAGAGGTACTGTTTCGGGAAGGCGTCCTTGAAGGTCCACTCGACGGTGTAGTCGTCGATCTTTTTCAGCGTCGTGCCGACGCCGAAGGTTTCCTGTGTCGCACCATTCAACGGAGAGACGTTCGGGTCGATGACCTCGTCGTCCCAGTAGAACATGACGTCGTCGGCGTTGAAGGCAACGCCATCGGACCATTTGGCGCCCTCGACCAGATGCATGGTCAACTTGTGGCCGTCCTTCGACCAGTCCCAGCTTTTGGCCAGGTTCGGCAGCGGCTCGGTGTCCTTGGCTTCGACCTGGAACAACGGCGCGGTGCGCGTCAGGCACTCGGAGAGGCCGATGTCGATGCCGCCCCAGCCTTGCGTCTGGCCGGCGCCATAGTTCCAGCCTTCCGGCCGCCCGCCGATAACATGGCGCATCGTATCGCCATAGACGCCGACGCCATCGGGCATGTTGGCGGTCTTGAAGACCAGCGGCTCCTTCGGCAGCCTGTCCTTCACCGGCGGCAGCTTGCCGGCCTTGACGTATTTTTCCGTCACCCAGTCCGGCTCGTGATATTCCGGCAGCGCCTTGAACTCCAGGATGGAGTCGCGCGCCACATATTTGATCTTGCCTTCGGCCGGAAACGTCGCCGGCGTCGGCGGGACCGTCGGTTCGGAAGCGAAAGCGTTGAGCGCCGGAACGGAGACGCTCAGCGCCAGTCCAGCGACAATGCCAATGCTGCGTAGGTTCCTCATTATCTCCTCCCTCGTGTTCAGACTTTTTCTGCTGCTGGTCTTCTGCATTGGCGGCTGACTGCGGCGGACCTGCCTCCCGTGGATCCGCGGCCGCTCCCGGGTTCAGCCGGTCTGCTTCAGAGCGGCCTTTTCGGCGCGCAACTCCTCGATCGAGCGGACGTTGCGCCGCGCGGCACCGGCCCATTCGCGGGTCTTGACCACGGATTTCGACAACCGCTCCTTGGCGGCCGGAACGGCATGCGCGTATTGCGGCAACCAGGCGGCCTGGGCGACGACCATTTCGTCGACCATCTGCCAGACCTCCTCCGGGGTCGACACCGCGCCAACCAGCGGATCATGCAGCACGGCGAGCTTCAGGAGATCGATATCGCCCGATATCGCGGCATGGACCGACATGCGCTGGACGTTGATCGAAGACATGCAGGTCGCAGCACAGGCCTCCGGCAGCGTGATGCCGGCGGCCATGTTGATGCCGAAACGATCGACGAAGCCGGGCGACTCGATGATGGCGTCCTGCGGCAAATTGGTGATCACACCATTGTTCTTGACGTTGAAGTGGCCGCGATAGACGCGGTTGGTCTCCAGCGCCTCCAATATGTGGCTGGCATGCTCGTTGGAGCGCTTGGCCACGTCGATCGGCTTCGACGCCGCTTCAAGGAACTGCGGATACTCCGTCTCGAACCAGTTGCGGGTCTCGGTCGAGTAGCGGAGGTAGCCGCCGGTCTCGCCATGGATCCAGTCCGACATGTCGATCCAGCGCATGATCTCGTCCGGACGCTTCCGATACCAGGGCAGGTATTCGGACAGATGGCCGTTGCTTTCGGTCGAATAGACGCCAAAGCGCTTCAGCACGTCGATGCGCAGCTTCTCCTGCTGTGAGTAGACCGGATGCGCTTCGAAGGCGGCAACCAGTTCGTCCTTGCCGATCTTGCGGCCATTCAGGCGCAGATCGGTGAACCAGGTCTGATGGTTGATGCCGGAGCAGATATAGTCGAGCTCCCCAGGCGACTTCGCACCCAGCACCTTGGCAATCTGCTCGGCACCGTGCTGGACGCCGTGGCAGAGCCCGACCGTGTCGACCTTGCCGTACTCGATCGCCGCCCAGGTGTTCATGGCCATCGGGTTGGCGTAGTTGAGGAACTTGGCGTTGGTGTCGGCGACCTCGCGGATGTCCTTGCAGAAGTCGAGGATCACCGGAATGTTGCGTTGGCCGTAGAGAATGCCGCCGGCGCAGATCGTGTCGCCGACGCACTGGTCGATGCCGTATTTCAGGGGAATGCGGATGTCGTCGGCATAGGCTTCCAGGCCGCCGACCCGAACGCAGCTGATGATATAGCGTGCACCTTCGAGCGCCTTGCGGCGGTCGGTGGTCGCCGTCACCCTGGTCGGCAATCCGTTCGCTTCGACGATCCTGTCGAGGATCGCCTTGATCATCCGCAGATTGTGCTCGCTGAGATCGGTCAGCGCGAATTCGATGTCCTTGAATTCGGGCACGCAGAGGATGTCGGTGAACAGTTTCTTGGTGAATCCGACGCTGCCGGCGCCGATAATAGCGATTTTGAAACTCATCACCTTCACCTCGATCCAATCGAATGCTAGGCAAGGAGCAACAAGGGAGGATATGGCCACGCGCGAAGGCGTGCCTGCCATTCAGGCCGGAATCCGGCTTTTCTCCTCCCGCCCGCTCCTCGACGCGGGTCTTTCGCGTTCTTCGAGGCGGGATTATGCGCTTATTCGCGAGCGCGACCAGAGAAGGATTATGCTTTCAGGGGTAATTTTGTGCTGCAGGATTTGATTGCCAACGGACAGTCGATGCGTACGATCTCGCTGCCGCGCGGCCGCCAGCGCCTGCATGCCATGCCGACAAGCACGGGCTATGAAGTGCGCGAGGACGAAATCTACGACTGGGATGGGCGCAAACGCGGCCAGACGCCATTCACCGTGCTGCAGCACACGATCAGCGGAACCGGCCGGCTGCGCTACGAGAACCGCAACTATCGCCTGCAGCGGAACGACACATTGCTGGTGCTGGTGCCGCACAACCACCGCTACTGGCTGGCCAGGGACGAGCGCTGGGAATATTTCTGGATCTCGATGAACGGCGAGGAGGCGCTGCGCATCCACAAGTCGATCCTCAACGTCTCCGGTCCGGTGTTCCGGCTGCAGCCGGCGACGATAGATCATCTTGCCGATTGCAGCTTGCGGCTCGTCAAGGGCGCCGCTTCGCCGGGCGCTGCTTCGGCGATCGCCTACGAGGCTGCGATGGCGCTCTATGACGATGTCTTCGGCTCACACGCCTTTGCCGAGAAACAGAGCGCCATGCAGCCGGTCATCGATCACATCAACGCTAACCTCGACAAATCGCTGCCAGTGGCGGAGCTGGTCCAGATCAGCGGCCTCAGCCGGGCCCATTTCTCGCGCTGCTTTGCCGAGAGCGAAGGCCTGCCGCCAGCCGAATTCGTGCTGCAACAACGCCTGCAGCGCGCGGCGAAGCTTTTGACCAAGGCCGACTTCCTGCCGGTGAAGGAAGTCGCCATCCTGTGCGGCTTCGAGGATGCGAACTATTTTTCGAAGGTGTTTCGCCGCCTTTATGGCACCACGCCCAGCCAATTCCGCACCACCGGCATGTATGCCAGCTTGCGGACACCGCCCCGGGTTGGCGTCAGGGTGTCTGACGACGAGACCTGACGCCGCTTTTTGTCCTTGTTTCATGCGTGTCAGGCGGCGTGCAGCCTGCCACTATCCAGCCATTCGAGATCGGCCGGCGAAAGCTTGATGTCGAGGGCGCGCAGGCTGTCGTCCAGCTCGCCCAGCGTGCGCGGCCCGATCAACGGAATGGACGGGAAGGGCTGATTGAGCACATAGGCCAGCGCGATGTGGATCGGGCTCTTGCCCAGTCGTGCGGCAAGTTCGATCGCCCGGTCGCGGCGGCCAAAATTCCGCTCCGAATACCAGACCCGCACCAGTTCCTCATTGTCGCGCAGGTCGCGGCCGGCGCGGTCGGTGAAGAAGCCGCGGCCTTGGCTCGACCAGGCGAAGTTCGGCATCTGCCTGGATGTCAGCCAGGCCTTCCAGTCATCGGTGGAGGAGGTGATGCATCCTGCCCAGATCGGCTCCAGCATCTCGGCCAACGAGAAATTGTTGGAGAGTGCGCCCGGCTTCTGCTTGCCGGTCCGCTGCGCATAGGCAATCGCCTCGTCCATGCGCTGCATCGTCCAGTTCGAGCCGCCGAACGGACCGCGGATGCGGCCGGCCTTGACCTCGCGGTCCATCGCATCGACGAACTCGCCGACCGGCACGTCAGGGTTGTCGCGGTGCATGAAATAGATGTCGACATGATCGGTCTGCAGCCGATCGAGCGACTGGGCGAGCTGCTTGCCGATCACGTCGGGATAGCAGAGCGGCGAATGCGCGCCCTTGGCGATGATCACCGACTGCTCGCGCACGCCACGGTTCTTCAACCATTGGCCGAGCAGCGTCTCGGTGTAGCCGCCGCCATAGACGTAGCCGGTGTCGAACAGATTGCCGCCGGCTTCGAAGAAAGCGTCGAGCAGGATCGAACCCGAGGAGAAGGTGCGGAAATCCTCGAAGCCGAGCGCCACTATGGATGCCTGTTTCGCCAAGCCTGGGATGGCGCGCTTGGCGATCGCGGTGCCGCCGGGGCGCAAGGGCCGGCCGGCAATGGTGCTGGTGCGCAGCGGGGCTTTTTCGATCTCATACTCTAGCCCGACGGCGGCGCGCCATCTGTCGAGCACACGCAAGGTGCCTAGGCTGTCGGCCCAGCCCATCCCCGGCCAGGCGAATTCCTGCTGCCCGGCGCGGATCGCCTCGCCGGCGCCGTCGACCTCGAAGGAATAGACATGGCGTTTTTCGTTGACGCTGATCGTCTCTCGCGACCCGTCGGCGCCGATCACGTCGATGTGGCCGAGGCCGACATCGCGGTTGCCGCCGGCGAACCAGAAGTCCGGCACTTCGATGCGCCCCTTGGTGCCGAGGATGCGAAGGACATTGTCCTGGTTGAGTGAGATGCTGCAGGAGACCTCCGCGACGATGCCATCAGGGAAATGCAGCAGCGCCGAAGCCCACTCATCGACGCCGGACTGGCCGAGATGGGCGGTGCCCACCACCCTGTCGGGTTCGGCAAAGGGTTTTCCCGATGCCGCGCCGGCAATCAGCCGGACCATCGAGACGGGATAGCCGCCGACGTCCAGGATGCCGCCGCCGGCGAGCTCATTGGCATAAAGCCGGTGCTGCGGCATGAAGCCCGGCATGGCGAAGCCGAAGCTCGACTTGATCATCCTGATCTCGCCGATGACGCCGGACTTGATGAGTTCCACCAGCTTCAGCGTCTGCGGATGCAGCCGGTACATGAAGGCTTCGCCGAGAAAGGTGCCGGCCTTGCGCGCGGCGTGGATCATGGCGTCGGCCTCGAAGGCGGTCAGCGCCAACGGCTTTTCGCACAGCACGTGCTTGCCCGCTTCCGCCGCCCGGATCGCCCATTGCGCATGGCCGGGATGCGGAACCGCGATGTAGACGGCATCGATGTCCGGGTCGGCAAGCAATGCTTCATAGCCGTCGAGGATGCGGGCACCGGGGAAATTCTCCGCAAGGCCCGGCTTGGCGGGATTGCGCGCGCCGATGGCGACCAGTTTTCCGGTGTGCGAAGCGGCCACGCCGCCGGCAAAAGCCTGGGCGATGCCGCCCGGACCGAGAATGCCCCAGCGAATAGGCGTGGTTGCAGTCATTGTCATTCTCCTTGAAGGCTGAAGGGGCGGCCAGTCAGCGCAGCCGCAGCCCCTTTTCGTCGAACAGGTAGGATTTGCGGATGGAAACGGTGACTTCGGACGTGTCGGGAACCTTGGCCGCGTCGCGCTGGATCACCACATCTTCGCCGTGCGCCGTGCGGGCATAAAGAAAGCTCGTGCCGCCAAGGTGTTCGATCACGTCGATGGCGACAACGAGATCGGTGCCGCCTTCTCCGGCGACGCCGAAATGTTCGGGCCGCACGCCGACAATGACCTTCGTCCCGGCCTCCGGCGCGGTGCCGGTCAGCGGCTGGGTGATGCGGGTTTTATCCTGGCCCGCCAGCTCGATCACGACACCGCGCGCATCGCGCCCGACGATTTGGCCCTTGATGAAGTTCATCTTCGGCGAGCCGACAAACCCCGCCACGAACAAATTGTCGGGATCGTCGTAGAGTTCGAGCGGCCGGCCGATCTGCTCGATATGGCCTGCGCGCAGCACGACGATCCTGTCGGCGAGCGTCATCGCCTCGGTCTGGTCGTGGGTGACATAGACCATGGTGGCGCCGAGTTCCTTGTGCAGGCGCGATATCTCGACCCGCATCTGCACGCGCAGTTCGGCGTCGAGATTGGAGAGCGGCTCGTCGAACAGGAACACTTGCGGCTCGCGCACGATGGCGCGGCCGATGGCGACGCGCTGGCGCTGGCCGCCGGAGAGCTTTTTCGGGCGCCGGTCCATCAGTTCGCTGATGCGCAGGATCTCGGCCGCGCGCTTCACCCGCCGCTCCGTGTCGGCCTTCGGATTGCCGGTCATGCGCAATCCGAAGGAGAGGTTCTGCTCGACGCTCATATGCGGATAGAGCGCATAGGACTGGAAGACCATGGCGATGCCGCGGTCGGCCGGTTCGACGTCGTTGACAACCTTGCCGCCGATGGCGATCTCGCCATCACTGATGTCCTCGAGCCCGGCGATCATCCTGAGCAGCGTGGACTTGCCGCAGCCGGAAGGGCCGACGAAGACGACGAACTCGCCGTGCTTGATGTCGATGTTGGCGCCGTGGACGACCTCGAAGGTGCCGAAGCGCTTGACGACATTGTTGAGCGTGACCGTTGCCATGCTGCCCCTTACTTGATCGCGCCGGCGGCGATGCCGGCGATGAAATGGCGCTGCAGCAGCACGAAGACGATAAGCATCGGCACGGTCAGCATCACGGCGCCGGCCATGATGCCGCCCCACGATACCTTGGTGAGGCCGATCAGCGTGCCTAGCGCCACGGGTGCGGTCATCGAGCCCGGCTGGCTGTTGATCAAAAGCGGCCAGAGATAATTGTTCCAGGACGCGAGGAACAGGATGATGGCGAGTGCGGCCAGCATCGGCCGCGCCAGCGGCAGTGCGACGAACAGGAAGATGCGCCACTCCTTCACGCCTTCGACCCGCGCGGCGTCGAACAGGTCGTCCGGCATCATCGAGAAGCTCTGGCGCATGAACAAGACGCCCAGCGAATTGAACAGTGGCGGCACGATCAGCGCCACCCAGGTGTTGGCGAGTTGGAAGTCGCGCGCCACCATGATGAATTGCGGGATCAGAACCACCGCGTATGGCAGCGTGATGGTGCCGAGGATGATGGCGACGACCACGCCCTTGCCGAAGAACTGGTAGCGCGCCAGCGCCCAGCCGGCCATCGAGGTCAAGAGCACCGACAGGAAGGTGTAGGTCACCGCCACCGAGACTGAGATGCCGATCGCGCCGACGAAGTTGGTGTCGCGTTGCAGATTGTTGAAATTGTCGACGAAATTGCCGTGCGGCAGCAACTCGATGCCCGGGCTGAAGATGCCGTTGTCGGGCATGGTCGAGAACACCACCATCATCCACAACGGAAACAGCCAGATCAGCGCCAGCGGCGTCAGGAAGAGATGCAGCAAGAGGCTGCGTCTCAGGCGGGCCGAGGAGAGCGAGCTCATTGCTTTTCCCTCGTCAGCCACAGTTGCACCAGCGTGATGGCGATCGCCAGCCCCGCCATCGTGTAGGCGACGGCCGAGGCGTAGCCGAAATTGAGCGAGCGGAAGCCTTGGCGGTAGAGCAGCAGGCCGAGCGTCTCGGTGCCGCCGCCCGGTCCGCCGCGCTCGGTGATCAGGAATGGCTCGGTGAACAACTGCATGGTGCCGATGATCGACAACACCGTGCAAAACACGATGACCGGCTTCAAGAGCGGCAAGGTTATGTAGAGGAATTGCTTGAGCTTGCTGACGCGGTCGAGCGTCGCCGCCTCGTAGACATCCTCGGGAATGGACTGCATGCCGGCCAGAAGGATGATGGCGTTGTAGCCGGCCCAGCGCCAGGTGACCGCGATCATGATCAAAGCCATCGCCGGCGTGACGTTGGAGAACCAGTCGATCTTGGGCAGCCCGACGCTGTTCAGGAGCTTGTTGACGATGCCGAAATCGAGGCTGAACATCAGCCGGAAAACAGCCGAATAGGCGACCTCGCCGACCACGACCGGAGCGAAGAAAGCGAAGCGATAAAGCCCCCTCGCCTTCAACAGCGGCGAATTCAAGAGCACCGCCATCACCATGGCCAGCGTGATCATCACCGGCACCTGGATGACGAGGATGAGCAGCGTGTTCTTCAGCGCGTTGAAGAAGGCCGGATCGCCGATCAGCCGGCCCCAGTTGAAGCCGGGGGCAAAGCGCCAGGGCACCGTGCGCGTCGCCTGGAACGAGATCATGAACGAGGAGATGATCGGCCACAGCCAGAAGACGGAGAAGATCAGGAGATAGGGCGCGAGGAAACGATAGGCCGTGGCGTTACGGTTGCGCATCTTCGTCCTCCTTCTCCCGATTGTTGTTTTAAGCCATCGTTTGGGTCTTCCCTTCTCCCCTTGTGGGAGAAGGTGTCGTCGAAGGCGACGGATGAGGGGTGTTCCAGGAAACGCCAACGTCTCACTCCGCTGGGGCACCCCTCATCCGTCTCGGCGTATCGCGCCGATCCACCTTCTCCCACAAGGGGAGAAGGAAAAGCGGCGCTCACTGCTTGACCGGCAGTCCGGTCGCCGCGGCGATCTGGCTGGCGGCATCGTCGAGCGCTGCCTTGGCGCCGGCATAGCCGCCGGCGAGATACTTGGTCTGCACCGCGCGCATGATGATTTCGGCGTCGCTCTGGAACTGCGTGCCACGGCTGGGGACGACCTTGGGCAACGTGCCGAGGATATCCTTCCACACAGCCTGGCCACCCCAATAGGGCAGGCCTTCCGAGACGTAGGGATCATTCAGCGCCGACACCAGCGAGGGGACGAGACCGAATTCCTTCAGCATCGTGATCTGGCCCTCATTGGTTCCGAGCGTGTATTTCAGGTACTCGTAAGCCGCCTCCTTGTTCTTCGACACCGAGGTGATGGCCAGCGATGAGCCACCGAGATTGGCGGCGCGCGGGCCGTCGGAGGTCAGGCTCGGCATCAGATAGACGCCCCATTTGCCGTTTTCACCGGCCGATTCGGTACGGATTGTGCCTTCATACCAGCCGCCATAGACCTGGGTGGCGACCGTACCGGCGGTGTTGTTGGTGATCTTGGTGCCCCAGTCGGCCGAAGACATGATGCCGGCATCCTTCATGTCCTTGATCTTGGCCAGCGTATCGACACATTTAGGCTGGTTGACCGTGATCGACTGGCCGTCCTCGGCGAAATAGGAGCAGCCCTGCTCATTGGAGATCATGCGGAAGAATTCGGTATCGCCGTTGAAATCGGCATTGGTCATCGAGACGCCTGGATTGGCGGCCTGGATCTTCTTGCCGGCGGCGATGAAATCGTCCCAGGTCTTGATCGACGCCGGATCGACACCGGCCTTTTCGTAGAAGTCGCGGCGATAGAAGGCGGCGACCGGGCCGGAATCCCACGGCATCGCATAGGCCTTGTCGCCGACTTCGAGCTCGGTGCGCTTGAAATCGGGGAATTTCTTCTGGTCCTCGGCGCTGTAGCCCAGCGTGTGCAGGTCGACGAAGCAGTCGGGGAACTGGCTCCAGTAATTCTCGGCCTCGCCGTTCTCGATGGTGACGATGTCGGGCAGGCCGACACCGCCTGCGGCACAGCCGGCGATCGACTTGTCGTAGGTCGGCTGGTTGCCGAGATCCTGGACCGTGACCTTGATGTCGGGGTGCAGCTTGTTGAAGCCGGCGACCGTCGCCTTCAGTGATGAAGCGGCGACGTTCCAACTCCAGATGGTGATTTCGCCAGATTGCGCGAATGCCGGGGCTGAGCCCAGGGCAAGCGCAAGCGCGGCGCAGGACAGTGTGATGCGCATTGAAATCCTCCCATTTCATTTGCTCTCTCTGCGAGCCGGGCTAGACTATGCAGCACGGAAGGCTTGTCCCCGACAAAGGGAATAAGGAATTGGCGGAAAGTAAGATGCCGGAACGGCCGTTTTACCAGCCTGGCGCCAGCAGCGTCGAAGGCCTGCCGCTGCTGTTGCAGATGTTTCACACCGCGCCCCTGGTGATGCTCAAGCCGCACTGGCATGCGCAGGTCGAGGTGAATTTCATCGTGCGCGGCAGCGTGCACTACCGCATGAACGAGCACGAAATCTCGCTTTCGGCCGGTGAGATGTGCCTGTTCTGGGGCGGCCTGCCGCACCAGATGGACGATTTGAGCGACGATGCCGTCTATGCCGGCGCACATCTGCCGCTGGTGCATTTCTTCCGGCTGCACCTGCCGGCGGACGTGCGCCACCGGCTGATGACGGGCGCCACGCTAGTGACCGGCGCCACCGATCAATCCGATAACGACAATTTCGCCCGCTGGAACCGCTATGCCCGCTCGGGCGACCCGGCCAAGGCCGAGCATGCCGTCAACGAACTTCTGCTGCGGCTGGAGCGGGTGCGGTTCGAGCCTTACCGGCTGGTGCCCGAAACGGCCGCCGGGCACGAGATGGGCAGTCCCTTCGACCAGCAGTCGTCGCGCAATGTCGGTCGCATGTGCGATTTCATCGCCGAAAACTTCCTCTACGACATCGATTGCGTGAACATTGCCGGGGCGGCCGACATCCATCCCAAATACGCCATGAGCCTGTTCAAGAAATCGACCGGCATGACGCTGAACGAATATGTCAACCTTCTGCGGCTGAGCTACGCACAGGCGCTGTTGATGCATCAGGACGCCAATGTGCTGCGCGTCGCCATGGATTCGGGCTTCGGTTCGCTCAGCGCCTTCAACAAATCGTTCCGCAAGCTGGCCGGCATGACGCCCTCCGATTTTCGCAAGGGCCTGGCCAGCGCCAGATAGCCCCCGCCGGCCGGTCGAGGTCTGGCCAGGGATGCGAGCACATTTCGGGATCTCGCCCATCGCCGCATCTCGCCGGATCTCAATTGTCGGCCAAAAAGGCGGCCGGGCTGCCGGCAAAGGGCTATCGCGGGCTCGTGCAACGATGCCTATGCCTGAAACAGTACAGGCCGCGCGCCATTCCGGGGATGAAAGCAGCATGAAAAGGCACCCATCACACGGCCTGTCTTTTCCTGTCTGAAATCGCAACCTAGGCGCTGGACAGGCCGAATTCCCGTGCTATAACCCACGCGCTTTCAAGGGGCGCCCCACGGCGCCTTCGTGAAATCCGGTCAACGCAATTTCAGTTACCGAAACAGGCCCAGATAGCTCAGTTGGTAGAGCAGCGGACTGAAAATCCGCGTGTCGGTGGTTCGAATCCGCCTCTGGGCACCATTGCCTGTTTTGGCAGTATTATCCATATTTTTCATATACTTGTAATATCAATTCGATTCCCATTTGGGCCTTCCCAGCACTTGAAAAAGTGCCGTCACTCTTCTCACCGAAGCGTCATCAGATATCCGCAACACTTTCCTGGACGGGCCCCGGAGTCACAAACTCAGACACGAGTTTCATAAATGCCTTGATCGGGCGAAGCTCTTGTCGCCCCTTCAGACAGGCCGCGAATGACTCCGTGAACGGCTTGTGATCGGCAATCCGCAGCGGCCTCAGGCGCTCATCCGGTTGAAATTCCGTCTTTGAGACGATACCCGCGCCCAGCCCGGCGGCAACGGCCTCACGCACGGCGGCAGCTGCAAACGCATGGGCTGACGTCGCCGCGAACGCAACGCCAGCCCGTGCGTAATGGCGGAGATCGAAGCGTCGGATCGGGCCGGTCGCGCAACCAGCTGCCGGGAAAACCTTCGAAAAGTCGTGGCGACTATTGTGACCTCCGGCAAAGCGGTGATGCACCAAGGCGTTGCCGAAGATTAAGGCGCCGGCCGCACCGGCCGCCTGCAAAATCCGCGGCACGAGCCGCACCCGTCCCTGAATCCGTTTCAGCGCGACACGGTGTCGCCCAACCAGAAGGAAGCAGCAGATGCCTTGGGAATTGAAGTAGCCGATGAAAGCCGGGCCCGCGACGCGGCAACAAAATTCAATGCCCTGGGGGTTGAAATTGCATGCGTTAAGCTCTCCGACGGTGGCTGCATCCTCGGTGAGAGGAACGAGACGACAGCAATAAGGGCGCCGTCTGTCGATGTCATGGACAAGACAGGGGCCGGCGATGCCTTTATTGCCGCGTTTGCTGCCGCGACCTTGGAGCACAAATCGGCATACGAAGCCGCCTGCTGGGGCGTTGCGGCTTCAAGCTTCTCGGTTGGTCGGAAAGGCACGCAGGCGTCTTATCCGACACGGTCGGAGTTCGATCAAATGCTCGTTTCCGTGCTGAAGAAGAATGGCCGGTGACAGGGCGACCATTCGGCCTGGCGCTCTGCTAGCCGATGTTGACCGACTCTGAGCTCTGTCGATGCTCCGGCCAAAGTCGCCAGCCGATTTTTTGCCACCGCCGCAACTCTGATCCAGCCTTCGCCATTTCCCTGCCGCTGGAGTGGAACGACGCTCCGGCGGGCGCCAAAAGCTTCGCCTTGATCGTTGAGGATCCTGACGCCCCTTCGGGCACATTCCGCCATTGGGCGATCTACGACATCGACCCGCAGCGCAACATCCTACCGGAGGGCACGACTGCAGGCGCCAAGACGGAAAGCCTAGGCCACGGCGTCAACGATTTCGGCAATCCCCGCTACGATGGTCCGCAGCCGCCACGTGGACATGGCCTTCACCATTATCATTTCCGGCTTCTAGCGCTCGACGTGGAGACACTGCATTTGGACGAGAAGGCGCCGGTCGGCGAGGTGATGGAGAAAGCCAAGCCGCACATATTGGGACAGGCTGAGATCGTCGGCACGTTCGAGCGGACCTGACTGCGGCGCCGGCTGCAGGCAGAACAAGCAGTCGTCGGACAGACCGCCTTTTCGACCCGCGGCGTGAGAAACAGCAGCAAGTAGGGTCCTGAGTTCCTTCCTGCGTCCAGGCCCAGTCTCGGCCGCGAGCTTACTTGCCGTGCACAGCAGCGAGATTATTCAACCCGGTCCTCAGAAAATCTCTGATCGCTTCGGTCGCTTTCGGCTCATCAGCCTCTGGTTGGAACTCTGCTGACCAGACGACGGTGCTGGTGCCGTCGTGGTTGTCCTGGACTTTGAACTCGGCAACGTAGTCGCGCACAGGCATTGTGGTTGACTCTATGCCGTAGCGATAGAAATGCTCCTCGGCATCCGTTTCGAAAAGCCGTTCGGTTTGTCGACTTCCGTCCTTCGCCTCGGCCGTTCGCCGGCAGCCTTCACGCTCGCCTTCGCTCTCGACCTTGTCTAACAAGGGATGCCACTCCCCTACGGCCCCGAACCGGCCGATCTCATGCCATAGCGCATCCGGCCTCTCGGCAATTCGCGTCGTTTCGACGATCGTGGTCATCTTGGCTCCTTCTCTTGCAGGTTGCGGAGGAACATAGCGATGGGGAATGTCTATGGAACAGGATCTTGGACGACGCGCCCACGGTCCAGCCGGTCAAGCGATCCATCGTAAAGCGAGATTGGGGGATGGCCGCCAGGGTCGGTCAGCACGTCAAGAAGCGCAATGGTGTTGGACCCAGCCGCCCTATCAAATGCGGCGTCGAGGTCACGCGCATGTTCAATAGTTTCGCCATAACCCCCGCAGGCGCGCGCGATGCCCGCATGGTCGACCTGGCCGAGGTGACCGGCCGCCGTGTAGCGACCGAACTTGGCTTTCTCGGCGTCCTTCTGATAACCGAGCACGCCATTGTTGAGGACGACCACGGTAACCGCAATGCCGATCCGAACGGCGGTTTCGAGTTCCGCCCAACTATGGGCGAAACCGCCGTCGCCGACGACGACGATGACCTCCCGCTCGGACCTGGCGAGCTTTGCGCCGAGCGCGAGCGGGAAGCCCCAGCCAAGTCCTGCAAGGCCTCGCGGCGAGATCACGCGCGTCCTCGAATGGCTTGTGCGAAGCTGGCCCGCAACCCAGTTCGAGGCGTAGCTCGCATCGGCCACGACCACGGTGTCTGATCCTAGACGCTTCTGGATCGCGGCAAGTGCGCGCTCGGCGCGAATTGGTTCGGCATCCGTCAAGAATGGCCGGCGTTCGCGTTCGAATGCTGCCCAGGCATCGGCGATGCGTTGCTCAATCGTATCGCGGTTGCGGGAATGGCTGCCAAGTGCGTCGGTCATTGCTTCAAGCGTGGTGCGCGCGTCGCCGACGAGGCGCACCGCTTCGTAATTGCGACCAATCTCTTGCGGATCGATATCGATGTGAAGCACACGCGCGCCGTCGGGAATCAGCGACCAATGGTCGGTGCCGTCCTCGTTGGTGCGATTGCCGATCAGCAGCAGAACATCGGCTTGCTGCACCAACGGCTTCGTATGCCTCCCGAGCCCGCCGGGTCCGGTGAGATTGCCGATCGCGCCCATCGCGAGCGGGTGCGTCTCGGGGATCGACGCTTTTCCCATGTTTGTGGTGGCAACGGGTGCGGCGGCTTTCTCAGCAAAGCGGAGTAGCGCGCTGCCTGCACCGGAACTTAGCACTCCGCCGCCGGCGATGACGACAGGAAGACGGGCGGCGTCGATAAGCCTGGCCGCTTCTCCGATCGTCTTGTCGTCGGGCCGCGGCCGGTCGAGTGGCCAGTTGCATAGCCGCATCGAACGATGCGCAGACGTGCCGGCATGCGCCATTTGCAGATCAACGGGCAGCATGAGCACCGCTGGCCCCGGTTTGCCGCTTGCGGCGGCGATGAACGCCCGGTCGAGATGATCCTCGACGCCGTCTGCGCTCTCGAGAAGGTGAAACCATTTGGTCACCGGGGCAAACAGCGCCTTATGGTCATATTCCTGAAAGGCGTTCTTGCCGATGTGAGAGCGGTCTACTTCCTGCATGATCGCAACGATCGGTATTCCCGCCTTCTTCGCCTCGGCGAAGGGGGCCACCGCGAGCGCAGCAGCGGGACCGTTTTGGCAGACCATCACCGGCACCCGGCCGGAGGCCCGCGCGAAGCCATCGGCGATTGCACCGCCGGCATTCTCCTGGCGGTATGTAATATTTCGGATGCCGCGATCCTCGCAGGCGAGCACGAGCGCGGTCGGCACGCTTTGTCCCAGAACGAATTCGACGCCGTGTCGGACCAAGCCATCGGCGACAACGTCGACAACCGTTCGTGCCACGTCAGTGTTCATAACAAATGCTCCAATATTTGTGGGCGAGTTCGCCCGTGAGGATTGGCAGTATCGAAGCGCGTGCGATCGCCTCCCCATCGTAGGGCTAACGCTTCGGATTAGGCTTGCTTGTCTCGAGCTCTTCTCGCGTGCTCGGATCGGGTATTTCGCTATGGCTGTCCGGATTCGGCGCCGCGTTTTCGCGAGTGTCCCTTGGCGGCTTGTTCTTTGGATTGGGGTCAGACGGTTTTGGCTGTCGGATTTCCCGTTTCTCTGACTTGGGCATCACACAGGTTCCTTTCCGTGCACAACTTTGGAGGAAGGGTACGGTTCCGTGTTCAAATCAGCAGTTGATCGGTCATTCTCCGCTTACAGGCGCACGAGAGACGATCCCGAACTCGAAGCATCGTCATCGGAACGCTGAAGAGCCGTCGGCCACAGCAAAGCCGCCATCGGTGTTTCCCGACTGTTTTGGCATGCCTCCGCTGTAGGCTGTTGAAGCGGAGTGGCGTTTGACACGTCACGATGGCCATGTCGGCTCGCCTGATAGTGGCCGTTACGCCTATCGGCCGATCAGCGTCAGGCCGAACAAGATCACGAGCCATAGCCCGGTTGCTGCGACGGCAAGACGAGGCAGAGCACCGGTCAGGTGCATGAACATAATGGCTATTAGAACAGACTTGGCGGCGGCGATCGCCAGGTTCAAAGCGACGTTGAAGCCGCCGAGGTCGAGCAAGGACGAGCCGACCGTCAGCGCCAGCAGCGCGAGCAGTCCGACATAGCCAAGGCTGAGTTTGCGAAGGTCGCTCATCGGTTGACCAGATAGAGAACGGGGAACATGAACACCCAGATGATGTCGACGAAATGCCAGTAGAGGCCAACGGCCGCGACCCGGCGCAAGCGGCTGGCGGGAGTGGCAGCCCGCCAGAGGGCGATTGTGCCGGCGATGACCAGGATGCCGGCGATCAGATGCAGCGCATGCAGCGACGTCATCGTGAAATAGAGGCCGAAGAAGAATTCGGCATGCGCCGGATCCGGCCCGGCATAACGGAACGGTAGGCCGAGAACCGGCGCCAGGCCTTCGTGAATCTCCTTGCCGTATTCGATCGCCTTCACCGCCAGAAAGCACACGCCCAGCGCCGAGGTCACGACCAGCGCCCAAACCGTCGCGCGCCAACGTCTGCGAAGCGCAAGCATATGCGCCAGCGCCATGGTGAAGCTGCTGGTTATCAGCACGGCCGTGTTGAAGATGCCGAGCGGCAGCGAAAGGTGTTTCGACGCCGCCGCGAAGGCGGGGCCGTAGTCGATATGCGCGACGAGGAAGACCAGGAAGATCGCGCCGAACAGCATAGCCTCGGAGCCGATGAACACCCACATGGCAAAGGTGTCGGCGCGCTGTTCGCGGTGCGGACTGTCGAAGGCGACGCTTTCGGTGCTGCTCATCCGCCAGCCTCCAGATGCGGGCTGAAGCGCTCGTGCTCGAGCCCCTTCATGTCGTAGGCGTAGGCAGGGCCGCTCACGACCGGCACCGTCTCGAAATTATGCGGGGGCGGCGGCGAGCCCGTCTGCCATTCAAGCCCGGTGGCGTTCCACGGATTGTCGGGCGCGCGGTCGCCGCGAAACAGCGACCGGCCGAGATAGAACAGTGGCATCAGATAGCCGATTGCAAGAACCACTGCACCAGCTGACGACAGCACATGCCAGAACTGGAACTCCGGCGGATAGGTGTGATAGCGCCGCGGCATGCCGTCGAAGCCCAGCACATATTGCGGGAAGAACGTCAGGTTGAAGCCGACGAAAGTGACGGTCGCCGCGATGCGTCCTGCGGTTTCGGAATACATGCGGCCGGTCACCTTCGGCCACCAGAAATGCAGCCCGGCCATATAGGCCGTCACCATGCCGCCGACCATGATGTAATGGAAATGCGCGATGACGAAATAGGTATCGTGGACATGCACGTCGACCGCGAGCGCCGCAAGGAAGAGCCCGGCCAATCCACCGAAGGTGAACAGTCCCAGGAAAAACAACGCATAAAGCATCGGTGTCTCGAAGCTGATCTCGCCTTTGCGCAGCGTCAGGCTCCAGTTGAAGACCTTGATCGCCGACGGGATCGCCACGCAGAAGGACAGGAACGAGAACAGCACGCCGGCGTAGGCCGATTGGCCGCTGACGAACATGTGGTGGCCCCAGACCAGGAAGCCGAAGACGGCGATCGCCATCGACGACATCGCCACCGCCTTGTAGCCGAACAGCGGCCGGCGGCTGAAGCACGGCAGAACCTCCGATACCACGCCCATGCCCGGCAGGATCATGATGTAGACGGCGGGGTGCGAGTAGAACCAGAACAGATGCTGGAAGAGCAGCGGATCGCCGCCGAGGTCGGGATTGAAGATGCCGATGCCGAAAACGCGCTCCATCACGATCAAAATCAACGAGGCCGCGAGTACTGGCGTCGCGAGCACCATCACAAGGCTGGTGGCGTAGAGCGTCCATACGAAAATCGGCAGGCGGAACCAAGTGAGTCCCGGCGCACGCAGTGTGTGCACCGTGACGATGAAGTTGATGCCGGTCATGATGGTCGAGAAGCCGACGACGAAGACCCCGAACGCTGCAGTCGAGACGAAGCCGTTGGCATAGAGCGTCGACAGCGGCGTGTAGAAGGTCCAGCCGGTATCGACGCCGCCGGCGACCACCGAAAACAGTGCGAACAGGCTGCCGAAGATGAAGACGTACCAGCTGGCGAGATTGAGCCGCGGAAATGCGAGGTCGCGCGCGCCGATCATCAGCGGCAGCAAAAAATTGCCCAACGTTGCCGGAATCGACGGTACCAGGAAGAACCAGACCATGATGATGCCGTGCAGCGAAAACAGCCGGTTATAGACATCGTCGGAGACGAGATCGCCTGCCGGTGTCGCCAACTCGATTCGCATCAGCACCGCCATCGCGCCGCCGAGAAAGAAGAATGCCGTCAACGAGACCAAGTAGAGCCAGGCGACACGCTTATGGTCGGTGGTGAGCAGCCACGCGCGGGGCCCGGCTCCCTCGCCCAGATATGTCCCCGTCATTGCCGAACGGGTCATGGCTTTGCTCCCGCGCTTGGTTGCGGCGAAAGCGATTTCAGATAGGCAAGCAGCATCTGCAGCTCGCCCTCGTCGATCAGACCGTCGAAGCTCGGCATGACCGGCTCGTAGCCTGCGGCGATTTCTTTCTTCGGAATGAGGATGGAGTCGCGCAGGTAACGCTCGTCGGCGATTACGGTCTGCTGGCTATCGAGCGCCACCGGCCGGCCGAAGATGCCTTCGAGGGCCGGCGCCCGCACCTTGCTGTTCGGACCGTGGCAGCCGGAGCAGCCGAGCGCGCGAAACAGCTTTTCGCCGCTTGCGGCAAGCGTCTCGCCCTCGCCCTGGCTGTTCAGCCACGCGGCATACTGCTCAGGGGCCATCACCGTCACCCAGCCGCCCATTTCGGAATGCTGCGTGCCGCAATATTGGGCGCAGAACAGGTGATAGCGTCCGGGCTCGGTAGCAATAAACCAAATGTGCGTGGTGCGTCCAGGAACCGCGTCCTGCTTTATGCGGAAAGCCGGCACAAAGAAGGAGTGGATGACGTCCTGCGCGGCAAGCGACACCACGACCGGTTTGCCGACCGGAACATGCAATTCGTTGATCTCGCGCTGGCCGCCGGGTTGTCTGAACTCCCACATCCACTGTTTGCCCAGCCCCGTGATCTCCAGCGCGTCCGCCGGCGGATGGTCGCGGCGAACGAAAAGTATCGCGCCCCAGCCGAAGAAGATGAAGGCGATGATCAGGCTGGCGATGGTCCAGCTCATCTCGAGCCACATGTTGCGGGAACGCTGGCCGGTGCGATCCGCCGGCGAGCCGACGCGGTATTTCACCGCGTACCCGACAACGAGACCTGTGAGCGCCAGTCCGAGAACGGCCGAGAAAGCAAGCAGCGTGTAAAACAGCGCATCGACCCGGCCAGCTTCCGATGAGGCTTCCTGCGGAAAGAAGGGAATGCCGAAGCTCATCTTCCCCTCCCGCGCGTTTGCCAAAGCACCGTCGCGCCCAGGCCGAGTACCGTTGCCAGGCTCGCCACTTTCAACGCCGCCCAGATGGCTGGGGTGTACTGACCTTTGGAACTGTCGAAGCCTGCGCAGAACAGGAAGACGTGATCGGCGATCGACCCGAGCTTATTGGCCGATGCTTCGACCAGCGCAAGCTGAAGGTCGCGCGGCGTGAAGGTCAGCGCCGGCAGCACTTGCGAAATCCGACCAGCCGGCGTGAGTGCAATGACCGCGATCGGATGGACGAACTGATCTATGCCCTTGCGCCGGTCGAAGGTGATGCCGGCCTCGTTGGCCAGCACCGCGCCGGAGCCGTCGCTGCTAGTCAGGAAGCGCCAGGCGGACAATCCCGTCGGGCCGGCGGCGGAGGCGATTTCGGCTTGCGCCTCGGCGGCATCGGCGGACGTCTCATCGGCGTCGATCGAGATGAATAGTGCGCGGTAGTCTGCAGGAAGAAGCGACGTCTTCTTAAGATCAGAGGCGACCGCCTGCTGTGTGACGCCGCAAAGGTTCGGGCATCTGTCGTAACCGAAGATGACCAGCGCAGGACGCCCGCCGAGCGTTTCGCCCAGCGTCAGCTTTCGTCCGCTTGCATCGACCAATTCGCGATCGAGAGTTAGCTTCGCGCCGGGCTTCGGGTCGAAGGTCGGTCGTTCGGCGGCAAGCGCCGTACCGGCAAGGAAAAGACAAAGCGCAGTCAACAAGCTCCTCATCGCCCTGCCCTGCTCTGCTGCTGGCAATTCTGCGCCTGAGGTGCCCGGGGAACCGCAGCCGTGACCAAGGCGCAATTTTCAGTGCTCGCGGCTCCGGCTCCCTGCTGCGACCAGTCCGGTAAGCCGTTGCTGACCACCGCCCACATGGCGTCGTCAATAGGAATGCGGGCGATGCCGGCGTTGCGATCGACCCAGCCAAGCATTTTCAACTGACGATCTTCCTCGGCGCGGAAGCTGATCAGATCCTGCTTTGGCGCGGTCTGCAACTCGGGGTTTTCCGGACTGGTGTTCGCGGACAGTGGCAGCCAGGTCGGCGTGGTGTTGAACGCGAGCTTCATGCCAATCGCGGCAGACGCAATGAACAGCACCAGGCCGGCGCCGAAAGCGACCAACATGCGGGGCCGCACATCGCGCGTCTCGGGATGGCGATGCGCCTTAGCCATGGGCCGCCTCGCCCTTCCACCAGGCGATCCGATCCGGCCGGCGAAGAAGGAAAAGGAACAGCGCAAGCCACAGCCCGCCCAGGCCGATCCACGCGGCAACATCGTGCCAAAGCGAAAGAATGCCGCCAGAAAAGAGCGGCGGGCGAACGCGCCAGAACATGTCGGCGAAATGCCCGGCCAGGGCAATTCCGGCGAGCCGGATCAGGCCGGCATGGCTGCGTTTCAGGTCCCGGCTGAGCAGGCCCGCAGAGGCCGCCACCTGCAACGCGATCAGAAGGTAGAGCAGATATTGCCATCCATTGCCGCTGCGGATGACGTACCAATGAATCTCGTCGGGCAGATCGCCTCCCCAGACCACCAGCCATTGCATGAAAACGAGATAAATCCAGATCAGCAGGAAACCGAGCAACATATTGGCGAGGTCCTCGCTGAGAGCGACGTCTTCTTCGCCGCCGGGCAGGATTTCGACCGCACGTCTTGCCGCCAGCACAATGACCGCCGTGGCGCATGCCCCGACCACTTCGGCCGACGCTTCGCAAAGCGCATAGATGGTCGAAGTGAATTCCGGCTCAAGCGACAGCATCCAGTCGATTGAAAAGACGCTGATCGCAAAAGCATGGAGGATGAGACCAAGGGCATATTTCCTGCCATCGCCACTCTTTGCGAGGTGCTCTTCAGTCGAGCTGAGCATCATCCAGGCTAGAGCGAGCCAGATTGCGGCGCAGACGACGAAGCGCAGCAGGAAGAAGGGCACGTTGAGATAGACAAGCTTCTCACGAACCTTCTCGGCCAGCATCGCAGAATCCGCGCCGGCCCACGGGAAGATGAGATCGAGCCTTATCAGCACCGGCAGGAGCAAGATCAGCGCAAGCGGCAGTGTCGCCGCCAGGATCCGCAAAGGCTGACGGATCGCCTCGCCCCAGCGCCCGCCGGTCAGTCCATGCACCATCAAAATCGTCAGCGCGCCGAGCGGCAGGCTGAGTGCGAAGATGACGGCTGCAAGCCAGGCGCCGAGCACGGGCCTCGCGTCGAGCGATATTCCCACCGCGCAGCAGACAAGCCCGGCGATGCCGGCAATCAGGAAACCTTGCTCGACGCGGCTCATGGCGCGGCCTTGGCTTCGAGCCGCGCACGCAAGGTTTGCGGAAGCTCGGCGATCGGCGCATCGCGCGAATATTGCAGCGCGCGGATATAGGCCACGATCGCCCAGCGGTCCTGCGGCGGCACCCGCGCCGCGTAGGAATACATGGCGCCATAGCCATTGGTGATGACGTCATAGAAATGCCGGTCGGGGGCCTTGCGCAACGCGTCCTGATGGTAGCTCGGCGGCGCCGAAAAACCGCGCTGGACGATTATGCCGTGGCCATCGCCGGTGCGGCCGTGGCAGGGCGAGCAGAAGATGTCGAAGCGCTGCTGCCCTCGCTGCAGCAGCTCTATCGTGACCGGATCGGGAATCCTGTCCGGCGTCGGCGACAGATCGGTGTCGCGCGCAACTGTGCCGGTCACGGGCGTTCGCGCCGACATGCCGTCGGCGAACTGATTGCTGGCCTCCAGCGGATCGTAGCGCGGTTGGTCCTCCATGTCCTGCCGACAGCCGGCCACCAGCAAGGCCCCAAAAACCAGTGTGAGGGGCAGGCGGCTCACGCCTCGACCTCCTCGACGATCTCGGCGCCAAGCCGCGTCAGTTGGCCCTTGGTGATGCCCTTGCGATACTTGGGGTCGGTCGCCTCGATGAGAAGGTAGAACCTGCCGCCGCCCGCATAGGTGAAGCTCTCGGCATTGAAAACCGGATGGTAGTAGCGGGGCAGCCCGTTAGCTGCGAGCACGCCTAGGAAGCCGGCAAAGGCTGCACCGAGAATGCCGCCCTCGAAAGCGATGACGACGAAAGGCGACCAGGAATGTAATGGCCTGCCGCCGACATTGATGGCGTAGTCGATCTCGACCGAATACCAGATCAGCGCGTAGACGAGTGCGGCGCCGGCGATGCCGCCGGCAAGCACGGCCCACGGCAGTCGCGTCTTCGGGATCGCCAGTACCTCGTTCAGCTCCTTCATCGGAAATGGGGAGAAGGCGTCCATGCGCCGGTAACCGCGCTCACGCATGCCGCGCGCCGCTTCGACAAGCACTTCGGGATCGGCAAACACCGCCAGGAGGCCGTAGAGGCTCATCTGAGCTTGCCCTCCTCCTCGGCCAGTTCCTCGACCTCGAAAATGGTGATCGCGGGCAGGATGCGGATGAACAGGAAGACGAGCGCGAAGAACGTGCCGATCGAGCCGAACAGGACACCGAAATCGAGCCAGGTCAGCGATTGCTCGCCCCAGGAAGTCGGCAGATAGTCGCGGCTCGGCCCGGTGACGACGATGATGTAGCGCTCGATCCACATGCCAAGATTGATGGCAACGGCGATTGCAAACAAAAGGGGCATGTTGCGCCTGATGCGTCGGAACCACAGCAATTGCAGCAGGCCGCAATTGAGTGTGAGCATCGTCCAGAACAGCGGCGAATAAGGACCAAGCGCCCGCTCGGCCATCATGGTGCGTTCATAGGGCTCCCCGGAATACCAGGCGAAGAACGCTTCCGAGACATAGCCATACGCAACGACCATGCCGGCGGCGATCATCAGCCTGGCGGCGTTCTCCATGTGCCTGAGGGTTATCAAGTCCTGGACCGAAAAGGCCCAGCGCAGGGGAATGGCGATGGTAAGCACCATGGCGAAGCCGGAGAGCAGCGCGCCGGCAACGAAATAGGGCGGGAAGATCGTCGAGTGGTAGCCGGGAGTGATCGCGAAGGTGAAATCGAGCGAGACGATCGAATGCACCGAGACGACCAGCGGTGTGGCCAAGGCCGCAAGCAGGAAATAGATGACCTGGTAGCGCGCCCAATGGAAGGCCGAGCCACGCCAGCCGAGCGCCAGTATGCCATAGAAGAGCTGCGCCGGTCTCGACCTGGCGCGGTCGCGCAACACGGCAAGGTCGGGCAAGAGGCCCATATACCAGAACAGCAACGAGACGGTTGCGTAGGTGGCGATCGCCGCGAAATCCCAGACCAGCGGACTGCGCCATTGCGGCCAGTGCATGTGCACATTGGGCAGCGGCAAGAGCCAGTAGAAGAACCACGGCCGGCCGAGATGCAGGATCGGGAATAGTCCTGCCATGGCGACGGCAAACAGCGTCATCGCTTCGGCGAAGCGGTTGATCGAGGCGCGCCATGGCTGTCTCAGCAGCAGCAGCACCGCCGAGATCAGCGTGCCGGCATGGCCGATGCCGATCCACCAGACGAAGTTGGCGATCATCGTCCCCCAGGCAACGGGCATATCGATGCCGTAGGCGCCGACGCCGACTGAGATCAGATAGGTGATCGAATAGAGAAACAGCAGGACAAGCAGGAAGCAGAAGAAGAACGCCGTCCAGAAATGGCGTGGCAGCCGGCCGCTGAGCACGATCGAGCCGATGCGGCCGCTGATCTCGGGAAAATCGTGGCGGCCGCGCAGAACGGCCGGACTTTCGGCGCTCGCTTCAGCCATCAGTCGCCTCGCCTTGCCTGGCCAACTCGCCGTTCGGATTGGAAATCCTGCCGAGATAGGTCGTGCGCGGGCGCGTGTTCAGCTCTTCGAGCAGGGCATAGTTCTGCGGCGCGCTCTTTTCCCGGACGACGTGAGCGTTCTTTCTGTTGAGGTCGCCGAAGATAATGGCCTGCGTCGGGCAGGCCTGCTGGCAGGCGGTGACCACTTCGCCGTCGGCGATCTCGCGGTTCTCGATCTGGGCCTGGATACGCCTGGCGCTGATGCGCTGGACGCAGTAGGTGCATTTCTCCATCACGCCGCGCGAGCGCACGCTGACATTGGGATTGTGCGCGCCCTGCTCCGGACCGGCTTCGTCCTTGTCGAAGGATTGATGGTCGAGAAAATTGAAGCGCCGCACCTTGTAGGGGCAATTTTGCGAGCAGTAGCGCGTGCCGATGCAGCGATTGTAGACCTGCGCATTCAGCCCATCATGCGTGTGCACCGTGGCGTTGACCGGGCAGACCAGCTCGCAGGGCGCCTTCTCGCAATGCATGCAGGGCACCGGCTGGAAAAAGGTGTCGGGCGCATCGACCGGTCCGGCATAGTAGCGGTCGACCCGCAGCCAGTGCATCTCGTGGCCGCGCTCGCATTCGTCCGGTCCGACCGGAGCGATGTTGTTTTCCGCCTGGCAGGCCGAAACGCAGGCCATGCAGCCGATGCAGGCCGAGAGGTCGATCGCCATAGCCCAGGCTTCCTGACTGTACGGCCAATCGGGATAGAGCGACTCCGTTGGCGGCGGCGCATCCTTGCGGACAAAATGCGGATTCTGCCGAAACGTGTCGAGCGAAGCGTGGCGAACGATGGCGCGGCCTTCCATCGCCTGGTGATGTTGCGTGGTGATGATCCGCACACTGCTCTCGCGCGGCCTGACCGCGGCGCCAGTCGAAATCCATTCCAGGCCCCGCCGTAGACGGAAGGCATCATAGCCCTCGGACAGCGCGGCTACGGAACCAACCTTGCGCCCGAAGCCGAAGGAAAGCGTCACCGTCTGGTCGGGATGACCGGGCACGATCCAGGCAGGTGCATCGAGATCAGCCCCGTTGGCCTCGACGTTGACGATGTTGCCGTTCTCAATCTTCAGCCGCTCCGCCATTGCCGGTGAGATGAGCGCGGCGTTGCCCCACACGATCTTGGTCAGCGGTCGTGGCAGTTCCTGCAGCCATGAGGCGTTGGCGAAGCGCCCGTCGCGCAGCCAGGGATCGGCGACGAAGCGAATATCTATCCCGCCGCCTGCCTTCGCTGCCGGCTTCAATCCGCCCAACTCCGGAGCCATTGTCGCTGATATCGGCTTGGCGGCGCTGTGCGGCACGACACCGTCACGCAACGCCTTTTTCCAGGCCCCGTCATCGAGCGCTGCCCAATGCTGCCGAACGAGCGAGAGCGGATCGGTTGCGAATTGACCGCCAAGCACGGCGAGCAACTCATGTAAGGTCTTGCCATCGTAAAGCGGCGCAATCAGCGGCTGGACCAGTGACGCCGTGCCATCATGAGCACGGATGTCGCTCCAGCTCTCGAGCTCATGAGCCGCCGGTACATGCCAGTGCGACAAGAAAGCAGTCTCGTCGCGATAGAGACCGTGATGCACAAGCAACTTCAGGCTGGAGAATGCCTTATGCGCATCAAGGCCGGCCGGGGCGGTGTGCAGCGGATTTGCGCTAACCACCACGACCGTGTCGATCGCGCCATCCCCGACTGCATCACACAGGGTCGTGAGATCGCCATCGACCTGCAATGTGTCCGGCGGCTCGATCATTTCCACCGTATTGCCAAGCGCGCCAAGCTCCGCGTTAACGGCCAGCGCGGCGGCATGCACAAAGGCGCTCTGATGCGCCCCCGGGATCATCAGCGCGTTGCGGCCGGCCGCCGCCAGATCCTTGGATAGCGCAGTTATCCACGTCGGATCGACCGGTGAGCTGGGAACCTCGGCCTGACCGCCAAGCGTCGCGCGCAGCGCGGCAGCTACGGCTTCGATGCCACCTGGCTTCACCGCCAAACGATGATCAGCAGTTGCGCCCGTAATGGTCGGCGTAGACTCCACGGCATAGAGCCGGCTCATCCGGTCGGACGGATTGCGCACGCGCCTCCGCACCGCGAAGTCGCGCGCATAGGCAAGTCGTCCGGGTCCCTCGCCGAGAAAATCGGCGTCGAGGCTGAAGATCACCTCGGCACGGTCCAAGTGGTGGATCGGCGTCAGCGCAGATCCGAACAGGGCCCGCGACGCCTCCCCCGCGGCCGAGGTCGCCAACGGATTATGGCGATAGACTTTCAGCTTCGGATAGCGCGCCCGCAGCGCGTCGATCTGCGTCGCGAGGGTCGGCGACGTCGAGGCATCGAGGAGCAGAGCGCCGCCCTGCCCTTGCGATGCCGTCCACCGTGAGACAAGCGCCGCCATGCCTTTGAGGAAATCGCCATAGGACGCCGGTTCGCCGTCCTTGAGCGGCGTGCGCGAGCGATCGGGATCGAACAGCGTCAATACCGCCGCCTGCATTACCGCATCGGTCGCGCCGCGCGATGCCGGGTGGTCGGGATTGCCCTCGACCTTTGTCGGTCGCCCTTCATGGCTTTCGACGATGGCGCCGATGCCGAAACCATCGCTCGACAATGTCGTCGCGTAACAGACGGGCTTGCGGGGAACAAGGATTTCCGGCTGGCGCACGTAAGGCACGATGCTTTCCGCCCTGCTGCAGGCCGCGAGCCCGGCAAGCGACAGCGAAGCGCCCATCAGCTTGAGCAGCGTCCGCCGGTTCGGCTTTGCCGGCAGACGCTCGGCAATCGCGGGAAACTCTGCCTCGACGAAGCGGCGGAATTCCACCGTACCGGCAATCTCGTCGAGGCTGCGCCACATGTCGCGACCGTTTGCCAGCCGCCTGCGCAGGGCCGCGATGTCGATGCCGGAGCCTGACCCTTTCTCAGCGATGGCAGACATAGCAATCCGTCATCGTCTCGGGGTGGATGTCGAGCATGCCGATCAGTTGCCGCCTGATCTCGGCGACGTCCTCAGGCGGCTGCCAATGCATCAGGAACACGTCCTGCGGCGGACGCAGATTGGGTTCCGGATTGCGATGGCAGCCGAGGCACCATTCCATGCTGAGCGTATGCGCCCGTCGCGTCAGCGGCATCTCGTCGACCTCGCCATGACAGGTCTCGCAGGCGACGCCCTTGTTGACGTGGATCGCGTGATTGAAGAACACGAAGTCGGGCACTCTGTTGACGCGCTGCCATTCGATCGGCTTGCCGTTAGCCAAGCTTGCGCGTACCGGCGCCAGCATGTCGGCATTGGTGAAAAGCTGCGAATGACAGGTCATGCAGACTTCGGTGGCCGGCAGACCCGCCGAAGACGAGGTTTCGACGCCGTTATGGCAATAGCGGCAGTCGATGCCGAGCTGGCCGACATGATGCTTGTGGCTGAACGGCACCGGCTGCGCCACTGGCTCACCTACTCCCGTTACCAGGTCCGAACGGGGAAGGATGACCCCGATCGCGGCGGCGATCAGCAGAACTGCACAACTTCCCCAGATGACAAAGCGCGCGATGCCATTGGCGTTTTTCGAGAAGATCTGCGGCATCCCCTCGCCGGTTCTGCTGAAGGCAAACTCAGAGTTGACTACACCTAACGGTGCTTTCGCCACGAAAGTTCCGGAGCCATGCAGCAATCACAGAATGGTGACCGCCACGGAGACGGGTCGACAATTTAATCCGCAACCACAGCCGGTCGCGTGCGTTCGCCAGATATCACGATCTGTTCCACGCTGGAATAATGCCATGACCAACATCGCTGCCGACACCGCTCATCGTCCTGTGCGCCATCGCGGCGTCGCTTTCTGGTGGAGCGTTCTCGTCGGTATCCTATTGATCATCCTCGGCCTCCTGATCGGGGCCGGCGGCGCCTGGCTGATCGCACTTGGCGGATCATGGTACTACCTTCCCGCCGGCATCGCGCTGCTGATGGCAGGCATCCTGATGTTGGCTGGAAACCCGGCCGGTATCTGGCTTTACCTGCTGACCTGGCTCGCGACGCTCGCCTGGGCTTATTGGGAGGTGGGTCTTGACGGCTGGGCGCTGATGCCGCGTGTCTTGGCTCCTACGATCATCCTTGTCTTCGTTCTGCTGGCCATGCCTGCTTTCCGCGACGGTGCCGGGCGAGGCAGCCGGAATGCAGCCTATGTAACGGGCTTGCTGCTGCCGGTTATTGCAGCAGCGACGTTCGGCCTTTTCCACATCAGTGCCTTGGCGCAGTCACAACCTGCTCAACCGCCAACAACGTCCACCCCACCTGCACCTGTATCGCAGGACACCGCGATCCATCAGCCAGGCAACGATTGGCCGGTCTATGGCGGATCGGAATTGGGCACTCGTTATTCGCCGCTCAACCAGATCACCGCGGCCAATGCCTCCAAGCTCACCCGGGCCTGGTCCTTTCACACAGGCGACATGCCGAACCAGGCGACCAAGGATCTCTATTCGCCCGAAAACACGCCGCTGGAAATCGGCGGCCATCTTTATGCGTGCTCTGCCAACGACATCGTCATTTCCGCCGATGCGCGCAACGGCAAGGAAGAATGGCGTTACGACCCGAAGGTGTCCGACAACGCCATACCCTACGGTGCGAGCTGCCGCGGCGTCGCCTATTTCTCCGTTCCAGGCGCGAAGGCCGATCAGGCCTGCGCCACCAGGATCATCTTCGGAACGCTGGACGCGCGGCTGATCGCCATCGACGCCCGGACAGGGAAGCCCTGCTCGGATTTCGGCCAGCAAGGTAGCGTCGATCTCAACCAGGGCATCGGCGAGACGGTGCCCGGCTGGTACTCCGTCACCGCGCCGCCGACCATTTTGCGCGGCATCGCCGTCGTCGGCGCGCAGGTGAAGGACGGCCAGGCCGAGAACGCGCCTTCGGGCGTGGTTCGCGGCTATGACGCCACCACCGGCAAGCTCGCCTGGGCTTGGGACATGGGGCACCCCGATCGCACCGGCGCGCCGCCTCAGGGCGATACCTACACGCGCGGCACGCCGAATATGTGGACCGTCGCCGCCGCCGATCCGCAGCTCGGCTATGTCTACCTGCCGCTCGGCAATGCCGCCGTCGACTATTACGGCGTCGACCGCAAGGACTTCGAGAACCAGTTCAACTCGTCGATCGTCGCCATCGATGTCGCGACCGGCAAGCCCGTCTGGCACTTTCAGACTGTGCATCACGATCTTTGGGACTACGACCTCGGCTCGCAGCCGACGCTGGTCGATTTCCCGGCCGTGACCGGCAAGCTCGCGGCCATCATCGTGCCAAGCAAGCAGGGCCAGATCTACATCCTCGACCGCAAGACCGGCAAGCCGCTCTTCCCGGTCGAGGAGCGCAAGGTACCCTCGGGCGGCGTCGAGCCGGATAAGCTTTCCAAGACACAGCCCTATTCCGGCTACGCGCATCTCGACCAGCCGCCGCTCACCGAAAAGGATATGTGGGGCATGAGCCCGCTGGATCAGCTCTACTGCCGTATCCAGTTCCATCGGGCCTTCTATCAGGGTGAGTACACGCCGCCGACGGTTGATCGTCCCTTCATCGAATATCCCGGCTACAATGGCGGTTCGGATTGGGGCAGCGTCGCCGTCGACACTGACAGCGGCGTGCTGGTCGCCAACTACAACGACATGCCGAACTACAATCAACTCATTCCGCGCGAGAAGGCGGACCAGATGGGCTTCAAGCCGATCGACAAAGGTGGCAGCCCGAAGAAAGTAAAGGACATCGGCGATCCGCAGGCCGGATCCCCATACGCCATCGCGGTAAATGCCGGCTGGCGCCTTTCGACGGGCCTGCTCTGCTCGAAGCCGCCTTATGGTCATATCCGCGCCATCGATCTCAAGACCGGCAGAACGCTGTGGGACGAGCCGCTCGGCAGCGCAAACAACAACGGCCCATTCGGCATTCCGTCGATGCTGCCGCTCACCATCGGAACGCCCAACAATGGCGGCCCGCTGGTTACGGCCGGCGGCCTGATCTTCATCGCCGCGAGCACCGACAACAAGCTACGGGCGATCGACATCAAGACCGGCAAGACGGTGTGGCAGGCCGATCTTCCCGCCGGCGGCCAGACGACTCCAATGACTTATGAGGTCGATGGCAAGCAATACATCGTCATCGCGCCGGGCGGCCATCACTTCATGGAAACCAAGGTCGGCGACGAAGTCATTGCCTATGCTTTAGCTTCAGGATGAGCGCTCTGGAGCCGCAGGCCCTACGAAACGCCTGGAGCCTTTACCTTGTCCGGCCGCCATGCGGTCTATTCCCTGCTCGATTTCCGTTGCGCCTCGCACGCTCCGGCGTCGGGCGAGGACATCCATCCAGATCAAAATCAGGATCAGGAGAACGCCGGCGACAACCAGCATCCACATGCCGATGTGAAACATGAACGTCTCCCTATCGTAGGATGCGCCTTGCGATCGGGTATCGGGTAAGGTCGCGCCTAGACGTTCAAACCAGCGCGGGAAAAAACAGTTCCAATTCGAAAGGCGACAATCGTGCTCCGAGAAACAGCTTCCATCCTCATCGTTGGCGCCGGCCCGACGGGACTGACAAGCGGCCTTGGAGCTTGCGCGGCGCGGCGTCCACCCTCGTATCATAGACAAGAAGGACGGCCCCACGCCGCTCAGCAAGGCCGTCGGCATCAGCGCGCATAGCCTGGACGTTCTCGAAGCCTCCGGGGTTAGCGGGAAGCTGCTCGCAAAGGGGCTCAAGGTCCGCCACGCGCATTTCCACACGGAGACGCGCGAGCTCGTCACAATCGACTTCTCGCTGCTGCCGCACCGCTACAATTTCCTGTTGTCGCTGCCGCAGCGCGATACGGAAAGGATCATGGCCGAGATGCTGGCGACATTCGGCATCGAGGTCGAATGGCGTACGCAACTGGTTGGCCTCACCCAGCAAGCCGACAAGGTCGAGGCTCGGATCACGCGAGGCGGCGAAGAGGAAAGGCACAGTTTCGACATCGCCTTCGGCGCCGACGGCGCCGACAGCTCGGTCCGCAAGGCCGTGGGCATCGAATTCGAGGGCTACACCCACAGGCGGCAATGGAGCATCACGGATGCAGAGATCGCATCCTGGCCTTACGAGCCGGGAGCGGCGCAGGCTTTCCTCAATCGCAGCGGCGACGTCGGCTTCATCATACCGATCGGCGACAACCGCTTTCGCGCGGTCTCGAACACGCCCGATGCGCTGGCGCATGTCCCGGGCAATTATCACGTATCGCAGGTGCTGCGCACCGATCGTTTCCACATTCCGGCAAGGCAGGCGTCACGCTACCAGACCGCCCGCGCCTTCCTCGGCGGCGATGCCGCGCATGTCCACTCGCCTCTTGGCGCCCGTGGCATGAATCTCGGCATCGAGGATGCCGCCTCCTTTGCCCGGCGTTTCGGCGACGGCACGCTGGCTGGATATACCGATGAACGCCGGCCGGTAGGGCATCGCTGGATCGAGCTCAGCGAACGCATTCTGTCGACAGCGCAGTCGACCAACAGCTTCGTCCAGACGTTCCGCAACCTCGTTATGTGGACAATCGGGACGGTTCCCGTCCTGCAGCGACCGCTGCTCGAGCGCGTCGCGGGTCTGAAGGAGTAGCAGGGCGCGCGGCCAACCGTCGTCTTTTGCGTTCTCCCAGGCAACGAGCAGAACACCGGCAAAGACGCAGACAAAGCCGATGAGGTGGCCTTGAACACGTCCTCGACCTTGGCCGAGGCGCCGCTCTTCGCGACGATCTTTCCGTCGGCGAGGTCGAATTCCTCGTTATGGGAACCCGCCAGCGGACCGCCCTCGTCGGTCGCGGCGGCATAGAGCTTGGTTCGGATAGCGTCGCAGGCCTTGAGCACCGCCGAACACACGCTGGCCGTGGAGATCGACCCGCCCGAAACCGGAGCCGGAGGCAGGCTGCTGTCGCCCATTTCAACGCAGGCAGCGGCGACAGCAATTCGACCATCTCCGGACCGATGGCCTCTATTGTCATCGAGGCCCAGCGCTCGTAGTAGCGCTTCCAAGTGCCGACGCCCTGCCCGGCCCTTGCCGCTGGGATGAAGCGGGTAAAGATCGTCTGGTCGGCCTTTCTCTCGACCAGACTTACAATTCTCGGAAGCACCCTGGTGATCCAGGGCGTCGCCCATTCAGAGGGTTCGGCGAACAGTCTTTGCATATCCACGCAAACATGCGCGCAGTGCTTGCCAAGCGACCCGTAGCTCAATCCTTGAGCCGCCATCACAATGCCCGGCGGATTCGACCCCGCCGCGGTGAAGCCAAGTAGGAAAGCGCATATTTCGACGAGCCGGAGCGGCGCCTGAGATTCAAGATCTGATCCTCTGAACGTTTGGACAAACGCGTTGCCTTGATGCCTGTTCCCTCGGAAACCACATCTCGCGCCGAACGTTCAAACCGGATGAATACCATTGACCAGCCTCATCTCGACATGGAAGAGCGATGGTAGGGGCATCCGGCGTCGAGTTTCCCTTGCCCTTGAGCACGCAGCCAATGGAAGCGCGCACCGCGGAGGCATTGCCGTGGGACGACGGCCCCTGGCAGTACGAACCGAAATGGGATGGCTTCCGCTGCCTAGCCTTCAAAGACGGCAAAACCGTCGACCTCAGGGCAAAATCCGGCAAACCGCTTGGCCGCTATTTTCCTGAACTGATCGCGGCCCTGAGTGCGCTCACGGCAACCGAATTCGTTGCGGACGGCGAAATCGTGATCGAGGGGTATGCCTCTTTCGACGCGCTGCAGATGCGGCTTCATCCGGCGGAGAGTCGTATCCGCAAGCTCAGTCGGGAAACGCCCGCGCAACTGGTGCTCTTTGACATGCTCGCTGCCCCGGGCGGACAATCGCTGATCGAACTGCCCTTGCATGATCGGCGCGATGCAGCTGAAGATTTCGTTGCCAAGGCCCGGTCCAAGGCTTTGCGCCTCTCGCCTGCAACCACCAGCCTTGCGACAGCCGACAGATGGCTGAAGGACGCCGGCAGCGGTTCCGTGGACGGTGTCGTAGCCAAGCGGCTCAATGATCCCTACAGGCCCGGCGAACGCGCGATGGTGAAGGTAAAACGGCTGCGCACGGCCGACTGCGTAGTCGGCGGGTTCCGCTATCTGACCGGCACGAGGCAAGTCGGGTCGCTGCTGCTTGGCCTCTACAACGAAAACGGGCAGCTCGATCATGTCGGCTTCACCTCAACCATCGCCAACGATGAACGCAACGCTCTGACCGAGAGGCTCGAAGAGCTGCGTGGCGGACTAGGTTTTACCGGCAAGGCGCCGGGCGGGCCGAGCCGCTGGAGCACGGAGCGCAGCGGGAAATGGGAACCGGTGCGGCCGGAACTGGTCGTCGAGGTCCGCTTCGACCATGTTACCGGCAACCGTTTCCGGCATGGCACCAGGCTGCTGCGCTGGCGGCCGGACAAAGCACCGCACCAATGCACTTTCGAGCAGATCGCGTAGCAGTGACTTTCCGGAACAATCCGCCGGTGCGATTTCTGAAAGGAGCAGTCATTGGATATTGGAGAACGACATGGACCCCCGCAACAAGCAGCGATCCCAAAAGCAGGAAGAAACTGAAGCGCCGACCATCGAACAGCAGGATTGGGATTCCTTCGAAGGCAACAAGGTGCTTCCCGACAGCGTCGTCACCGAGAACGGCCCGGATCTGCGCGAGGCCGAACAGGCCCTGCCCGAGGAGGATGATGACAACCCCGATCAGGAAAGCGACGAGGCACTGCCCGACGACGAGGAGGAACGTGTGCTGTCGCGCGACCCGTCCAAGGAAGGCAGCCGCTTCGACGAGGTGTAGCTGACGGTCGGCCCGGCCGTGCCGATCCAAGCGCCTTCGCGCGGGTTGGCAGGTCATTGCGCGCGACCTGAATGCGGCTGACAGATTCGCCGGCACCGGAACATGTTGGACCCGGACGAGTTGAAGATCAAAGTCATAACAAGCCGAGCTCCACCATGAACCCGTCCACCACCGACCATGTTGAAATCCGCAAGTACAACCATCCAACCGGCGGATGGGGATCCCTCAAGTCGCTGATCCGCAAGGCGCGAGGCGAAGGTCTGTTGATGTCCGGCATCTGGAGCACGCTGCTCAAGCAGAACAAAGCCGATGGCTATATGTGCGTCTCTTGTTCGTGGGCGAAGCCCGCCGAGCCGCGGCCGTTCGAATTTTGCGAGAACGGCGCCAAGGCCACGATATGGGACCAGACGAAACGACGCTGCGGCCCGGAGTTCTTCGCCGCGCATTCCGTCAACGAACTGCTCGACTGGCCTGATCACGATCTCGAAAAACAGGGTCGGCTGCTTGAGCCGATGCGTTACAACGAGGTCACCGACAAATATGAGCCAATAGCGTGGGAGACCGCGTTCCGCGACATCGGCGCGGAACTCAACAGGCTCGATCCTAAATCCGTCGTCTTCTACACCTCGGGCCGGGCCTCGCTCGAAGCCTCGTTCATGTATCAGCTGTTCGCGCGCATCTATGGCTCGGGCAATCTGCCGGACTCGTCCAACATGTGCCACGAGTCGACCTCGGTCGGCCTGCCCGAGTCGATCGGCTCGCCGGTCGGCACGGTCCAGCTGGAGGATTTCAGCCATTGCGACCTGATGTTCTTCTTCGGCCACAACACCGGCGTCACCGCGCCGCGACTGCTCCATCCGATCGAGGAAGCACGCCAGCGCGGCATACCTGTCATCACCTTCAACCCGCTACCGGAACGCGGCCTGAAGCGTTTTAAGAATCCACAGAACCCCGTCGAGATGCTTTCGCCTGGTGCGGGCACCAGGATGTCGAGCGACTTCTATCAGATTCGCGGTGGCGGCGACATTGCGGCCATGACCGGCATTGCGAAAGCAGTGCTGGCTCTTGATGACGCCGCGAAACAGACCGGCGCCCCGCGCGTCCTCGACGTCGCCTTCATCGAAGAACACACGCATGGCTTCGAGGAGTTCGAGGCCTATCTACGCCGCACGCCATGGCAAAGGATCGAAGCCCGATCCGGCATTGCGCGCGCCGATCTCGAACATGTCGCCGACGTCTATAGTAAAGCCTCGGCGGTCATCGGCAATTACGGCATGGGCCTGACGCAGCACCGGCACGGGACCGAGAACGTCCATATGCTCTGCAACCTGCTCCTGATGCGCGGCAACGTCGGCAAGAAAGGCGCCGGCGTCTCCCCGCTTCGCGGTCACTCCAACGTTCAGGGCCAGCGAACCGTCGGCATCTCGGAGAAGCCTGAATTGGTCCCGCTCGACAAGTTCGCCGAATTCTACAAGTTCGAGCCGCCGCGCGAGAAAGGACGCGACACTGTGGAAACATGCGAAGGCGTGATCGACGGGTCGGTGAAGGCCTTTATCGGACTGGGCGGAAATTTCGTGCGGGCCGTTCCCGAAACAGGGCTGGTCGAAGATGCGTGGCGGCACTTGAGATTGCATGTCCAGATCGCAACAAAGCTCAACCGCAGCCACCTGATACCGGGAGCCGTCACCTATTTGCTGCCTTGTCTCTCGCGGATCGAGAAGGACGTGCAGAAGAGCGGCGAGCAGCACGTCTCCATGGAGGATTCCACGGCCTGCATCCACGGCTCCTTCGGCTCCCGGCCGCCGGTCGGACCCAACCTGCTCTCCGAGCCACGTATCGTCGCCGAGCTCGCGAAGGCGACGGTGGCGGCAAAGAGCTCGATACCATGGGATGAATGGGTGGCTGACTATTCGCGCGTGAGGGACGAGATCGAACGTTGCTACCCCGATCACTTCAAGGACTTCAACAAACGCTTCCTGGCGCCGGGCGGATTTCACCGCGACATAAAGGCCTCAAAGCGAGTGTGGCAGACACCCAACAAGAAGGCCAACTTCAAGCCGCCGACGATGCTGGAGACGGATCCGGACATCGACGTGTCGCGATCGGACGTACTGACGCTGATCACCGTCCGTTCCAACGATCAGTTCAACACGACGATTTACGGCTATCGCGACCGGCTGCGCGGCATCGACGGAACACGCATGGTGCTAATGATGAACGAAGACGATATCCGGCGGATGGGCCTTAGCGACGGACAGGAGATCGATCTGGAATCCGCCGCGGGCGACAGTGTCGAGCGCCGTGTGCGCGGACTGCGGGTCATTCCCTATCCAATTCCGCGCGGTGACTGCGCCGGCTATTACCCCGAGCTTAATCCGCTCATTCCGCTATGGCACCGGGCCGAAAAGGCACATGTGCCGGCGGCAAAGTCGGTGCCGGTGCGCGTGGTGATGCCTGGATGACGCTGAAGCACTACACCTCCGGCCTGACCTGCGAGTTTGGTTTCTCTGGCAGAACCCATCTCCGCCGAGAGCGGTCTTTGCCAATCGAGCTGGGAAATTTCACGGAAACACCGGCCTAGTGGCAGGCCAGAACCTCAGAACTGCGTCGGGTCATCAGTGGCCCAGGTCAGGTGTTGGAATCAACACGATGCGATGCCGCCGGGACTTTCCATTCGCGCCACGTCACAGTTGCTTCGCAAGTTCCTTGGCCAGCCGTTTACGCTCCCGCGCCGAGACTATTTGGCGTGTTTCGACCGTCGCAGAACGCAAGCATGCCTTGCCGCGGGCGTGGACTATCTCAAACCGGCGTGAGGCTCCAATCAGAATATCTTCCGAACCGTACATTCCAATAATCGTAATTTCGAACTGGTGAATGCCGCGGCTTAAACTCGATTCTCCGAGGATCTTCTCGCCCGTCTTTTCATGCAGAGCGTATTCCAGAATGCCTTCGAAGCTTCCCATGTCGACGAGTTTTCCAGGACCAACCGGGCCTTGGCGCGTCATGTGCGTCCAGCCAGACGGCGTCTTGGAATTCCTGAGATCTTCGGCATCGGAGATGAATATACGATGATGGCCGGACGGCGTTTCCAGATCGGCGATGACGCTTTGAATGAAAACTGCTCCTTCGCTCATGTTGGTGACGAAGCACCGCGCCGACAGCTCCCGTCCTTCGCCCCAATTGATCAAGAGCTTCGGCGTTCTTCGACGCTGGTGGCTTCGCCAGAAGATGTGCAGATAAACGGACCAAATCGCCAGCATGCCTATACTGGCAAAAGCCGAGATCAAGGTCGCCTTATTCGCCAACCATTGGTACATCCGGTGCCTCGTGCATTCTGATGTCGAATAGAACGTCGCCAGATTTGTTCCATGCAGCGGCTCGGCCGCTCCGCTGCCGACTTGCTGAATTGGTGCGGCGCAAGGTCGGCAGATGCCCAGGGTTACAGCTGGCGGCAACGAGGAGGCGATAGGCGGCCGCCAAAGCGACGCACGTTTGGCCCGTGCTTGGATGACAAAGAAATATAGGTCTACCATCCCCTTGCATGGCAGGCCTCCGTAGTCAGCCTAGATGAGAACCAAGACGATTTTATAGGTATTGGGATCGACGATGACGATCCGGCCGTCGGCGAGCACGAAATATTCGTAGCCTTCATAGGCCGGGACGATCTTTGACGGCAGACGGTGCAGGTGGATTTTTTGCCGAGGAACCTCCACACCGACTGAGATGTCGAAATCGACGTTGGAAACCGGCTCAACCTTGGTTTCCTTGATCACATTGGTGATTTGGGTTTTCTGTTCAACAGTGACGTTGTTGATCGAAGCGGTCTTGCCTTGATCCTGCTCGTTGGAGCCCTGGGCCTGGTTAGTTGTCGTGCCAGTCTTGCCCTGAGCCTGCTCATTGGTTTGTGTCTGGCTATTGCCCTGGGCCTGATTGGTTGTCGTGCCGGTCTTGCCCTGAGCCTGCTCATTGGTCTGCGTCTGTGCCTTGCCCTGAGCGTCCCTTCGCCAGCTAAAACCTCAGCTAAAAGGAATTGTTCCGAGCGAGATTAGGTCGGAAACATGCTCTTGAACGAGACATCGCCGTGGCCGGCGACGGGTCCGTCGCTGATCAATGCCAAGATGTTCGGCGGGATCGGCGAGAGCCAATCGAACAATGCTCCTGTTCACGCAGCGCCGTCCCTTTGAAAACGATTTGCGGCGCGTGGCGCTTTGGGGGGTGAAAGCACGCCATCCTCAAGCCCAAACGGCTGCGATTGGAACAAAGCCGTGAGACGGTTGTTCGGCTTCAATCCATCGAGCAAAGGAGCTTGAAGCCATGAACATCCGGATACTTCTTGGGGTGCTAGGCATCGCCGCGGCGCCGCTCGCCTTTCCGGCGGTTGCCGCCGACAACGCGCAGACCTTTGTCAACAAGGCAGCCATCGGCGGGATGTTCGAGGTGGATTCAAGCAGGATCGCGCAGGACAGAGCCAAGGACCAGCAGGTCAAGAATTTTGCCGAGAAGATGATTGCCGACCACGGCGCGGCGAATGAGAAGCTTAAAAAGATCGCCGGCGAGCAGAAGCTGGAGGTGCCCGCTCAACCCGACGCCCCGCATAAGAGCGATCTGGAAAAGCTGCAGAACACCACGAAGGGATTTGACCAGCCTTACGTCGAGATGCAGCGCGGCGCGCACGCCGATGCGGTGGACCTCTTCCAATCATACGCAAAGGACGGCGACAATCCCAGTTTGAAGGCATTCGCAGCGGAGACTTTGCCGACACTGAAGATGCATCAGGATATGATCGAGAAAATCGCAGCGGCCAACGCAGGCATGCCGGCGATCAAGTCGGCTTCCACGCCTAAACCGCCTGCCCCCGTTCCTGGCGCCAACAGCTTCACTGAAACCCAGGCAAAAAACCACATTGAGGACGCCGGCTACACGGATGTCTCTTCACTCGCCAAGGACAGCCAGGGCATCTGGCGCGGCCAGGCGAAGAAAGACGGAAAGAGCACCTCCGTCGCACTCGACTATCAAGGCAATGTCTTTGCCGACGAACAGTGATCACCAATAGGAGTCATCAAGATGCAAACCATTGCCGCGTTATTCGACGATTACGACGATGCCGCCGATGCCGTGGGCGAGTTGGAGGCCATGGGCGTGCCACCATCCGACCTCAGCGTCATCGCCAACAATGCTGATGGCCGGCATCCCTCTCCTGCTGCCGAGGACGCAGCCAGCGGCGCCGGGATAGGTGCTGTGGTGGGTGGCGCGGGAGGCTTGGCGACTGGTCTCGGCGCCATGGCGATACCCGGTGTCGGCCCGGTCATGGCGGCTGGTTGGCTGGCGGCGACCGCCGCGGGCGCGGCCGCCGGCGCAGTGGTGGGCGGGGCCGCCGGCGGCATCATCGGCGCCTTGACGGACGGCGGCGTGTCGGAGAACGACGCCAATGTCTATGCGGAAGGGGTTCGCCGCGGCGGCACGCTGGTCACCGCTCGCGTCGATGACGATCTTGCTCCGCAAGTCGAAGGGATCCTTCGCGATTCCAGATCAGTGAACGTCGCCGAGCGGCGGAACGAATACGAAGCAGGCGGTTGGACCGGATTCGATCCCGCGGTTTCCCGAGCCGAGGACATCGATCGCGGTACCGTGCGCCGCGATCGATGACTATCGCATCGCCTCAATCGCGAAGGATCGACCGCCAGCGCAGCGAATGAGGAAGCCGGCGTGAGACGAGTGCTGTTGCCGCTGATACTGACTGTGGTTGTTCTGTTGGCTTGCTACTGGGTGTCCGCCTACGTCGAAAAAGGCTGGCCGACCGCGCCGGTGAAGCGGACGCCGGAGCAGAACTAGGGCGGAAACGCGCCCCAGGACACATCTCCGGCGGCCGGCATAAAAGAGAATCCGCAAGACAGCAACAAGATGCCGGGCAATCAGTGATCGAGGCCTCTCGGGGGCGCCCTGGTTCACCTAAAGCGCGTCGCGTCGGAACAGATTCATGCGACGCGGTTTAGGTCGTTTGCTTGATGCATGTCGTTGTCGCAAAACCGAGGTCACTTTTGCGCGACATGCATTAGTCGCGATCGACGAATTTGTTGAAGCGGCTGGTGGCGCCATCGGCCGTCATGTCCTGATGCAGGAACGCCAAATTATTGGTGTCCATTATCCTGAAGAACTCTTCCCATTCGATGGGCTGCAGTTCCTCGTCCGCTTCGCCGAAATCCACGCGCAAGATGGCGCCCTTAGCAACGGCCGGCCGCCCTTCCCGCGCCTCGATCCATGCCCGGATAACCTCATGGTTTGTGGTTTTCAGTGCGTCGCTCACATCGGCCTCCTTGATTGCCGACTCGCTCACCATGCCTTGAGAGAGTAACCAGGCCTGGGCTTTCTTGTTCCTGAGCTTGCGTTCCCTCGATCAAACGAGAATCCCGAGAAACAGTACCGGAGGGCCATCCTCCGGACCGCCGCTCAGATAGGCGATCCGCAGAAGCGATGTATCGCAAAAGGAAACCTCCATGGATTCCACTCCGATCTCTACTTCCGCCCAACCTTGATGAAGGCGGCTTTGTTCCCCAGTTCGGACTCTTTGCCATTTGAAGGAACCAACCGCGGCGCTGCCGGTTCGGAAGGCATTCAGTGGAGCCTCATCATGCCAAATGCAGCGGAAATTCTCATCGATACTTTGATTGCCTGGAACGTTGAGGTCGTGTTCGGTCTGCCCGGCGACGGCATCAACGGCATCATGGAGGCTTTGCGGAAAAACCAGGACAAAATTTCCTTTATCCAGGTGCGTCATGAGGAGTCCGCCGCATTCATGGCCTGCGCCTATGCCAAATGGACGGGAAGGCTCGGCGTGTGCCTCGCGACATCAGGACCTGGCGGCGCCCACCTTCTGACGGGGCTCTACGACGCCAAGCTCGATCAGGCTCCGGTGCTCGCGATTACCGGAATGCAGTTCCACGATCTGATCGAGACGTTCACCCAGCAGGATGTCGATTTGACCCGCGTGTTCAACGACGTCGCGGTCTACAACGTGCAGGTCTCGGACGCGGCGCATATGGAAAACGTGGCAAGCCTTGCCTGCCGCACCGCGCTGGCCCGCAAGGGCGTCGCCCATCTTTCGATAGCCAGCGATATCCAAGAGCAGCCTTCCGACGCGGCCGAGCGCTCCAAGCGCAACCGTCCCGCGCATACGCCGCAGGACATGTTCGTCCCTCACTGCGTTGCCGAGGATGAGGAGTTGGACAAGGCGGCCGCCATCCTGAACGGCGCCAAGCGCGTGGCGATCCTGGCGGGGCGCGGCGCGATCGGTGCCTCGGCCGAGCTCGAGCAAACCGCGGAGTTGCTTGAAGCTCCAATTATCAAGGCGCTGCTCGGCAAGGCGGTGCTTCCGGACGACCATCCCTACACCACCGGTGGCATTGGCATCCTGGGGACCCTGCCGTCGCAGGAAGCGATGGAAACTTGCGACGCCGTCCTGATCGTCGGCTCGACCTTCCCCTACATCGAATACTATCCAAAGCCGGGGCAGGCGCGCGGCGTTCAGATAGATTGCGACGCGCAGCGCATCGGCTTGCGCTTCCCCGTCGAGGCGGGTCTCGTCGGCGAGGCGGCGGAGACGCTTCGGGCGCTCAATCGTCGCCTCAAAAGGAAGGCCGACCACGCATTCCTCGCCGCGGCGCAGACCTCGATGCGGGAATGGCGAGAGATGATGCGCCAATCGGAAAACGGCCATGCCCATCCACTCAAACCGCAACTCGTTGCCCGGGCGTTTGGCGAACGCCTGGCCGATAATGCCATATTGGCCACCGACTCCGGTCAAAACACCGAAATGGCGGCGCGCCATGTCGACCTCCGCCGGGGCCAGGCCTTCGGCGTTTCAGGCGCGCTGGCTTCGATGGCCTGCGGACTGAGCTACGCGATCGCCGCCGGCATTGCGTTTCCCGGCCGGCCGATCGCGGCGATTGTCGGTGATGGCGGGTTTGCCATGCAACTCGGCGAATTCTCGACGGCCGTGCGTTATGGCATTCCGCTGAAGCTGCTGGTCGTCAAGAACAACATGCTGAACCAGATCGCCTGGGAGCAGATGATGTTCCTCGGCAATCCGCAATTCGGCTGCGAACTGCAGCCGATCGATTTTGCCAAGGCCGCCGAGGCTATGGGCGGCAAAGGCTTCAGCATCGAGCGGGCCGACGAGGTGGAGCGTGTTCTCGACGAAGCCTTTGCCGCCGATGGGGCGGTCGTCATCGAGGCGCTTGTCGATGCCTATGAGCCGATGATGCCGCCGAAGATGCCATCAGATTATGCCAAGAATTTCCGCAACGCGCTGCCCCAGACTCCGGGGCACGAGCGGATCGCGCAGAACGTCGCGCGCGAGCCGGCCAAGACCATGATGGACGCCGAGGGATGACGCGGCCGCAGGCCCGCTGTTCCGCCGTCTGGGCCGGCGGGATCAATCCACGGCAGAAGGTGCGGACGAGCAAGTAATGCTCAGGTAGTTGCTCTGGCCGCCGTCTTCGTAGCCGTTCAGGTGCATCTGCGGCAGACCTCCTTCATAACTGCAACACTCATGACGGCAGCGCGCCGGATGATGGAGCTACGTTTCGCAGGGCCTGCGTTCAGCGTCCCGATCCTTCACGCAGGCGTCCGATTCGCGATCACTCTTTGGGCGCCTTCCCGTCCCTGGAGCGCTCAATCGGGTTGCCGGCTCCGGAGTTTTCCTCCGTGTCAGGGCAGAGTGTCGCTCGCCCCGGGGGATTCTGACCCTCGGATTGGTGCGTCTTGTCTTCCACCTCACCTTGTTTTCGGGTGAGCCCAAATCGACCGTGAGGCTTCTCGTTGTTCGCTGCGGCTTGTGAGAACTGGTCCGAGGGATCCGGGCCGGTGTTGGCCGGATATTTCCTGGCGCCGGTCTCGCGGCGGTTCTTTTCTTCGCTCATGGCTTATCTCTCGTTTCTCTCGTTGGCCTGTTGGATAACCGGAGAGTCGGAAGAGCGTTCCCCAAGGCGCGACAAGGCCGGCCGGTCCAGACTCAATGGAACAAATCATCGGACTCCTGATTGGGCGCGTGTAGGTGTCGGCTCCGCGCGAAGAGGCAGCAGCCATGGACAGGGAAGAACGCATCAGACGCAGCGCCCACGAAATCCGGGAGCGGGAGCGGCGGCCGGAAGGGCGGGAACAGGAGCACTGGGATCAGGAGCACTGGGATCAGGCAGTCCAGGTGATCGAATCTGAAGGCTCGCAGGCCGAGCGGGGCCTAGTCGCGCCGGCAGTCGGCACCGCCTCGGATCCAGACACAAACAAGTCGGGTGGCTAGGAGCCTCAGCGGAAGGACTTCCGATGTCGCGAACCTTTGCATGGATTGCAATCGCAGTAATCGTCCTTCTATTGATCGCCGTCTGGGTTTGGGCGGGTCGAGACTCGAGGCGCCCGCCGGGTCAGCAGCCTGCGCCTCACGCGATCGATCAGAGCGGCTGAGACAGGCCTCAACGCGCAACGGCTCACTCACCGCGTGGCCGTCTCACCTCCTTTGTTTCGCCGGGCCTTAGGAGGAACCAGCCGGCCGGAATTGGCTCGCAAGCCCCTGAAAAACTCCTCTACATAAGGCAGCAGCTCGAACAGCAGGATCACGCTCATCACAGTTGCAACGTACCCGACAGGCAGCTGCTGCTCCTTCCAGGCGAGGCCAAAGCGAGCACTCTCAGGCCCAAATCCGAACAGTGCCAGGAACTGGCCCCAGTGCAATGAAACCACGCTGACAAGCCCCATCAGCGGAATCATTTCAAGGAAACTGTGGACGTGCTGTTCGATCGGGCTCACGGTACGCGCGGTGGTCGCATAGCGCACCATATGGCGGTCGCCTCGTGGCTGAGAAAAACGATCATCATCACGGCAATGACCAAGGCGTTAACCTCCAGGAACATCGCCGCGAGCAAAGGAATGCCGACTTCGGCGAACTCAGCAGATGGATCAGCGATTCCTTTGCTCCGGTCGTCGATTCGATGTGCGTGGCACGATGGCAGAGCCAGTCGGCAAATCCGGCGACCAGCCAGACAGGCAGTACGAAGTACATCAGAATCAGCACCATCGGATCGTTCAGCATTGCAACGCTCTCCGGCACCGAACCGTTGTGGTTTTCATGGGATTCTCAAGCGAGCTGCATTTGTACCCAACGTCCTGCGGGTCCGAACTGCGCGCCGGGCTAATGGTTCCGAACGGCACAATCCTGATGTCCAAACGCAACCGGCTTTGGAACGACTTCTCCCTCACCACGTTCTACAAACAATTTTCCGATGGCATGGTTCTGCGAGACACGCTCCCCACGGTAAACCCACTGGTAAAAGATTTGCAGTAGCAGTCTCTCTTTCGGGAATAGGAGTAACGGAAACTCTGTGCAGGCCGGGCTTTGGCTGGCTGCATCGGGCGTAGCAATGCGAAAGGCACGTACATTCCCCAAGACTGCTACGAACTGAACGAGGGACCGCTCTGTGCCAGACTTGACAGGTGTTCGCTTACTGATCGTCGAAGACGAGTGGCTGTTGGCCGACGATCTGGCAAAATTCTTCGGCGACATGGGTGCTGTTATCCTCGGCCCCGTAGCAACGGTAGAGCAAGCCGAACGCCACACGCAGGCTGCCGAAGCCGCCATTCTGGACATAGACCTCAAGGGTCGGCGGGTGTTCCCGATTGCAGACGAACTGATGCGTCGCAACGTACCGTTCGTGTTCTTCAGCGGTTATCAGGACATAGCCATCCCGGAACATCTGAGACACGCCAGCAGCCTTTCCAAATCAGCGTCCAGGACCGCCGTGTTCGACGCTTTGTTCGCTCCGCAATCTACCCGATCAGGAGCCAAGTCGAAGGGAACCGGTTCAGACGATGTTCTTGGCCTTCTGCCAAAGCTGAGGCTTGCGGCGCGGCTGCTGCTTGGCGACGTAAGTGCTTCGGACCGGCTGGTCGAACGCACGCTGGAGAGGGCCCTCGACGAGGTCGAATCGAAGCCGACGGGACAGGCGACCGCCGATTGGCTGACTGGCATTATGGCCAAGATCGCCCGTTCAAGCGGATCAAGTTTGCTGCATTGACGTCCGTCCGAGCACTACCGGCGACTATCGCGACAGTCGCCGCCCAAAGCCCCGTTCGGTCAGTGCATGAAGCGACTTCTCAGCCAGGCAAGGAACCGATTGCCGGTGATGATCCGGCGGACGCGTCCAGCAGCCCAACTGGCCTGCATGGTTGCGCCGGCATGGCAGCTGCAGACGATTTCGTGCAATTCCCAATCGGAGAGTTCAAAGAAGCGCCTGGCTTCCCCATAGGTGTCGGACTGCAATCCCGAGGCCCTGAGCAGCGGATCCTCGAAGGCGACTGTGAGTGGCGATCCTGGCGCCCGCGCCTCTTCTCGCATGGCTGGATAGAGATATTCGGTGCCGGTGAGCGCGGCGAGACAGCGCAACGGATTCTTGTCGAGCAGTTCTGCCCACCTCTCTATCTTTTCAGCTTTTGTCTCGAGCGGCACGAGCGGATTGATATCCGCGATCGCGTGCAATTGATCGAGCGTTTGGTGTTTCATGATTGGCTCCCGTCCATTGTTGTCCGACCGGTTCATACCGGGCAAGTCGGCAGGGCCCGTCGAAGCGACCGGGGCGCGGGCCGATCAGGATTGCCCACCGATCTTGGGCAGGTGCCAATCGACGGCGCCTGCACAATATCGAACTGACAGTCGTCAGCAATGTTCCGGAGGAAGATGGAATTCGTGTATCGGGCTGCGCCGCCGCCAGAAGGTGGAGCATCGGCTCCTACAGTGCGGCGCGTTTCTCGATGATCTGGTTTGCGAGCTTGACCAGATCCGGGATCGCAGCCGGCTTCGACAGGTATGGCGCATCGTGAAAGACAGGCGCCTGGAACGCAGGATCATAGCCTGAATGCACTATGAAAGGCACATTCAGTGCCTTAAGCCGGCTGGCGGCAACACCGCGCTGCCCGTCCAGCAACTGAATATCGATGACGGCCACATCCGGCCTGTTGTCGGCCAACCAGGTTTCGGCCGCATGCTCAGAGGCTACACAGGCTACTCGGAACCCATTTTGCTTCAGTCCGTCTGCAACGTCCGAAGCGACCAGATATTCGTCTTCTACGATCAGTGCCAATGGCGCCTTCATATTCGCCTCCCGGCGTCCACCTGCGGACCTAACAAAACGCCGGCCGGCCGGTTCCATCATGAAGGGAGGCGGAGGACTGCTCCCGACTCAACGAGCGAGTGGGGGCCGCGAAGATTGCCTGACGTCTTGTTCAATTCTTCCGGGCCCGGAACTTCAGGGCCGCTCGGGGAAGCGAAGCACGCCCTTTTGCGACGCTTCATCCACATTGCCGACCGGATGGGGGCCGGCCTGGACCAGGCCGTCACCTTGGGCTTGGCCGAGCACGACCACGCCAGGCACACCCAAAATAAGGTGTGATCTGAGCAGACGGGCAAGCTTGGGGTGCAGCCCGTCGCCTCTAGGTGCCGCCAATGTATCCAGCGGGAGTAAGGGATTCATCACATGCCCTTTCTTTGGCTGTGCAGCCTGCGGCCGCCGTCGTGGAATAGTGAAGATTAAAGGCGCGCCTATTGGAATTGTTCCGGCTGCCCTCACGATCGTCACCCGCAATAGCGGACGGAATAACGAAAATGCGCTACCGAACGGCGCGTTGTTCTTCACCTCCAGCATATCCATCTGGAACAGCAAGGCCCGACAGATGTTTTGTTGCGAAGGAGTTGCCCGATGACCTTACCTGACGAGCGGACCCCTGCCGAGGACCGGGGCGAAATCCAGGCAGGCACAACTCAAGACAAGACACCCGGGTTCGATCCAGCGGCCGCGCCGCAGGAGACGGACGCCGAGGCGGGGAGTTCCGCGAATTCAGCCCGCCCCGCTGTCCGGCATGAACCAAATTTCACCAACCAGGCGAGTTTCGCCAACGCAATGCGGCGTCCAGAGAACGCGCCCGACCTTCAGCCGACCAGGACGGGACCTGTGCTGGTGATTGCGGCGTTCGTGGTCCTGGCGGCAGCCGTGCTGCTGCTTGCCGCACTACTGCGATAGTTGCCGGCGCACCACAAGTTTATAGCGGAAGGAGGCTATTTCGATGCCAAACTTAAGAAGGCTTCTTCGCCGTCTGTGGCCACGGAAAATTCAACCAGCGGCCGATCCATCACCGGTCGATGCGATCGTGCGGGTGTTGCGTGAAGCCAAGGATCAGGATTCGCGCGGCCACAAGGGATAGAGTTTCATACGTATAAATGTCGCGCCTACACCACCGGGTTGGCTGCACGCTCGACATGCGCCGGACCAAGTTGGTGTCTTGCGCTGTATTGCTTGACCATCATCGTTCCAGGAAATGGCCCAAGGCTCTCAGCGACGACAGCCGATCGGAAATGATCTTGAGCATAGCCAGTAGCGGGAACGCCAAAAGCGCCCCCGGCGCTCCCCACATCCAAAACCAGAATATCAGGGACAGGACGACAAGAACGGGATTCAAGGTAAAGCGGCGCGCCAGAAGGAGGGGGGTGACCGTCTCTCCTTCGATGAGATGAATCAGGAAATACAGCCCCGGCGGAAGAAGCGCCCACCACAGACTATCAAACCCAAGCAACCCCACCAGCAGAAAAATACCGACCCCGAGGAGAGGACCCAGAAAGGGAACGAAATTAAGCAGAAACGCAGTCGTGCCCCACAACAGTACGTCTCCGATCCCGCACAGATACATGGCTGCTGCGGTGGCCAATCCGACCAGAGCGTTCATGAGTGTTATCGTCAGCAGATAAATGGATATGTCACTTTCGATCCGTTGGAAAATCTCGACGGCCTGTCGTTTGTCGCCGAAATCCGGCAGTATCTCGACGAGGCGCCGAAGGAACGTGTCACCCGATAACAGGAGAAAATAGAGGACCAGGACCGTCGTGAGCAGTCCGTCCAGAACGGCCTTGGTGCCGGCGAACAATGTCCCGGCAAGACCTAGGTCGCTGCGTACCGCTACCATGGTGTGCCCCTGCGGAGGCGCGTTTGCGACTTCCTCGGCAACTTCCAGCGCGCCTTGCAACTTGTGCACCGGGCCGCTTAGCACCATTAAATGCGCTTCCAATCTTGGCACGCCCTGGGGCAGTTTTTGAGCCCACGTCGCCGCGGGCTCGGACAGGGCGGCCACAAGGCCGACCAATATCCCGACCACCAGGGCGATCGGCAAAATCGCTCCCCGTGCCCTCGGCACGAAAAAGCGTTCCAGCAGGCTGACAGCGGGTTGCAGGAGCAACTTGAGCACGACCGCAAGCACGAGCGGAAGCACTATGGCGCTCGCTGCAAAGGAGGCGGCAAGGATTGCCAGGAGGAAGAGCCCGCCTGTGAAGAATGTCACAAGGCGCAGGCGCGACGACTGGCTTGCGTGCGAGCTGTCACTCGGTTCGCGGACGGGGTCAGTCATGCCTGCAGGAGCCGGCGACGATTGTTCGAGCCCGGTGCGTCCGTTCGGCGCTGAAATCTTTGCCCGCATGTCCGGTGTTGAGGCGTTCCTCCGTGATCCGCTGTTGTTGCTCGTGGGTGGCCTTGGCTGTTTACGACTCCGATCGTTTCTTGAGCACGATCAGGATCACCACACCGCTCACAAAACCGGCAAATGGCACTGATGTTCCCTGTTGGAACCAAGAAACGGTGGGCTTCGGAACAACCGGCCCCCGGGTCAGTTGGATACGGCTCCAATGACCGAAATTGATTTGGAACGACCCGTGGCCGTACGGAAAATCGACAAGGACAGACATGAGCGCACATCCCTTGTGGCGCGCGAACTGCTTGAAGCGGAACGCCTGGCGCGCCAGGCGAAGACGGCCCGGCTGCGCGAACAGCGCCTGGCTGGGACGCCGGCGGGCAAACCGCCGCCGTCCGCCGCGAATCTTAAGCCGTCACGGAAGAGAACGAAAAATCATGGATGTTAGCTGGCGCTTGGGTCAGTTCGACGATGCCGTAACTGACCGCACAAATTGGGCAGCGTTTCAGCCAGGCCTGGTCGTCTTGCCAAGATGCATCGGCGTGGCCTGCCTATGTGCCTGTCTTGTCACTTTGTCGGCCCCGCTGGCATCCTGATTGCCGGCTTGCCTCAGCGCCTTCGCCGCCTGGGTCAAGGCAACCCGGTCACTGCCATGTTGCGCGATGAGCCGCTTCACCTGTTCTGTGGTGACCCCATTCTGGCGCGCGAAATGCTCGATCTCGTGTTCTTCAACCACCGCCAGCGTATCTCGAATTTTACCTGCGCTCTTGGTCATCTTGAATCCTCCTCGAAGGGCGTCGATGATGAACGAACGCCATCCAGCGATAATCGTTGCCTTGGATTCCTGACGACCCAGCTAGGTGGCGTCTGTCCGCGGGTGATCACCAGAATCGGCCGCCAATGCTGTGTGGCAGGTTGGACGCCGAGCGATTCAAGGCAGGTGCAGCGGTCTTGCGCCGGATCAGGCCAGCCACGCGCCAGCGAGTGTCACCGATCGTCACGAGAAGGAATTCTCACTCCCCGGCGGCTGGATCCCGCAATCCAATCTCGGTCTCGTCATACATGTGCTCGTGGATAATGCCTAGGATTTGCAGCCTCACCTCCTCGCGCGCCTCCGGCTGGATGAATGGCATAAGGAGATCTACCGTCTCGTTGACTCGCTGCGGCAGATCGGCTCCCGGGTCGCTCAAGTAATTGCCATGCGCATAGATGTTCTCGGCCAGCTTTTTGTTCAGATCGGAAAACAGTCCCATGGCGGCCACTCCGCTTTTCCGCCCGGAACGGCTGAATGCTCAAAATAGTTCCATCCCACGGCGGCCGCCTCTGGCCAATATCTCGAAGCTTGAATGTCCCGGCCCAATTTGGGCGACAGACGACCGGCCGTGAGGTCCGCAACGTCAACACGCTTGCAAAGCTATGGCAGTGATGCCGGCGCGAGCTCAACCCTTCCGGCTGCGCTCGACGAACTTGTTGAAGCGGCTGGTTCCTCCGCTGCCGGGCTCGTCCTGGTGGAGGAAGGCAAGATCGTTCTCCTCGAATATCCGGAAGAACTCCTCCCACTCGACCGGTTCAAATGCCTCCTCCGGCTCACCGAAGTCGATGCGCAATATGCCGCCCTCGCCCTTCGTACGGATCACCGCGGGACGGCCGTCCCTCTCCTCTACCCATTTGCGGATTTCATTGTGGTTGGTGGTCGTCTTCGCCTCGGACATGGCTTTCCCTTTCTCGCTGCGGAACCGATGCGGCTCTAACAGCACGCAAAGGGCAATGTTCCAAGCAAGGCAGCCTGGCATCCAACTCGCAGCATCCGGAACGGCGGCGAGGAACTTTGTTGAAGCAGGGAACAAACCTTTTGTCCCGCAGTTCGGAAGCCCAACGTCAAATCCGCAAGGAGTTCTCGTGAAACGTGTACTGGTTACAGGGGGCTGCGGTTTCATTGGCCGGCATGTCGCCCAGGAACTCGTCGAACATGGTTATGAAGTGCGCATCCTGGACGTGCTCCTCGACCAGGTGCACGGCGGCGAAACCGTGAGCATCCCAGCTGAATCCGAGCTGATAAAGGGCGATGTGCGTGACCGAGGCGCAGTATCCGAAGCGGTCTCGCACATCGACGCCGTCATCCACCTCGCCGCCGAGGTCGGTGTCGGCCAATCCATGTACGAAATCACCCGCTACGTCGGCACGAACGATCTCGGCACGGCGACCCTGCTCGAGGCGTTGATCAAGAAGCCCGTCGAACGGATTGTCGTCGCGTCGTCGATGAGCATCTACGGCGAAGGGCTCTACGAGACACCGGATGGACGGCGCATCAACGGTGCCCGCCGCAGCCCGGTCGACGTCAGGGCCGGCCAGTGGGACCTGCTGTCGGCCGCGGGCGAAATGCTAGTGCCTGTGCCCACCGACGAGGAGAAGCGGCCCGACCTCGCCTCGATCTACGCGCTGACCAAATATGCGCAGGAGCGCGCGGTGCTGATCTTCGGCCAGGCCTACGATCTGGATGCGGTAGCGCTGCGGCTGTTCAACGTCTTCGGCGCCGGACAGGCGCTCGCCAATCCTTACACCGGCGTGCTCGCCAACTTCGCCTCGCGCCTTGCCAACGGCAAACGGCCGATGATCTTCGAGGACGGCAACCAAAAGCGCGACTTCGTCCATGTGCGCGACGTGGCTCGCGCTTTCCGGCTGGCCCTGGAGCAGCGCCCGGCCGCCGGCCACGCCATCAATATCGGCAGCGGGCGATCCTACACGATCAGCGAAGTCGCCCGCCTGCTTGCCGAGGCGATGGGCGTTCCGAAGCGCCCCCCCGAAATCCTCGGCAAGGCGCGCTCGGGCGACATCCGCAATTGCTTCGCCGACATCGCCAAGGCGCGCGAGCTGCTCGGCTTCGAACCCAGCCATCTGCTGGAGAACTCGCTCGGCGAATTCGCAGCCTGGGTTCGCAACAGCGTCGCCGTCGATCGTGGTGCCGACATGAAGCGCGAGCTTGAAGAGCGAGGGCTGGTGTCATGAGACAACCTCATCGCGATCATCGCAATCAACCTGCAGCGATTGTCGGCGGCAGCGGCTTCATTGGCTCCAATCTCGCCGACAGCTTGTTGTCGGATGGCGAGCCGGTGCTGGTCATCGACAATCTCAGCCGTCCCGGCGTCGAACAGAACCTCCAATGGCTGGCGCAAAAACACGGCAGCCATCTCAGTGTGGAAACTGTCGACATACGCGACCAGAGTAGCCTGGTTTCAGCGTTGGCGCCGGCCAAGGCGATCTTCCATCTGGCTGCGCAGACGGCCGTGACCACCAGCCTGCGCGATCCCACGGAAGACCTCGACATCAATCTCAAGGGGACGTTCAACGTGCTCGAAGCGGCACGTCTGGCGAGCGTGCCGGTGGTCTTTGCCAGCACCAACAAGGTCTACGGCAGCTTGCCCCAGGTCGCGGTGCGGGAAGCGGACGATCGCTACGAGCCCAGCGACGAAGCCATCCGCGCCAACGGCGTGGACGAAACGATCGGGTTGAATTTTTGCACGCCCTATGGCTGCTCGAAGGGCGCGGCGGACCAGTATGTCCTTGACTACGCCAAGTCCTACGGCCTGCCGACCGCGGTGCTGCGCATGAGTTGCATCTACGGACCGCGCCAGTTCGGCACCGAGGATCAGGGCTGGGTCGCGCATTTCCTGCTGAGCGCGCTCAGCGATCGGCCGATCACGATATACGGCAACGGCAAGCAGGTGCGCGACATCCTGCATGTGTCCGATGCGGTCGCCGCTTATCGCGGCGTGTTGGCCAGGATCGAAGATCTCAAGGGGCAGGCCTTCAATCTCGGCGGCGGACCGCGCAATGCGGTCAGCCTGCGAACGCTGCTGTCGGAGATCGCCGCCATAACCGGCCGCGAGGTTGCGCTTCGCCATGATCTGCAACGCACCGGCGATCAGCCTTTCTTCGTCGCCGATACCCGCAAGATAGAGGACGCTCTCGGCTGGCGCGCGCATGTCCCGTGGCGCGAAGGTGTCCGCGATCTCGCCGGCTGGCTGCTGCGGCACCGTCTCCAGCCAGCTCCCGAAGCAGCGAGGTACGTCGCATGAAAATCGCACTGGTCAACCCGCACTGGACATACGAACACAGCATCTACTTCGGTTGCCGCCAACCGCACCTGCCGCTGGAGCTTGGTTACGCCAAAGCCCTGCTGGAAGCGGACGGTCACGCCGTGCTGATGCTGGACGGGCAACTGCAGGATCTCGACAACGCCGCGCTTGCCAAGCACGTAGCGGCGTTCGAGCCGGATATGACGGTGGTGACGACCGCGCCGACTTACCTCTTCTGGCGCTGCGCGCAGCCGGAGCTGCGGGTACCGGCAGAATTCCTGAAGCATCTCGCCGGGCGCGGCGGCCGCACCGTGGCTGTCGGGCCGCACGGCTCGGCGACGCCCGCTCCTACCCTGCGCAAGCTTGGCGTCGACATCGTCGTGCGCGGCGAATGCGAGGAAGTGGTGGCGGAGCTTGCCCGTCAAAGCGACTGGAGCGCCGTTTCGCACACGGCTCGGCTTGAAAACGACGAATTGATCTCAAACGGCGGAGTGCATGTCAGCGGCTTCGTCGACCACCCAGCGCTCCATTGGCCCTCGGACTGGATCGCGGCCCATGCGCACCATCATCACCGGTTCGACGCGAACCAGATAGGTGCCGGCGCGGAAGTGGAGGCGTCCCGGGGCTGCCCCTATAATTGCAGCTTCTGCGCCAAGATCGATTTCCGCGATGCGTACCGGCGCAGGAACCATGACGCCGTCGTTGCCGAGATCGACGGCCTGATCGCGCAGGGCGTCGGCTATGTGTATTTTATCGACGAGATCTTCCTGCCGCAGAAAGCGCTGCTTGAGGGGTTGATCGAGCGCGACGTCCAGTTCGGCGTCCAGACGCGGATCGATCTCTGGAAACCGGAGCTGCTGGAATTGCTGGGCGAAGCCGGCTGCGTCTCGATCGAAGCCGGCCTCGAAAGCCTGACCGTAGAAGGCCGCGAGATGCTGGCCAAGCGCTGCCGACTTGGGACCGAGGAATTGGCCGCGCTGCTGGTCAATGCCCGCCGTCATGTCCCTTTCGTCCAAGCCAATCTGATCGGCGTGGTCGAGGACGATCCGGCGCTGGTGGACTATTGGCGCAAGCACCTCATCGACAACGGCGTCTGGGCCAACGAGCCGGTGCCGCTCTATCCTTATCCAAGTTCGCCCAGCTACCGCGAGCTGTGGGGCGAACCCGACGATTTCGCTTGGGAGCGTGCGCATGAGCACTACCTCGCCTCGTTCCAGGCATTCAGCGACATCCAGGACCAGCGTCCACGCGCGCTTGCCGAGTTGGAGTGCTCATGCTGCAATCATTGACCTATCGCCCGAGACGTATCCTGATGACCACCGATGCCGTCGGCGGGGTCTGGCGCTATTCGCTCGATCTGGCGCGCGAGCTTGCGACCGGCGGCGACAGCATCATGCTGGCGGGTCTCGGGCCTCCGCCTTCGGCGGAGCAGGTCAGGGAGGCGCAATCGTTCACCACGCTCGAATGGCTTGAAAGCCCGCCTGACTGGATGACACGCGACGAGAACGATCTCGAGCAGTTTCCTGGCGAGCTGAAGGCCCTTGCGACCGCTTATGGCGCCGATCTCGTCCACCTCAACGCACCTACGCAAGCGGCGAAGCTCGATCTGCCTTGCCCTATCGTCGCGGTCTCGCATTCCTGCATCGTGACATGGCAGCATGCGGTGCGCGGCCAAGCCGTGGCGAGCGATTGGGCCTGGCAGAAAGATCGCAACAGGGCTGGGTTCGATCGCGCCGGGGTAGTCGTCGCGCCGAGTCGAAGCCACGCCGACATGCTTGAGACCTGCTACGGGCCGATCGCGCGGTTGAGCGTCGTCCACAACGGCGCCTTGCCCGGCCCGCTTGCGTCGCGCCGCGAGTCGTTCGTCCTCGCAGCCGCTCGCTGGTGGGACGATGGCAAGAACGCGGCGGTGCTGGATGCCGCGGCTGCGATCGCCGAATGGCCGGTCTATGCCGCCGGCCCGCTCGAAGGAGCGGCTGGACAAAGGGCTTGTCTCGATCATTGCGTCTCGCTCGGCTCGATCGGCCACGCCGAGGCACGTCAGCTTATGGCCAGGGCCAGTATTTTCGTTTCAACGTCAATCTACGAGCCCTTCGGACTTGCAGCTTTGGAGGCCGCGCTCTCGGGCACGCCATTAGTGCTCGCCGACATTGCAACCTATCGCGAGATATGGGACGGCGCGGCCATCTTCTTCGACGCACGTGATCCGCACGCGCTTGCAGAATGCATCGCCCGCCTCGCCCGCGACGCGGATTTGCGGCGCCAACTCAGCCGGCGCGGCGCTCGGCGTGCGCGCAGATATTCATTGCAGGCGCAGTCGGCGGCGATGCGCGAAATCTACGATCAGGCGGCGATGGCCGTGGCGGGGCATTGATCATGCAATTCGTGTTCTACACCCACTCGGTGGTGTCCGACTGGAACCATGGCAATGCGCATTTCCAGCGCGGCATCATGCGCGAGCTCATCACGCGTGGGCATCAAGTGATCGCGCTCGAGCCAGCCGACGGGTGGAGCCGTTCGAACCTGCTGACCGAGCAAGGCCCCTTCGCCATCGAACGTTTCCGCAAGGACTTCCCCGAGCTCGTTCCGGTGACCTACGACGCTTCTTTCGATCACGAGGCATGGATGGCCGACTCGGGTGTGGTGATCGTCCATGAGTGGACGGATCCAGATCTCGTCGCCCGCATTGGGCGAGCCAAGCTCAATGGCGGCAAATTCACGCTTCTGTTCCACGACACGCACCACCGCGCCGTCTCGTCGACGCAGTCGATTTCGGCGCTCCACCTGGAGCATTTTGACGGCGTTCTGGTTTTTGGCGAGGCATTGCGGGAGAGCTATCTTCGCGCCGGTTGGGGCAAACGGGCCTTCACCTGGCACGAGGCAGCGGACGATCGTTTGTTCAGGCCGCATCCCGAAATCGAGCCTGTGTCGGAGCTGGTCTGGATCGGCAATTGGGGCGATGAAGAACGCAGCGCCGAAATCCAGCAGTTCCTGATCGATCCGGCACGCGAGCTCGGCCTGTCGGGAACCGTTCATGGCGTGCGCTATCCAGCGGGAGCACTGGCCGCACTCGCCGATGCCGGCCTGCGCTACGAGGGCTGGATCGCCAATGCGGACGTTCCGAAAGCGTTCGCGCAGCACCGTGTCACAGTGCACATCCCGCGCCGGCCTTACCGAGAACACCTGCCCGGCATTCCCACGATCCGCATGTTCGAGGCATTGGCCTGCGGCATCCCTCTTGTCTCGGCGCCCTGGTCGGACGTCGAAGGACTGTTCCGTCCCGACACGGATTTCCTGTTCGCCCGCGACGGCGCCGAGATGCGGCAGCACCTGCGCAATGTGCTGCATGACGCCGAGCTTGCAAAGGCGCTGGCAGGAGCCGGACTGGAAACCATTCTCGCGCGCCACACATGCCGGCGCCGCGTGGATGAGTTGTTCGACATACTCGTCGCGTGCGGCAATCGGCATGCATTCGAGGGCGCATCAACAAAGGAGGCCGCCGCATGAAAATCGCGTTTTACGGATCCAGTCTGCTGTCGTCCTACTGGAACGGCGCCGCCACCTATTATCGCGGCCTGCTGAAGGCCCTGTCCCGACGCGGTTACGATATCGTCTTCTATGAGCCGGATGCCTTCGACCGGCAGAAACACCGCGATATCGAGCCCCCCGACTGGTGCGGCGTCGTCGTCTATGACGCAACGCCGGATGGGTTGATGGAGGTCGCATCCCGTGCCGCGCAGGCAGACATCGTCGTCAAGGCCAGCGGCGTCGGCTACGAAGACGAAGCCCTGTTGCGCGCTGTGCTCGACCACGCCCGCAGCGACGCGCTGACGGTGTTCTGGGATGTCGACGCCCCGGCGACACTCGGCGAATTGCGAAACGATTCCGACCATCCCCTCCACGAGGCGCTGAAGAGGATCGGCCTCGTGCTGACCTATGGCGGCGGCGATCCCGTCGTTTGGGATTACAGAGGATTTGGCGCGGCCGAATGCGTGCCTATCTACAATGCGCTCGATCCCGAGACGCACTTCCCTGTTGCCCAGGACCCCCGCTTCACCTGCGATCTCGCTTTTCTCGGCAATCGCCTGCCGGACCGCGAGGCACGGGTCGAGTCATTCTTTCTCGAGCCCGCGCGTGCCTCGGCCGGCCAAATCTTCCTGCTCGGCGGATCCGGCTGGGGTGACAAGCAGCTGCCGGCGAATGTCTCCTGGCTTGGGCATGTCGGCACCCGAGACCACAACGCTTTCAACGTCACGCCAAAAGCGGTGCTGAATATCAGCCGTGACAGCATGGCCACCAACGGATTTTCGCCCGCGACACGGGTCTTTGAGGCGGCTGGAGCTGGCGCTTGCCTCATCACCGACGCCTGGGCCGGCATTGAGATGTTCCTGACGCCCGGGGAGGAAATCCTGGTCGCGCGGGACGGCGTCGATGTTGCCGAGATTACGCGCACGCTCAGGCCACGGCGGGCGAAGGCGATCGGCGCGGCAGCGCTTCGGCGCGTTCTTGCCGAACACACCTACACGCTGAGAGCTGAACTGGTTGATACCATCTTCAAGGCGCATTTCGAGCGCCGGACCGTGGAGGCCGCGGAATGACGAAGCCGCTCGATATCGTTTTCCTCGGTCTTTCGTTGTCCTCTTCGTGGGGCAACGGCCATGCGACCACCTTTCGGGGGCTGTTGCGAGCGCTCAACAAACTCGGCCATCGTGTCACATTCCTGGAGCGCGACGTGCCCTGGTACGCACATCATCGCGACCTGCGCGAGCCCGATTTCTGCCGCTTGCGCTATTACGACACGGTCGACGAACTCCACCGCAAGCACAAGCGAGTGCTTCAGCGGGCCGATGTCGTGGTGGTCGGTTCCTTCGTACCCCAGGGCAGAGCGATCATCGACGAGCTCGCGTCGCTGCGCACCGGGCAATTCTGCTTTTATGACATCGACACGCCGGTGACGCTGGCAAGGGTTGCCGAAGATGATTGCGATTATCTGGCCCGCCGGCAGATTCCCTATTTCGACATCTATTTCTCCTTTACGGGCGGGCCGACTCTCGAACGCCTGACATCCGAATTCGGCGCCCGCCGGGCAGAGCCCCTCTACTGTTCCGTCGATCCCGAGCGACACCATCGAAACGGCAATACGATCGAATGGGATCTAGGCTACCTCGGCACCTACAGCGCGGACCGGCAGCAGACCCTGGAAGCACTTCTGCTTGAGCCTGCGCGTCGGCTCCCGGATCGACGCTTCGTCGTGGCGGGCGCGCAATATCCTCGCGATATCGCCTGGCCAGACAATGTCGCGCGGATCGAACATCTGCCGCCTGCCGAGCATGCCGATTTCTACAGCCGGCAGCGCTACACGCTAAATGTGACACGCACCTCGATGATCGCAGCCGGATGGTCGCCCAGCGTGCGGCTTTTCGAGGCTGCGGCGTGCGGGACGCCGATCATCAGCGACCGCTGGCCCGGCCTCGATAACTTCTTTCCGGCTTCGGCGATCCAGACGGCCGGCAGCGCGGATGATGTGACGCGAATCCTTCTGACACAGTCAGACAGGGCAAGACTCCGTATGGCCAGACAGGCACATTCGCTGGTCCTGGCAAGACACACGGGAACCGCTCGGGCACGTGAATTCACGTCCGCACTGACGCAGTCAGGACAGATCCGTCCGGTGCTCGATCTGGGCGTCGAGAGTGCAGCATGACAGGCAGACGACAGGAGAACACAGAGATGCGGCGTTCAAAAAAGGCCCAACGGACACGGACGGTGCTTGTCGCCGGCGGTGCCGGTTTTCTCGGTTCGCACCTATGCGAAGCCCTGTTTCGCGATGGTTATCGCGTAATCTGTGTCGACAACTTTCTCACCGGCCGAATAGAAAACATCACGTCGCTCATCGGCCAATCGCGATTTCGGCTGATCGAGCAAGATATCTGCAATCCGCTCGAGCTCGGCGAGCCGGTCGATCGTATTTTCAACCTGGCATGTGCGGCATCGCCGCCCCGCTACCAAGCCGATCCCATCCACACGACGCGCACCTGCGTGATCGGAACGCTCAATCTGCTCGAGCTTGCAGTTTGCGACGACGCACGGTTCCTGCAGGCATCAACGAGCGAAGTCTATGGCGATCCCGAACAACATCCCCAACGCGAGGACTATCTCGGCCATGTGAACTGCACCGGCCCGCGCGCCTGCTACGACGAAGGCAAGCGCACCGCGGAGACACTTTGCTTCGACTATCTGAGAGCCGACATGGCCGATGTCCGTGTTGCCCGCATCTTCAACACTTACGGGCCTAGGATGGATCCCGCCGACGGCCGCATCGTCTCGAACCTTGTCATGCAAGCGCTGGAAAAGCGGCCGCTGACGATATTCGGCGATGGCCGACAGACCCGGTCCTTCTGCTACGTCACCGATCTGGTCGAAGGACTGTTGCGGCTCATGGATATCGAGCCCAATCCGCGCCAGCCGATCAACCTGGGTAACCCTGGAGAATTCACCATCCTCGATCTGGCAGGCCTGGTGAGGGAACTGACCGGCACCAGATCGCCCGTGAAATTCCTGCCTTTGCCGGAAGACGACCCTCGCCGGCGGCGCCCCGACATCGCCCGTGCACGGTCGCTTCTTGGCTGGTCGCCCAAAGTGCCTCTCAGGCAAGGTCTGCTGCAGACGGTCATTTATTTCGCCGATCTTGGCAACGGTGCGGCAGAGCCGCCGGTCGCAGCGACAAACAGGTCGGGCGCAGGTGGATTTGAACCTGGCGGCCGCGACAATCCGGATGCGACCCGCGTTCTTTACGCCGAAGGGGAACATCCGACAGAGATTCTGGTTGGGCCCGATCACCCCCGGCACGGAGAACGCAGTCGTGCAGTCGAAGCGATCAGCCAAGGACATCGAGCAGATGGCGGCCGCGCAAACCGCCGACTTCCTGCGACGATCGTCCATCACGTATCTCGAATGTTGCGTCAGCCTGATGATGACGCATCTCCAACGCGAAGAAGTCGCCAGCATCCTCGAGCAGGAAGCTGACATGTTGCGCAGGCTGGACTGAGCCTTGAGCGTCAGATGTCATGACGAAAAAGCGGCTCAGTAGCAGGTCCGCGCATCACCTTGAAGAGGAACAGATATGAGCCTCGGCACAATCCTTATCATTATTCTGATCCTGCTGCTAATCGGCGCGATACCGACCTGGCCATATTCGTCGGGCTGGGGTTATGGGCCATCGGGCATCGTCGGCGTCATCCTAATCATCTTGGTGATCCTGGTGCTCATGGGCCGGGTTTGAGGGCCAGATTGGAAGGAATGAGCTGTTCCGTCCGCAGGTGGTGAGATGACATCCGGTCGCGGCCGATGGTGGCAAGCCGGTTCGACAGCAGAGGTCGGCAGTCATCCTGCAGGTGTCGGGTCAATCCCGAACGGAACTCGCGCTGCCACCGACTTTCTTCTTCGCGGACGATCCGCTGCCGATCCAAAGCGCAGCAAGGATCAACGCGGCCGCTAAATAAAACGCGCTGGCGCCCACCCACATGATCAGGCCGCCGAGTTGCTGGTCTTCAAGCGCTGTCAGGCCCCATTGCGGTGCTGCCGAGTCGTTCCCCACGAATATCTGATTTTTCGACAGGGCCAGAATCGCGCCGAGCAGACCGCAATGCATGGAGGTGAAGAACAGATAAAACACCGACGCGCCGTGGCCTTTGCGGCGGGCGCGGCCATTGAGCAAGGCCCACCAGAAGAGCAGCGCACTCGTCAAGAAGCTGAAATGCTGCAGCCAGTGCACCGGCTCGCTGGCAAGCGCGACATTGAACAGGACCGGCATATGCCATAGCCAGATGGCGAGACCGTGCAGGACGGTGGCGGAGGCCGGCTCACTCAGGCTTCTCCATGTCATTCGCAGAAATGCCCAATGTGCGCCGCCGGCAAGGTGCCGCCGCGTGGAGGGCGGAAATGCCCACAACATGGCGCCGAAAGGCCTCGACAGTACAAGCGCGGGAGCCGCGACGATCATCAGCACCTCGTGTTCGATCATGTGCGCGCTAAAGAGCCGCTCGCCCAGTCCATGCAGCGGAGACACAAGTGCCAGTCCAAGCGCCGCCCAGCCCGCCACAAAACAGCTCATTTGCCGCCAAGTGACGCCGCGTCCCGCTCCTGCCTGCCACCAAAGCCGGGCAACACCGCAGGTATAGAGGAACAATACGACACCAAGTGGAATGACGGTCATGGCGGAGAATGACCAGCCGCCAGGTACCTGGTCCGCGCCGTGGGCGAACGCAACGGTCGGCGCCAGCAACGCACATGGCGCCGAAAGGAGTCTTCCGAGCAACGACGCCCGGCGAAAGGAGCGGGCAACCCGCATCAAAGTCTCGGCACCCAATAAAGCACCGCGTAAAGCGGCAGCCACGAGAGCACGACGAAGTACCAGTAAAACGCATTGTCCTCGGCATCGCTGAAGCGTTTACCCCTGCCATGCCGCGTGAACATCAGCACGGTCAGGACAAGCGTATCGGCGACGTCGGTCAGCACATGCACACCGTGCAGGCCGAGCAGCAGCCAGACGAAGGAACCGTATGCATTGTCGCGCCAGCGTACCGGCAACGCCGAAAATTCGATGATGCGCAGCCCGATGAGCAGCAGACCGACCGCACTCATGACGAGCAGCAGCAGGCGGACCGGGCGCAAGTCCTCCCGCATCGCCGCGCGCCTCGTCAGGAAGTTCGGCAGCGCGCTGACAACAAGGACAAGCGTGAAGAGCGAGGACCAGACCAGGTTCAAGGGAATGGCATCCCTCGCCCAATCCTTGTTGGTGACGGCCAGGTAGAGATAGCCGCCAATTCCAAGGGCGAAGCCGGTTCCTTCCAGCAGACAGAAGGAGAAGGTGCCCCACCATGGGGTGACGCGCGAGCCGAAGGCATAGGTCGGCAAACCCGAGACATCGATGACCGTGCGGGGCATTTAGGTGTTCTCCTCCATGGATTTCGGCCAGAACCAGGCAACGAGCACGATGGCGACGACAGGCGAACCCCAGGTTATCGCCCATGGCGTGTAGATCGAACCGATGAAGATCACGGCGGTGGCGAACGCCGCCAGAAAGGGCCAAATCGAAGGCGCCGGAGATTCCTCGCGAATATCAGGCCGGGCCTCGGTGACGCTTGTCACGACCAGTTCGCGTTCGTCGACCTTGAGGCCGCTCACCACCGGCTTGACATCGTCCTCATCCCAAAGCGGCGAGCCGCTTGTGACATAGGGAATGCGATCGAAATTCTGCGCCTGGGGCGGCGAGGTAGTCGCCCATTCCAGCGTATCGGCATTCCAGGGATTGTCGCCGGCTACGGGACCGGAGCGGGCGCTGACGGCCATATTGTAAAGCATCAGCACGAAGCTTGCGAAGAACAGCAGCGCACCGGCGCTGGCGAGCAGGTTGAGCCCGCCCCAGCCCATCTCCGCCGGGTACGTATAGACCCTGCGCGGCATGCCCCACAGGCCGAGCAGATGCATCGGAAAAAAGGCGATATTGAAACCGATGAAAGCGAGAGCGAACTGCCACTTGCCGAGCCGCTCATCCATCAGCCGACCCGTCACCTTCGGGAACCAATAGTAGACGGCGGCGACAAGCGGAAAGAGAGTGCCGCCAATCAGCACATAGTGGAAATGGGCGACGACGAAATAGGTATCGTGTACCTGCGTATCGATGGGCACCGACGCCAGCATGACACCCGAAAGTCCGCCTGCGACAAAGATGAAGAAAAAGCCGAACACGAAGATCAGCGGGGTCTTGAGCACCGGCTTTCCGTCCCAGAGCGTGGCGATCCAGCAGAATATCTGGACGCCGTTCGGAATGGCGATAGCCATGCTGGAGGCGGTGAAGAATGCCGCGCCGACCTGTGGCAGGCCGGTCACGAACATGTGGTGGACCCATAGACCAAAGGACAGGAAGCAGATCGCGATCAGCGACAGCACCATCGGCAGATAACCGAATATCGGCCGCCGGGCGAAGGTTGCGATGATCGCCGAGACGAAAGCGGTTCCGGGCAGGAAGATAATATACACCTCGGGATGGCCGAAGAACCAGAACAGGTGCTGCCAAAGCAGCGGGTCGCCGCCGGCTTTGGCATTGAAGAACTGGGTGCCGACCAGCCGCTCCATGATCAGCATCGACGAGGCAAGCATGATCGCCGGCATGGCGAAGATGATGATAAAGGAGTTGACGAGCATCGCCCACACAAACAGCGGGATACGGTCGAGCGTCATGCCCGGCGCGCGCTGCTTCAGCACTGTGACGACGATCTCCACAGATACCGCAAGCGCAGCGACCTCGGTAAAGGTGATCATCTGCGCCCAGTAGTCTGGCCCCTTGCCTGGAGTGAAATCCAGGTTTGCGAGCGGCACATAAGAGAACCAACCGACATCCGGGCGAATGCTCAACGCGAACCCGCCCCATAACATCAGGCCGCCGAACAGGTAGACGTAGTAGGAAAAGGCGTTGAGGCGCGGAAAGGCGATATTGCGCGTGCCGACCATGAGCGGCACGAGGTAGACGGCGAACGCCTCGCCGACGGGCACCCCGAACAGGAACATCATCGTGGTGCCGTGCATGGTGAAAAGCTGGTTGTAGAGCTCGGCATCGACGAGGTGACTGTCCGGTCGCGCAAGCTGCAGCCGCATGATGATCGCTAGAATGCCGCCGGCGAGCAGGAACGCGAAGGCGGTCACGGCATAGCGGATTCCGATGATCTTGTGGTCGACGGTTGAAAGGGCGCCGATTAGGCCGCGCGTCGTGCCCCAGGTTTTGTTCAACCTTGCGCGCAGTTCCTCGTCGCCCAGATCGGAGTCACGGGCCGCGCGAGGTTCTTCGACCGAAAGGCTCATTGCAAGTTCTCAGGCAAAGTGGACGTCACGGCGCTTTGCTGCGCCAGATCGACCGGCTTTGCCGCCGCAGCCTGACCGGCGCGCCAGCGTTGGAAATCGTTTGGCTCCAGCGCCACGACGAATATCGCCATATGCGCATGCTGCTGACCGCAAAATTCGGCACACTGGCCGCGATATATGCCGGGCTTGCTCGCTTCGATACGGAGTTCGTTGCTTTTGCCGGGGATGAGATCGAGCTTGCCCGCGAGACTTGGTATCCAGAACGAATGGATGACATCCGCCGTGGCGAGCTTGATGTCGACCGGGCTGCCGACCGGGATGCGAATCTCGTTCGCCGTTTCGAAGCCACCGTTTCCTTCATAGCGGACCTGCCACCACCACTGGTGGCCCGTGACTGAGATCGCCAGCGCGCCGCCGGCCCCATCCGCAAAAATCGCCCTTTGTCCGCCGAAGCTGAGCAGCGCCAAACCTGAGAGGATGATGGTGGTGGACGTCAGCATCGCGGCAAAGGCGATAAGCATCGGCCGGTTGACGGCTGGGCGCGCGCCTTCTGCCGGTTCGCCCCGACTGTCGCGCCGGTGCGTCAGCGCGAGTAGCAGGCCAGCCATGGTGACGAGCCAGACGACACCGAGCACCGCCGTGAAGGTCCAGAACAGAACAGCCAGCGTGTCGGCCTGCTCGCCATGCGGATCTAGCGCCGACTGCACGCCGGCGCAGCCCGGAAGGAGAGCGGAGTCAACAATGACAGCCAGCGGACCGGCCAACGGCGACCGAACCCTCTCGGAGACACCCCGAAACAGGGGGAGCGCGGCATCCGGAACTCTCCCGTCCCGTTCCGTGTTGTTGGGTTCTTCCCATGTCGAAGGGGCGGAGCCGTGAGTCTCAGACGCGACATCAAGATTTTCGGCGAGCCCGGCTTCTACCTTGCGACGCTCCTTGCCTTCTGCCTCATTGGCGGCGTTCTTCTGTTTTGCGGTATTTACGCGCCATAACTGCGACGGTGGACGTCCGGGGCAGTCGCCGACCCCGAAGTTCTGCATCTCGTGAGCCGGCCAAAGATCCATTCGGGGTGGTCACCAAGAGGAAGACGCTTCACTCGGCTGCCTGCCTAACCGGCCATCCGTGAGTTTTAGAACCGGTAGGGAAGAATAAAGTTCCTTGAGCTTGCCTCGACGCAGGCTACGTGGCACCGCCCTTCCCTGCTCGACAGACTTCCGCGACATCCAGATGTATTCATTGACGGCCTTCAGAGCGCTTGGAGAAATAGGCCGCTGCTGCCCGTATGTCCTCGTCCGTAAGGCGTTGGGCCGCGGCGGCCATGATACGCCAGAATTGCGTACCGCCCCTGCCCTCGGACCGGAACAGCTTCAGTTGCCCTTCGAGATAGGGCGCGTGCTGGCCGTCGAGGCGGGGATAGTTCGGATTCTTGTCAGCGCCGATGTGGCAGCCGGAACAGGCAGGGACGTTCCGTTCCGGAATTCCGGCCTCCGCGATTTGCTGTCCTCTGTTGATCACTTCCGCCGGGACTGGATCGCCGTCCGTCGAGACCGGCGGCTGTGCTGCAAAATGGCGGGCAAGCGCGGCCATCTCCGCAGGGGCGATGCCGGTCACCGGCAGAGCCATGAAGCCGCTTGTGCGATCGCCTCTGGCAAAGGCCTCGAGACTGGCGAGCAGGTAAGCTTCGTTTTGCCCAGCGAGCGCAGGGATGAGACCACTCCTCCCCTCGCCGTCACTCCCGTGGCAGCGAGTGCAGTTGGCGAGTGCGCCCGGATTAGTAGGCTGCTGCGCGTTGCCTGTTGCGCCCCCGGCGTCAAAAGCAAGTGCCCGAAATTCGTTCCCATCTAGCTTCGGCAGCTCCCGCAGGAAAGCAACCATCGCCCAGACTTCGTCATCGCGGTCGCGGGCCGGCCATGCGGGCATTCCTGTGAAACGTATCCCGTGCTTGACGATCCGAAAAAGCTGGGCGTCGGTCCAATCTCCGACCGTCAGCGCCAGATCCGGCGGTTGTGGAAGCATGCGCAGCACCGCCGGCGAGCGAAGTTCGCCAGGTGCGCCGTGGCAGATCGCGCAGCCTTGCGCAAAATGGCCGGCCGCTGCCGGGATCCCGCGCCTGTCGAGAGTTCTCGGCGCGTTTACGGTCAAAGCATAAGTGCGCACGGCCGAGCGCATGGCGAGTTCCAGAAACCAGGCCGTCATCTTCCAATGGCCGGTGCTGGCACCAACATTGAAAAACCCAATCCACGCTCCGAGCAAAATGACGATAGGCAAACAGACGGCGGCAATGAGAACGTGCTTGAGTCGGACCATTATCGGCTGGTTCGTCACCCTGCTGATCTCATCTTCTTCCTCGGAAGGGGCATTGGGCGCCTTTGTCCGAGGATAGATCCGATGACCGGGCATCACTGCAAGGCTTTCAGGTAGCGCGCGATCGTCTGGATTTCGATTTGCGGAAGCATATCGAACGCAGGCATTTTCACACCCGGTTTTAGTAAATCAGGTCGAGCGATGAAACGTGCTATGGCTTCCTCGGTGTTCGGCAGGACCCCCGCACCAATTGCTCTTCGCGACCCGACGTGGGACAGGTCCGGGCCAATCGTCCCATGGGCCTCGGTGCCTCTTATGGCATGACACGCGCCGCAACCGTTGCGTAGGAACAACGACAGCCCGCTATCCGGCGGGGACTGAGATCCGGTTGGCGCTTCGGCCCGCTGTGTAGCTTCGATCGTCGTGAACGTCGGCACACCCGGCGGCTCGACAGGTCTCGCACATTCGACTTCTGCGGCGACCCAGATACCAGCGTTGGCGGGAACCCAGAGCGCGCAACCCACCAGCAGAAAGAGGGCGGCGTTCAACGACATGGTATTCCTCCCGCGCTTTAACTTGGGAGACCCGGCGAGGTTCCATGGCCTTCGCCGGCGTTTTGAGCACCCGGATCGGAACAACTGGCCGAGCTACGGCTTTTTAAGCACGACATTTACACAACGGTGATCAGGCTTTCACCGGCGATGGCCGGGGAGCCACGCCGTTAAACGCATGTGCCGACAACCGCAGTCTGGCTCCGAGCGCAAGAAGGAAGCGAATGTCAGATATTCCCGCCGAAGAAATCGAGGGCCGGCTGAACGCTATTCGAGTGCTCGTGACCTTGCTGCTCACCGAAGCCGCCAAAGATTCCAGCAATCCCGAACACCTGTTTGAGCAAATCGAGGATGAGCTGCAGCTTCAAAATCACCAGAAAGATCCCGGCGTCCTACCGTCCAGGGCCTTTGCGATCGAAGCCGCCCAGGCCAGCGAGCTAAAGGTGATCGCAGAGGGAGCGAGAGCTCGACTTGCCGGGTTGAAGTCAAAATCGCGCTAGAACTGGCCATCGAGGACAGACCTCTCCCGAGCCCGGCAGCCGTGGCGCCCAACAGGGAGGTCAAGAATCGGTCATAGAGCGTTGCGATCGGTCTATGTGCTGGCCGTCCGCGAAGCAGACATGCCGATCCTCGATTCGACTTCGCAATTATTCCGGCTCTCAAGGAACATTCCTGGCCCGTCCCAGTTCGGTGACGTGGAAGGTTCCCTCAACAGCAGAGGCGGCAGTTTCGTGACATCGAAAAAGGTTCGCATCGGCGTCGTCGGCGTCGGCAATTGCGCGTCCTCCCTCGTGCAAGGCCTAACCTACTATCGCCAGGCAAAAAGCAACGAGCCTATCCCTGGGCTGATGCATGCCGATCTCGGCGGCTACCACGTCGACGACATCGAGGTCGTCTGTGCTTTCGACGTCGCCAAGGGCAAGGTGGGGCGCGATGTGGCCGAAGCAATTTACAGCGCCCCAAACAACACCTTCCGGTTTGCCGACGTGGCGCCGATTGGCGTGCGCGTGGAACGCGGGCCGACGCTCGACGGCATCGGCAAATATCTGCGCGACGAAATCGAGGAAGCGGAGGAACCGGTCGCCGACGTGACCGCAGCCCTTCGCGAAAGCGGAGCCCAGGTGCTGGTATCCTATTTGCCGGTCGGCTCCGAAGCGGCCACCCAGTTCTATGCCGAACGCGCTCTGGAAGCCGGATGCGGGTTCGTCAATTGCATTCCGGTCTTCATCGCCTCGCGGCCGGAATGGCGTCGACGTTTCGAAGAGCGAGGCCTTCCCCTTATCGGCGACGACATCAAGAGCCAGGTGGGCGCGACGATTGTTCACCGGCTGCTCGCCAACCTTTTCCGGGAACGTGGCGTGCGTATCGACCGCACCTACCAGCTTAATTTCGGCGGCAACACGGATTTCCTCAACATGCTGGAGCGGGAGCGGCTGGAATCGAAAAAGATTTCCAAGACACAGTCAGTCACCAGCCAGATCGACGTTCCGCTTGAACCTGGCAACATTCATGTCGGACCAAGCGATCATGTGCCTTGGCTCACCGATCGCAAATGGGCCTACATCCGCGTCGAAGGCACGACTTTCGGCGGCGTGCCATTGAATGCCGAGCTGAAGCTGGAAGTCTGGGATTCGCCCAACTCCGCCGGCGTGGTGATCGACGCCGTGCGCTGCGCCAAGCTTGCTCTCGATCGCGGTATTGCGGGGGCGCTCACGGGGCCGTGCAGTTACTTCATGAAGTCGCCACCGGAGCAGTTCACCGACGCCGAGGCCCGCCTGCGGACGCTCGCTTTCATCGCAGGCAGGGACGAGCCGATGCTCGACGCTGCGGAATGACCACGACCTTCTTCCTTGTCCGGCATGCGGCGCATGACGACGTCGGCCGCTGCCTGGCCGGCCGCCTGAACGATATCGACCTCGGCACCGCCGGCCGGTCACAGGCTCAGAATCTGGCCCAACGCATGGCGAGGGAGCCGCTTGCCGCGATTTTGAGCAGTCCACGCAAGCGCACGTTGGAGACCGCGAAACCCATCGCCATGTCATGCGGCGTCGAGCATGTTTCGATCCGCCGCGAATTGGATGAGATCGACTTCGGTGCATGGTCCGGCAAGACGTTCGAAGAGCTGAATGGCGATGCCGCCTGGCGAATGTGGAATGACCAGCGACAGAACGCACGCACGCCGAGCGGCGAGACCATGCTGGATACGCAGCAGCGGGTTATCGGCCTGATGGATGCGTTGCGCCAACAGAAGCCAAACCAATACGTCGCGCTGATCAGCCATGCGGACGTCATCAAGGCTGCGGTGTGCAAGGTCCTTGGCCTTCAGCTCGGCGACTGCTTTCGTTTCGACATTGAGCCCGCCTCGATCACCACCATCGTCCATGGCGACTGGGGCTCAAAGCTCATTCGCCTGAATGAAGTCGCCTGACGGGAGCTGCCGATGCGCATGGTCATCTTCGGTCTCACTGTCACTTCCTCCTGGGGAAACGGACACGCCACGCTCTGGCGCGGGCTGATACGAGCGCTCGCGCCACTCGGCTGGCGTATCAGCTTCTTTGAGCACGACACCCCCTACTACGCCGGCGCAAGGGACCTCGACCATCTCGATGGCGGCAACGTGGTGCTCTATGGGGGTTGGGATGATGTTGCCCAGGCCGCGGCGGTCGCGGTCCGGGAGGCTGACGCTGTCATTGTCACCTCCTACTGCCCGGATGCTGTTCAAGCCTCACACCTCGCGCGCGAGAGCTGTCCCGGACTGAAAGTGTTCTATGATCTTGATACTGCGGTGACGCTGGCGCGCATCGAACAAGGCGACCAGCCACCCTATTTCGGCCCGGAAGGGCTTCGCGATTTCGACCTGGTGCTGAGCTACACCGGCGGCCCGGCGCTTGATGCACTCAAGACCATGCTGGGCGCGCGTCTCGTCGTGCCGCTCTATGGCCATGTGGATCCCGGCCACCATCGGCCGTCGCAGCCTCGGGCCGAATTTGCCGGAGATCTGTCCTATCTCGGCACCTATGCCGACGATCGGCAGACCGGCGTCGAAAAATTGCTTGTCGCGCCGGCAGTCCGGATGCCCGACCGCCGCTTTGTCATTGGCGGCGCACAATACCCGCAGGATTTCCCGTGGAGCGACAATATCTTCTTCGTCAGGCATCTGCCGCCCGCCGACCATCCGGCCTTCTTCTGCTCGTCACGTCTGACCCTGAACGTCACCCGCGAGGCGATGGCGCGTAAGGGTTGGTGCCCCTCGGGCCGGTTGTTCGAAGCGGCGGCCTGCGGCGCCGCGATCGTTTCAGATGACTGGCCGGGCCTGGAAAGCTTCTTCGAGCCTGGCAAGGAGATACTGCTCGCGCATTCCACGGAAGACGTGGTCGCAGCGCTCGGTTTATCGGATGGCGAGATCGAAGCGCTGCGCCGTAGAGCCCGTGAACGCGTGCTCGATGAACACACATCCGCTCGCCGCGCCGCGGAACTGGATCGAATCCTGAATGAGGCGCCCCGGGCGCCGGCAAGCGAACAGATGAAGGAAGCCGTCTGATGTTGGGCATCGTGCCCGCCGCGGGGCGCGGCAGCCGCATTCAACCGCTGGGCTTTTCCAAGGAGTTGCTGCCGGTGGGCAGCCGGATGGACGGGCAAACCGAGCGCCCCTGCGCGGTCAGCGAATATCTGGTGCGCCGAATGGTGCGCAACGGCGTCGACAGGATCTGCTTCATCATCGGCTCGGGCAAGTCGGACATACTCGAATATTATGCCGCCGGCTATGACAGCGCCGCCGCTATCTTCGTGGCCCAGCCCTCTCCGGTCGGCCTTTGCGACGCGATCTTCCGCGCCGCGCCTCTCGTCATGCCGGAAGAAACGGTGCTGATCGGTCTGCCGGATACGATCTGGTTTCCCGAGGACGGCTTCTGCCAACTTCCTGACGACCGTCTGTCGTTCCTGCTGTTTCCTGTGGACCGGCCGGAGCTTTTCGACGCCGTGGTCACCGATCAGGATGGCCGGGTCGAGCAGATCCAGGTCAAGCAGCAGGACGCGGCCACGGACTGGGTATGGGGAGCATTCAAGATGCCGGGCCGCATCTTTCACCGGCTCGCGGGGCTCTGGCGCGAGCGGGATGGTTGCGACGAATATTTCGGCACGCTGGTCAATGCCTATCTGGACGTCGGAGGTGAAGCCTTAGGCGTCAAGGCGGGCTTGGCCTATGTCGATGTGGGGACGTTCAACGGCTACCGCACGGCACTGCGGCTACTTGAAAACAACGAAACGTCGGAAGACGAAGGCACGCCGATGTTGGTGCCGCCCAGCAGTTCCCAGGTGCCGTACCTGCCAGGCGAAGGAGGCTGACCATGTTGCATTCCGACGCGGAAATTCGCCGTCGCATCGATGCGCTGGGCCCGTGGTTTCACAACATGGAATTGGCCGGCGTTCAGACGGCTCCCGATCATTTCCTCGGCAACTATCCTTTGGTCAAATGGCAGAAGTTCGCTGATGCGATCCCGGCCGATCTTTCAGGCAAGTCGGTGCTCGACATCGGCTGCAACGCCGGCTTCTATTCCATTGAAATGAAGAAGCGGGGCGCCGATCGCGTGCTCGGCATCGATTTCGACGTGGCCTATCTGACGCAGGCGCGTTTCGCCGCCGAAATCGCCGACTGCGACATCGAATTTCGCGAGCTGTCGGTCTATGACGTCGGCGCCCTCGGCGAGACTTTCGACATCGTGCTCTTCATGGGTGTGCTCTATCACCTGCGCCACCCGTTGCTGGCACTCGACCTGATCCGCCGGCACGTCGCGCGGGATCTGGTGATCTTCCAGTCGATGCAACGCGGCAGCAGCGAGGTCCCCGCGCTCGAACAGAACTACCATTTCTGGACGCACGATCTGTTCGATCGACCTGAGTTTCCGAAACTGCACTTCATCGAACACCGCTATGCGGACGATCCGACCAACTGGTGGATTCCGAACCGCAGTTGCATCGAAGCCATGCTGCGCAGCTCAGGTTTCGAGATCCTGCTTCACCCGGAAGACGAGGTCTACTTCTGCCGTGCGTCCGGTGAGCCGGCTGGCGGAGGCGCGGTCTACCCTGCGAAAGGAAGAAACGATGATTGAAGCTGCGATGATCTGGAACGAGCCCAACAACAAGTCGCATTGGGACCCCGAACTCGATCCGGACTGGAGCCGCTTCGCGAACATGGCAATCCTGGCGGCCGATGCGATCGGTCTCGAAAACCCGGCGATCACCCGGGTGCTCGGTGGCATTTCGCCGATCGACGCCGGGTTCATGTCATTGATGAAGGGGTACGGTGTGCTCGATCGTGTCGACGCCGTTGCCGTGCATGGCTTCCCGCTCGACTGGAATCTTTGGCAAATGCATGAATGGCCGCAAAAGCTCGCCGAGATTGCCGAAATCACCGATCTGCCGATCTGGATCAGCGAAGCCGGCGTGTCGAGCTTCGGCGCCGAGGAGGTCCAGGTCTGGGGCCTGCGGCGGACTGCGGAGCTGCTGCTTGGCCGCGCACCCCGCGTCCAATGGTACAGCCTCTACGATTTGCCGCACGCCTGGGGCGCGACCACGCGGCATCGCGAGGTGGAAGGCTCCTCCTATTACCGTCATTTCTACATGGGCCTGCTGCGCGAGGATGGCACGCCCAAGCCGGCTCTTGAGGAATTCCTGCGCCACACTCCGCAGATGGGCTTGGTCCAGTGGTTCCATTTCGAGGACCACCGGCTGGACGAAGCCGTCGCCTGGATGAAGCGGCTGGGCGTCACAAATCTGCGCACGGGCCTTTCCTGGGCCGACAGTTTCAGACCGAACGCTCTCGATTGGTTCGACCGCCAGATGGAAGCCCTGGCGGATTTCGACGTCACCGTCACTTTTTGCTTCACGCCCGAACACCGGGGCATGCAGCCTCACCACACAAGTCCGCCACAAGTGCCCGAAGAATTCGCTGAATTCTGTGCGAGCATGATGCGCCGCTACGCACCTGGCGTGCACAGCGACGCGATGCCGATGCGGCGGGTCTCGGCCGCATGAGGTCACCATGTCGTCCATCGACCAGTCACCTAATCTGCTGGCAGAATTCGCCACACGGCTGACCGGCAACGACGTCGATCCAGGTGCCGGTATAATGATCGTCGTGGCGCACCCGGACGACGAGACGATTGGCATCGGCGGCCACCTCGCCGGACTGTCTGAGTGCCGTATCGTGCATGTCACGGACGGAGCCCCGCGCAACCTTGCCGACGCAAAAGCCAATGGTTTCGATACGTGGCAAGACTACGCCGATGCCCGTCGCGGTGAATTGGGGGCCGCGCTGTCGGCGGTGGGCCTGTCGTGCGGAATCCTGACCCGCCTTGACTATCCTGATACGGAAACGGTCATGCATCTCGTCCCGCTCGCGCAGGAGCTGGCCTGCCTCTTGGCTGCCGCCGAGATCCGCTTCGTCTGCACGCATCCCTATGAAGGAGGACATCCCGACCACGACGCCACTGCCTTCGCGGTTCATGCCGCCTGTCAGTTGCTGCGCCGCGACCGGTGTCCGGCGCCCAGCATCATCGAGATGGCATTTTACGCCGCGGGGCCGAAAGGCCCTGTCTTCCAGGATTTCGCCGATGATCTCGGGACGGATCGTATCGAGGTACGTCTGACCGAATCGGCCTTTCGGCTTAAGCGAGCCATGCTGGCCAGCTACACGACCCAGTTGCGGACGCTTGCATCGTTCTTTGGGGCGACAGAGCGATTCCGTTTGGCGCCCGCCTATAACTTCCGCGCACTACCCAACAACGGGAGGCTCTATTATCAATTGCTGCCGTTGGGGTTCGAGCCCACGACCTGGCTGAGCGCCGCGGCTCGCGCGCATGAGGAGCTTCGGCTCGATCAGCCATGACGCTTACCGTGCTCAACGTCGCCTATCCGCTTGCGCCCGTCGGCCCCGATGCGGTCGGCGGTGCCGAGCAGGTGCTGTCGATGCTGGATCGCGCGCTGGTGCGGCAAGGCCATCATTCCATCGTCGTCGCCTGCCGGGGCTCCAGCGCGGCCGGGACACTGGTTGAGACACCCGCGGAAACAGGCGTGCTCGATGAGACGGCAAAAAGCCGCGCCCAACGCGCGCATCGCGCGGCAATCGCTGCGGCCCGGGCGCGTTGGCCGATCGACGTCGTTCACCTGCACGGCATCGATTTCGACGCCTATCTCCCTGGCGACGGCCCGACGCTTGTGAGCCTGCACCTGCCGCTCGCCTGGTATCCACCCGACGTGCTGAGACCGGCCCGTAAGGACCTGTGGCTGCATGCTGTTTCGGAGGCGCAGCAAAAAACCGCGCCGCCTGGATCGAGACTGATCGCGCCGATCCCAAACGGCGTAGACATCGATGCGCTGAACGAGATGCGATCGCGGCGCAATTTTGCGCTCGTGCTGAGCCGAATTTGCCCGGAGAAGGGCGTCCATCTGGCGATCGAGGCCGCCAAGCGTGCCGCCGTGCCGCTTGCGATTGGCGGTCAGATCTATCCCTACCAGACACATGTCCAGTATTTCGCCGACGAGGTGGCGCCTCGCCTCGACAGACGGCGGCGCTTCTTGGGACCGCTCGGGTTTTCCGCCAAGCGGAGGCTTCTGAATGCCGCCCGTTGCCTGGTCATTCCGAGTCTTGCCGCGGAAACAAGCTCACTGGTTGCCATGGAAGCGCTTGCGTGCGGCACGCCTGTTGTGGCCTTTCCGAATGGCGCCCTGCCCAATGTCATCGAACACGGCAAGACCGGATTTCTCGTCAACGATGTTGACGAGATGGCGAGCGCCATAAAGGCCTCGGCCGACCTCGACAACGAAACATGCCTGGGCGAGGCGCGACATTGCTTCTCGCTCGATCGCATGATTTTGGCCTACATGGATGCCTATCGGGCATTGGCAGAATTCGGCGCTTCCCACTCGGGGTCGAGGGCCGCGCAGTGAACGGCTTGCGCACCGATGTCATACGGGACCCGGGTGCGTTCGACGATCTTGAGCCGCATTGGTGGCCGCTCTGGTCGCAATGCGCCTCTGCCACGCCTTTCCAGTCGCCCGCCTGGCTGTTGCCATGGTGGCGGACGTTCGCGCCTGGCGATCTCTCGGTGATCGCTGTGTGGAGCGGAAATGATCTCGCGGGACTGGCACCGCTCTATCTCGAGAGGCACGCGTCAGGTTCGCGCCTGCTTCCGATCGGGATATCGCTGAGCGACTATCTCGATGTTCTTTGCGTACCCGAACTCAAGAAAACCGTCGGGACCGCGATTGCCGAAACAGTGCTTTCGCTCGAATGGGCGCAATGGATTCTGCCGGATCTTCCGGCTGAAGCCGTGTCCCTGGATCTCGTACTGCCCGATATTGAAGAGAACCTGTCTGCCGGCCATGCCGCCTGCCCAGTGCTTGCCTTGGCCGGCGGCGAGACGATTGCGGGCTCGGTTCCCGCGCGGCGAAGACGACAGCTTCGTCGCGCTCTAAGAGCCGCGCGACGGAGAGGCCGGGTAACGATCACGCGTGCGGAAGCCGCACCAGAGATGTTTCTCGGCCACCTGATCCGCCTGCACAAAGCCCGTTGGGCTGGAGAGGGCGGTGGCGTGTTGACGGACATGGCCCTGGGATTCCATCGGAAGGCCCTGCCCCGCCTTGCCGCGAACGATCTGGCGCGATGCTGGCTGATCGGAATCGGCGACGCTGTCGTCGGTGCGTATTATGGCTTCCATCATCATGGTCGCGCCTATGCCTATCTCGGTGGTTTCGACTTGGCCTATGCGCAGGAGAGCCCCGGCGCGATCCTGATCGGCGAGGCCATTGCCGAAGCCGCTCGCGAAGGGGCACGGGAGTTCGATTTTCTGCGCGGCCGGGAGAGATACAAGTATAGCTGGGGGGCGGTGGACAGGTGGACGGCACAAAGGGTCTGGACCCGGAGCGCAGAGCTGTGATCGCGGCAGAAGAGCAGAGGATGGCCGCCAGCCGCATTCTCGAGAATTGCATGGCAGACGACCTGTCCGCCGAGGTAGCGGTAGCCAGACTGGCCGTCAATCTTACGGCGGAAATCAATGCTGCGGAATTGGCGGACATCGCGCTGGAGATGCGGACAAAGGCCTCCCATTGCAGAGACTGGCTCGAGGACGTGGCCGCGCTTCTTTCGGCCAACACGGACGCCTTCGACAGTCTTCGGGCGACGGCAGGTTCCGTGTGTCATGACCGACAGGACGGCGAAACCGGTGAGGTGACGGTCCGCCGGCTGGCCAGCGGGTTTGACCAGGCGGTCGCCATCTCACCGGCTGCCAGCGTCCAACTTTCGTCGCTCGGCGATGAGGAAAAGCTCTCGGCCACGACCGCCGAGATCGCCTCTTGGCTTGAGAAACACGGGTTTACAGGCGCGGACAAGACAATACTCGACATCGGCTGTGGTATCGGCCGTTTCGAATGCCAACTCCACGCCAAGACCGGGCATATTGTCGGTACCGATATTTCCTCCAGGATGATCGCAGTCGCGCGTCGGCGGTGCGCCGGGATCGGCAACGTCGAGTTCCGCCAGACCTCTGGCCTGGATCTTGGCGAATTCGCCGACGAGAGCTTTGACGGCATCCTGGCGGTGGACATTTTCCCTTACCTGGTGGTCGCCGGCGTCGCCGAGCGGCACTTCAGCGAAATGGCGCGCCTATTGCGACCTGGAGGGATGGCGGCAATTCTCAACTATTCATATCGAATGTCGCCCGCCGCCGATTCTTCCGACATCCGCAACCTCGCCAATGCATGTGCCATGGACATCGTGATCGACGGCGACACGCCGTTCCGTCGCTGGGATGGCACCGCCTTTCTTATTCGTCATACCGGCGGAACATAACAGGCGAACCGAAGTTCGGGCGCCGAAACCACTTGCGCAGAAGCTGGCAGACCCAGGAGAAGCAGATGGCATTCGGCGGCAAGAAACACATGGGCCGCGGCAGTCAGGGCAAAGGTTCCGGGACCGGGGCGAAAACGGAGGTTCCGAAAGACATGCTCGGCGAAAATGACGTCCTGTCGAACCGGGATAAGAAGCAGCATACAAAACAGCGCGGCCTCGACAGCAATCGGACCAAGTCCGATCAATATCAGGACCACGCGGGAAACCGGCTTCCCGAAGACTAAGCTTGCAGCGGCTCTCACCGGACTTGCAGGCGCGCAAACGGATCAGGTATGGGGTCAGGCAGAGGGCTTTGCTCTGGGCAAAATCCAGTGCCGAGCCAAGGCTGATTGGCGGCTGGAGCGCCTTGCAAACTCTGGCCGTCTATGGTCTCAGTGAATTTTCGAAGGGACCTTAATTGCTAAGAGAATGCCATGTCTCGCCCGAGCCAACGCGATCCCGCCAGCGACGCAAGCCTGAGCATAGACAAAGAGATTGCATCGCTGTTGACCGCGATCGAGCAGGAAAAGGTCCCCGATCGCCTGATCAAGCTCGCGATTGAGCTGCAGAATGCGCTGATCCAGAAGCGTCGCTGTGAACCGGAAACCTGACGCATGCCTTCATCGAGGTCTGTCAGCAGCCCTATCCCAGTGGTCTTCCAACACATGCTCATGTCTTTCGACCAGCGCTTGCGATGAGCTTTCATCAAGCGATTCCAAGACGCATGCACGCGCGCGGTTGAGGCGGCTTTTGATGGTTCCTATCGCGCAATTGCATATCTCGGCGGTTTCTTCGTAGCTGACGCCCAGCACACCGATCAGCATCAGCACTTCGCGCTGATGTGACGGAAGCTTCTGGATGGCTTGGTAAACTTCCTTGCTCTGAATGGACCACTCTTGGGAGGCTTCCGAAATCGGTCTGCTGGAGACGCAATCGAGCAATCCAGGTGCTTCTCTGGCTGCAGCCTTCACCCGCGTATAGTGCGTGTTGCGCATGATGGTGAAAAGCCAGGACTTCAAGCGCGTCCCCGGCTCGAACTTGTCCAAGTTGGCAAGCCCTTTGGTCAAGGTCTCCTGCACCAAGTCATCGGCATCATCGGGAACACGGCAAAATGTGCGTGCAAACGCGCGCAAGGCAGGGATGAGATCGACAACGTTGATTTCGCCCGGCACGCAGTCAGGCGTGGCATGGCCATTGGGTAACACGGTTCGAACCCCGACAGCGAGTTGATAACAATGACTAGGAAGAATGCGCAACGATGACGATCGTTCCTGTTCGAAACGAACCTTGCTCGGGTGTCGTTCACTAATCATTGATACCGCGGTTCCGGCTACAGGAACCAGCTCACTACCAGGCCAGCCGAGGCCGCAAAGATTGCTGTCGTCGTGATGCCCCCCAGGATGTTCGTGCTTCGGCTATTGATCCTGTCGCCCATAATCCTGCGATCGTTCGTCATCAACAGGATCAACAGCAGCAGCGGGGGAGTGGAAAAGCCTTGCACCACGCCCGCCCAGACCAGCGCATGCATTGGATTGAAGCCAAGAAAATTTAGGACGACCGCGATCAGGGTGAATGCCCCCGTCGCCAGATAGAAGGCCGGCGCTTTCTGCGGCTTCGCGTTCATGCCATGGTTCCAGCCCATGGCCTGCGCGAGATCGAAGGCAGCGCCTGTCGTCATGACAGGAACCGCCAGAAAGCCGACACCGATCACACCGGCGGCGAAAAATATGCCTGCTGCATCGCCAGCAAGCGGTCGCAGCGCTTCAGCCGCCTGGGCCGCCGTTTCGATTTGGGTTTGGCCGGCCTTGTGAAGCGTCGAACCCGTCGAGAGGATGATGAAGTACATGATCAGGTTGGAAAAAGTCATGCCGATCAGAATGTCGTGGCGCGACCGGCGCAACTCTCCCTCAGTCGCTCCTTTGCGCTTCTCAAGAGTGGTTCTGCCCTTGGCGATCTCCTCTTCCACCTCCTGGTTGGATTGCCAAGTGTAGAGGTAGGCCGAAAGTGTCGTTCCTATGATCGCAACCAGTATAGACAAGTACTCACGGTTGAGATGAACCTTCGGCAGAAAAGTACCGCCTAACACCGAACTCAGTTCTGGCTTGGCGAAGACAGCCGAGACAACATAGGCGAGCAGCGCCAACGCCAGTACCCGGAATAGATTCCTCAGGAGGCCGTATGAACCAAAAACTTGAAGAGCGAACATAAATGCTGCAATGAAAACGACGATCATCGGCACGGGCAACGGCACGAACAGGTTGATCGCCGCCGACATGGCGCCGAGATTCGCGGCAGCCTCGATCGTGTTGCCAATCAAGACTCCAACCAGGACCGACCATAGCAGCCAGCGCGGGTAGAAATCCGCGATGACCTGGAACAATCCCCGCCCCGACACCTGGCCGAGCTTCGATGAGAGGTACACGACAGTGTACATCATCGGCAGTGTCACGGGTGCGGTCCAAAGCAGGTCGGGCCCGAATCTTGCTCCCGCGCTGGCATAAGTTCCGATTGCCGAGCAATCGTCGTCGGCTGCCCCCGCGATTAAGGCCAGCCCAACGGCTCTTCCGACATCTTTGCGCCCGCGCCTGTCCGCCTCATTATTGGCTTGCTCGGTCATCACTTGCGCCCGGTGCCGTCGGAAAAGGATCGGCCAAACATGAGTGAATGGGTGCCGCCTTGATTCCTGCGGCCGAACTGCCCCGTCGGGCGTTTTGTTCCGCCGCAGGATCCGGCCATCCAGCTGTGGAGGTCATGCATCACATCCCGTGAGCAGAATTTTCAGAGCTCTTGGAACGACTGCCTATGGCTGGTGAACCGCCAATAGGCTCCGTCTGGTTGGTTGTTGGCTACAGGCGCAAGTTCGCCTGCCCTGGCGGCAGTGGTCTATGAAAGATGCCGCAGTTTGCTGAGAGAAGGCCGATCACTACGGGCCAGAGCGCCGCGTGGCCTTAATCCTTATGCTCGCCGAAACGCGCGACCGCCTCGATCAACATCGTCGTGTCGACAGGCTTCGATAGTCTCGGCGAATCCTGGAACTGATCGGGGAACACCGTGGCGCTGTCATAGCCGGTGAGAAAGACAAAAGGCACACCGCGGGTGGCGAGGTGCTCCGCAATTGGGAAGCTGCGTTCGCCATGCAAGTTGACGTCGAGCACCGCCCCGTCCAGCTTGACGCCGTCGATCTGCTCAAGTGCCTGTTGGACGGAGGGTGCGGGACCGACGACATCGCAACCAGCTGTCTTCAATTCGTCCGACAGATCGAGCGCAAGCAGGAATGCATCCTCGACGACGAGAACCCGCAGGCCGGATAATGGAGCGTTCTTATTCATTCGTTTCTGAGCGGAAGATCGACGGCTTCCGTCCGGGACAAGGGTATTTCAAGCAGGCATTCCACGCCCGAGGGCTTGAAGCTCAACCCCACAGTTCCCCCCAACTCGTATTCCAAACTCTGCTGGATGAAGGTTGTTCCGAAATTCCTGCGGGATGGTTCTTCTACGATCGGGCCGCCGATTTCTTTCCAGCTGATCGCTAACGTGTTCAACGTTACGACATCCCAGGACACTTCGACGCGGCCGGTGTCTACGGAAAGCGCACCATATTTGGCGGCGTTGCTGGCGAGCTCGAAAAAAACCATGCCGAGCGTCGCCGCCGTGGCCGAATTGAGGTGGAGCGGCCGCCCCTTGACAACAACGGCCTGGCGTTCCGTGCTGCCGTAGGGAGAGAGCGTCGCCCTGAGCAGCTGCTCGAGATCGGCATCGCCCCAATTGTAAGATGACAGGACCTCGTGCGTGCGGGCCATCGCCTGCAATCGCTCGTGAAATGATGTCGAGAACTCGCCTATCGAGATCGACGAACGGGTCATGCGCGAAGCCAGCGCGGTAACCGTGGCGAGGATGTTCTTCACGCGGTGCTGTAACTCGTGCAGCAGCCTCTCCTGGCTCCGCTCCGCCTCCTTGTGGGTCGATATGTCGACCAGGGCCGCGATCGCACCGCGGACCTTGCCGGATTCATCGAACAGCGGATTTGCCGAAATCATCACGTCGACGCTTGAACCGTCCGCCCGCGTGATGCGCGCCTCATATCCGGGAATGGCTTTGCCCGTCCGCATCGCTTTTTGCAGGGGCTGATCCCCCGCGTCCACTGCAACGCCGTTAACCGTCAGCGGCAGCACAACCGCCATTGATGCCAGCTTGCCGTCCGCGCCGCTCCGGGCAGCAAGTTCAACCGCCCGGCGATTAGCACGGATCGCCTCGAAGTTACCGTTCTCGGCGATGAGAATGCCCACCGGCACCAGGTCCAGCAGCGTTGCTAGGCTTTCGACGCGGTTGCGCAGATCTTGCGAGAGCGTGCCGATCTTTTCCTCGGCTTTCACGATCTGGGTGACATCGACGAAGGTGACGACCACGCCGGCGATGACATTCTCGACCGTACGGTACGGCAGAACGCGCATGATGTAGCGCCGGTCGTTGTCGACGCCCTCGATCTGCCGCTCGATCGCTCCAAGCCGCTGTAGCACCTGCTCCAAATCGCCCTGCAATCCGTCGGCCAGAAACCGCGGACGTACATGCGCGAGGGGCCGCCCGACATCGCTTTCGACCAGCCTGAACAGGTCGCGCGCCGTCGGCGTAAAGCTCTTGATGCAGAGATCGCGGTCGAGGAAGACGGTCGCGATCTGGGTGCTTTCGAGCAAGTTCGCCATGTCGTTATTGGCGCGGCTGAGTTCGTCGACACGGATGCTGAGCTCAGCATTGACTGTTTGCAATTCCTCGTTGATCGACTGCAATTCCTCTTTCGAGGTTTCCAGTTCCTCGTTGGACGACTGCAGCTCCTCATTGATGGATGACAGCTCCTCGTTGGACGATTTCAACTCCTCGTTGGAGGATTCGAGTTCCTCCGTCGTGATCTGCAGCCGTTCCCTGGTTTCCCTCAGCTCCTTTTCGAGCTGGCTGACATTGGCGCTTTCGACATCGTCGGCTGTGCGGTCTGGCTCGTCCACGGCTTCCGGTTTGATGCCCGCCGATATCGCGGAACACGAGCATGTAGAGCGGATCTGCCGAGCCGTCAGATGGCAGCGGCTGAACGACGAGGCTGATCGTCTGGCGTCCGCCATTGGTGCCTACCGTAATGTTGCTCTGGACCGCCACCTGTCCGGAGCTGACTGCTTTGTGAAGCGCTGCCCGCAAGTCCATGCGCAGACCCCGCCTGGCCATGGAGAAGACGTTGTGGTCGGGTGCGCCGGCGGCGAGCTCAAGATACTTGCCTGTGCCGCCGGAACTGTGCATCAGTTCGCCGGCGGCGTTGACTACCACATGGGCGGGCGAATAGCGCTGGAGGATCAGCCGTTCCGCGAACTCCTGCAAGGTTGAAGTCGTGGCGCGCTGACGTGCATGCGGGGCGGGCTGCCTGCCCGCTGCGGCGAGCGGGAATTCCGGCAGCCGCTGCACCGCCACCTCACCGCGCTTCTGGAAGATGCGGCTGGTCTTGTCCACGGTCGAGAACAGGCGCCCGTGACGCGTGACGTTCTCGGACGATCCGAGAAACAGATAGCCGTTGCTGCGCAGAGCGTAGTGGAAGACCGGCACGATCTTCTCCTGCAGTTCAGGGCCCAGATAAATCAGCAGGTTGCGGCAGGCGATCAGGTCGAGCCTGGAAAACGGCGGGTCGCGTAGAAGATTGTGTGCTGAAAATAGGCAGATTTCCCGCAAATCGGCGCCGACACGATAAGTGCCATCCTCGCGCGTGAAGAATTCCTTGAGGCGCTTCGGCGTGACATCGCTTGCGATCGCCGCGGGATAGCGCCCGGCGCGAGCTATTTCCAGCGCGCGCTCGTCAACGTCGGTCGCGAATATCTGCAGGCTGGCCGAAACGGCACCGCGCGCGTTCTCCTTCAGCAGCATCGCGATCGAATAAGCTTCTTCGCCGGTGGCGCAGCCCGGCACCCAGACCCGGATCGTCTCGTCCGGTTTGCGGTCCTCGAAAAGCTTCGGAATGACGAAACGTTCGAGCGCTTCGAAGGCCCGCGTGTCGCGGAAAAAACTGGTCACGCCGATGAGCAGATCCTGGAACAGCAGATCGATCTGCTGCGGATCGTCGCGCAAGTGCTCATAGAAAGTCGCCGGATCGTCGATCTGCAGCACCTGCATGCGGCGCTGGATGCGCCGCATGATAGTATTATCCTTGTAGCCGCTGAAATCGTGGCCGGTGCGTACTCGAAGCAGCGTCGAGATCCGCGAAAGCTGTTCCGCCAAGTCGCGCTTGCGGCGGTCGCGCTCGCTTTCGGTCCGGTTGGAGCGGCTGAAATAACCCACCAGCTTTCCCGCCATTTGACCTGCGGGAAGCACCATGTCGACCAGCCCACCCTGGACGGCGCTTCGCATCATGCCGTCATGTTCGGCGCTTTCCTGCGCCAGCGTCAGTCCGCCGTGCTCCTTGATTGCCCGCAGTCCGATCGTGCCGTCGCTGCCGGTGCCCGAAAGGATAATGCCCGCCGCATACTCAGCCTGCTCCCGCGCCAGCGACGTGAAGAAATCGTCGATCGGCGTGCGCTTGACACGCGCGGCAGGCATCTTGGCGAGGTGAAAGTGGCGGTCCTCGACTGTTACCGAGACGCCCGGGGGGATCACGTAGATATTGTCCGGCTCGATCTCCACACCCTCTGCCGCTGTTTGCGTTTCGATCGTGGTGGAGCGTTGGATGATGCTGGCAAGCGCGCTTTCATGCTCGGCGTCGAGATGCTGGATCACCACATAGGCAAAACCGCTGTCGGCCGGCACTTCGGGAAAGAATTGCTGCAGCGCTCCGATGCCGCCCGCCGACGCGCCGATGCCTATGATGGGGAAGGACGCGGGCTCTTTGGCATCCCCACGTGGCCTAGCCTTCGCGTTTCTTGCCGTTGCCTTCCTGGTCGACTGTTCCATTGCCCGTTACCCGAACCCGCCTGCTTTCGAGGATGCGCTCGACGAGAGCGGCATCCGCATCGTATTCTTTTGCCCGCTGGCCAAGCTCTTTCGCGAGCTGCGAGCGATGCCGTGTTCTTTCCCGCTCGGCCATGCGCCGGGCAAATTCCGCCCGTTGCTGATGTGACCGCAGCAGGCTCCATAGAATCTCATCCGCCTCGATCGCCTGCGCTTCCAATACCGCCTCGGCAGTAAAAGCGTGTCCGGTATGACACCGGTAGCGCAGCATGTCACCGTCTTCGAGCTCCCACAGCGGCCCGTTGCATTCTGGGCATGTAAACACCGACAATTCGCCAAGTCGATCTGCTTCTTTCATGGTCGAATGCTCCTGCGCGGCGATGGCCGCCTCCAGTCTGACCATTGGCGGGGCAGGCAAGGTGCTGTCAGCCGGCTCGGCCGCCAGCTTAGCCAGCAGGCGAGCGAGCTCGGCCGCCGGCACGCAATGGTCGACCTCGACATATTGCAGCGCGCTTTCCACCATGGATGGCACCAGCGCGTCCTTCGGGTGCTGCACGGCCGCGATCCCGCCGACCGCCTTGACGGCTCTCAAGCCGGCGGTGCCGTCGGAAAGCGCACCCGAGAGCAGGACGCCGATGACGCTCGCGCCGTAGCTGAGCGCCGCCGAGCGGAACAGCGGATCTATGGCCGGCCGGGCGAGGTTTTCGCGCGGTCCGCGCCGCAGCATCATGTGGTCGCCATGCAGGAGAAGATGGAAGCCGGGTGGCGCCACATAGATGTTGCCGGTCCTGAAGGACGCGCCGTTCTCGGCGACCGAGGTTTTGAGCGTGGCGACGCGGTCGAGGATTGCGGGCAGATAGCTGATCTGGCCGACATGGAGCACGATGAACACGGCTGCCGGCAGCTCGGCGGGCAGATCGCTCACGATCTTCTTCAGCGGTTCGATTCCGCCCGCCGACGCGCCGATGACAATAATGAAGCGGTTGCGCGCCTGTTCTTGCGGCGAGCTTGTCCGGTTCGCGCGAGCAGGTGAAATGCGGTTTCGAATATCGACCATGAAATCCGTGGGCGCCCTTGCCCTCGATCATAAAGTCGACCAAGCGGGATAAGGTTCCATCAGGTGGCGCCGTCGTCGATCTGCAACTGCAAAATGTAGTTGGGTACCAGCGAGGCGCAATACGTTTGCAAAAGCAAACGCCTACTCGCGACAACCCTCTTGGCAGGAACTCCCGGACATCGCCGCCGTTGTTATGCAATGCAACCTAAGGAGACTTTGGACCATGGATTGGAACCGCGTCGAAGGAAATTGGAAGCAGGTCAAAGGCAAGGTGAAGGAACAATGGGGTAAGCTCACCGACGATGATCTCGACCGCATCGCCGGCAAGCGCGACCAGCTTGAAGGCAAGATCCAGGAACGTTACGGCATCGAGAAGGATCGTGTCCGCGCCGACGTCGATGACTGGGCTCGCCGCCAAGGCTGGTAGGCCAACGCTCAATGAAGAAGGGTTGTATCGCTCGAATCAACCCTTCTCCAACTCGCGTCAGCGTATGACCACACGAACGTTGCGCTCTCGCCATGCTTCAAAGTCCGAATTTGGGGCCGCGAAGCTATTAGCTGACCAAATGAGTCTGCCACGGTGAACCATGGCCAAGAAGAAATTGAAATCAGCATTGTCCGCCATAGCGACAGCCTCTCGCTCGGAGGCTACCGAGGCGGTTTATTTTGCCCGCAAATGCGGTCTCACGCCTGAGGAAGCGCTAAGAATTATTCGGCAGGCAAGTGAATCCCCGGGGTACGAGATTCCAGCGAACGGGAGCGCTAACACTCAATCTCGTTAGGCTTGGCCTGCATGGATGGCGGCTGTGTTGCGGGCATTCTGGATAAGCACGTGCCGAGAGGGAACCTGCGCCTTTGCGATCGCAAGCCGACCCGGACGGAGCCGCCCGGCGCCCCGCCGCTGGAGACATATCGCGGAGATGGAACTTCAGTCACAGCTAATTGTTCCATCTTTGGAGGCGGATTAGCATGACCAGATCGTCGCTTCATCTGCTCAAGGGCATCGGATATTCGATCTCCGCGGCAAGCGTGATCCTGCTGGCGATCGTCAGCTGGGATAGCGCATCGAAAAGTCCGTTGCTGATTGCCTGCTTGCTCGGCGGCGCCGCCACTTCGATCATCGGCATGTTCTGCCGCTGGCTTTCCTACGAGATCGAAAAGCGATGGGAGAACGATAGGACCGACAATGAGGCGACGCCAGCCGCCAGGGCGGCTCGGGATGACTACCTGCCAGCTCCACTAAAAATAATTCGCCCGCCGGCAAGCCAGCGGGCGAATTTGATTGAGTAATGTCAGCAAGCGAGCGGCGTTTGCAGTCAGTCCGGACGAACAGCGCCTCGTCTTCATCGCGCTGCTTGCCGCCGAGCGCTGCGGCGACGCTGGCGATGAAAGCGCCCACAATCACGGATAAAGCGCCGACCAGCGCGAAAGCGGCGCTTGCCTTCCTGGCCGTATCGGCGGCCGCTTTTGCCTTGTTCTTGGCATCGTCCATGCCGGCGAGGACGGTGTCTACGCGCTTGGCGGCGTCGGCAGGGGCGACGCTCAGTCCTCCCGCCGCCAGACCTGCGAGACCAGCAGCGTGATCAGGCAGATGAAAACGATCCAACCACGAATCTTGTTCTCAGGAGATCCGAACCGCACTGCGGTCGTGGGTCCAGATCGAAATTGCGAGCCCGGCCTGCTCTGCACCATCGGCGCGCGATCCTGCCGGCTGCCGCTCAGCACCGAATAGGCGCGGGTGATCTCGGCGCCGAATAGAAATATCTGGGCCGAGTAATAGACCCAGAGCAGCACGACCATCAGCGCGCCAGCGGCGCCATAGGACGTCGCGATGGCGCTGGTGCCGATGTACCAGCCGATCAGCGACTTGCCGATGGTGAACAGCAGCGCCGTGACCAACGAGCCAACGGCGACGTCGCGCCATTTCAGCGTTCGGTCCGGCAGGACCTTGTAGATCGCGGAAAAGAGCAGCGCGATCAGCACGAACGACACGACGGTGTTGATCGCGCTCACGATCAGCTCGCCGAAAGGCAGGTGCTGGTTGATGACCGCGCCCAGCGCCGAGATCGCCGTGCTTGCCGCGAGCGACACCAGAAGCATGAAACCAAGAGCCGCCACCAGGCCTAGGCTCGCAGCCCTCGCCCGCACCAGGCGCGAAAGCGAAACGCCATTGGGCCTGACCTTCCATATCTGGTTCAGCGACAGCTGCATCTCGCCGAAGACGCCGGAGGCGGTAACAAGGAGCGCCATCAGCCCGATGAGGGTGGCCAGCGTGCTGGATCCTCGATGCGAAGCGGTCTCGATCGTTGCCTTGAGGAGATCGGCGCTCTGCGGCCCCATCACGCCCGCGAACTCGGCTGAGAGCGCGAGCTGGGCAGCATCGTTGCCGACGACGATGCCGGCGATCGCCACCACGATGAGAACGATCGGCGCAAGGGAGGTCGCCGCGTAGAAAGCAATCGCAGCGCCGTGGCTCAGCGCGTTGTCATTGACGTAGCCGCTGACGCTTTCCTTCAGCAAAAGCCAGCCTTCCTGCGACCAGTCGGTCTTCGATTTCTTGTCTTCCGCCATGCGATGGCCAGCGCCCAATTAAAGCGGGTCGGGTGGGACAAGAGCTCGACTGCCTTTTCGTTGGCCAAGGTGTGAAGCCGGAAAGACCACCCTGTTCTCTTTACCACCAGGTCCGACTAACGCGGCCCGCAGAGGTCAATTGCGCGTGGATCGAATGGTTCCGACCTTCAATGCCTGGTCGAAATAGGCCTGGTCTTACGGCAGCGGCGGTTGCGTTCAATAGCCTCCGATGATCGGCAAGATCTCGCCGGTGATATAGCTGGAGCATTGCGGCGAAGCGAGAAAGACGTAGGCTGGAGCGATCTCTTCCGGCTGGGCCGGCCTCTTCATCGGCGTCTGGGCGCCGAAGCGCGAGACATCCTCCGCCTCCTTTTCCGATGGGTTGAGCGGCGTCCACACAGGTCCAGGCGCCACGGCATTGACGCGAATACCCTTGCTGACCAGACTGCCCGAGAGAGCCCGCGTGAAGGCATGGATGCCGCCTTTGGTCATCGAGTAGTCGATCAGATCCTTCGAGCCTTCGATGCCGGTCACCGAACCGGTGTTGATGATCGCCGAGCCCTGTTTCATGTGCGGCACGGCCTCCTGCGCCATATGGAAATAGCCGTAGAGATTGGTCTTCAGCGTGGTGTCGAAATGCTGCTCGGTGAGATCGGCGAAATCCGACGAATGCACTTGAAAGGCGGCGTTGTTGACGAGCACGTCCAGTTTGCCGAAGACCTTCAGCGTCTGCTCCACCGCCTTGCGGCAGAAGGTCCGCCTGGCGACATCGCCGCGTATGGTAATGCAGCTCCTGCCTTCGGCCTCGACTGCTTGCTTTGTCACCTTCGCGTCGCGATCCTCGCTGAGGTAGACAACGGCGATATCGGCCCCTTCACGGGCGAACAGCACGGCGACCGAGCGGCCGATGCCGGAGTCGCCGCCAGTGATCAGCGCCACCTTGCCAGTCAGCTTGTTCGATCCCTGCCAGAACGGCGCATCATAAAGCGGCGCCGGCTCGATCGCCCATTCCTCACCGGGTTTCGGATGATGCTGCTTCGGGAACGGCGGCACCGGATATTTGCGCGCGCCCGCCTGCATGGCTCGTTGCGATTTGGATTTGCCGTTCGGCTTGGCGCGATCGGCCGCATCGACCTTGCGCTGCACACTCCGCTGCTTGCTAGCCGCCTGCTCGGAAGTGGATCTGGTCCGCGTGGCGGATTTGGTCGGTACGGCGGATACTGCGGCCCTGGCGGATTTCGTCGGCATCGGTTTTCTCCTTCGCTTTCGGGGGACAACGCATGCGGACAGAAAAGGTTGAGGTTGCACCGCGCCTCCAGCTTTCCGGTCATCTTCGGGCAGGCGCCAGCCCTCTGTGGATACATCGAAGTTGGATGCAACCACTCGGCGGCAGCTTCGTTTATGGCCACTACACGGTGGCAAGATGAAATCCTTTTGGACCTACAATCCCATTCTTGTTCCGGCAGCGGCGGCCCTGACGGCGGTGCCCTTCATCGGCCCCGCCTGCGGCGTGAACGAGTGGTTAGGATGGTGAAAGAGCCTTGAGCAGATTCCTGCCGCTCACGATCCACTTCGTCAACGGCGGCACGATGGTGGTTTCCTCGATCGCCGACGCCAAGAAGGCACTTGGCAGGGCGTGGAAGAATAAGGACGCGCCAGCCTATCTCAAGGCGGCTCGCCTTGTGGAAGACGCGGGTGAAGGGATTTGCCGTCCGGCAATCGCCTTTGCTGCTTTCAAGAAAGCGGCCGCTGAGCAGGGTCTGCTGGAGGATTCCGGGCCGAGCATAGCGCTGAGCATACTCGACCAGCTTTCGTCCGGCGACCGTAAAGGTCCGCTGACGTGACTACCTCCTCCTACTTCGGCTCGTCGGAATTTTCTGAACATCAGTTCACAAGTTATTTCGTCGGGAACATCGGTCGATCATGCCTGTTTTGTTGCTCAAGGAAGTCGAACACCTTCCTTGAGTTCAGTAGCTTAGAACAATGGGCGCCGTTCCTTGGAAAGGCATCCCGTCGAAGGAGACATTCATGGCGAAGAAAAGTTCGTCCGGCGCCGCGAACGGCCTCGAAAGCCTGTTCGTGGACGGCCTGAAAGACATCTATTATGCGGAAAAGAAAATCCTGAAGACGCTGCCGAAGATGGCTAAGGCGGCGCAGGCGGAAGAAGTGAGCGCGGCCTTCGAAAAGCATCGCACCGAAACGGAAGGCCAGGTCGACCGGCTCGAACAGGTTTTCGAAATGCTGGGCAAGCCGGCACGAGGCAAGACGTGCCCCGCGATCGACGGTATCATCGAAGAGGGATCGGAGATCCTCGAGGAATACAAGGACGAGCCGGCGCTCGACGCCGGCCTTGTAGCTGCCGCCCAGTCGGTCGAGCATTATGAGATAGCGCGCTACGGCACGCTGATCGCCTGGGCGGAGGAACTGGGGCTGAAAGACGCCCTGCCCTTGCTGCGCGAGACCCTCAAGGAAGAATCCGCCACCGACGAGACACTTACCAAGCTCGGCGAAAGCGGTGCGAACAAGCGGGCCCTGCAGGCGGCCGCGTAAGGCGCGCTGACGAGATATGCGCTGCCGTTCGCATGCCAGCGCCGAGCCTGGGGATGCGGTCCCGGTCACCTGACCGGGCCGCATTCTTTTGACGGGATAATGGCGCGGCGAGACAGCAACCAATCAGCGTGTCGTCTTTTTCTTTCTAGCGATATTCCTCATTCCTGCTTTTTTAGCAGAGCGGCCGCTTGCTTGGCGTTGCACCAGCCTTCCGCGAACCCTCGGCATTCCTTTGTTTGACGCGCATGAACTCATTCGATCGGGCCAAAAACGACTTTGTTGGCATCGAACATCACCGAAGCGGAGGTTCAAGAATTCAGAGATAGGGGTGCAAGAGCCAAAGCCGAAAGCGGACGCGCCGCTGCGCCGGTGTAAGGCGGTGCTACTTAGCACCTCGATTCGTGTTGTGTGCACTTTCCTGATTTTTGCCGCGAAGGATGTTGCGGTCGTCCGGGTCGACGAGGTCGGGCGGGTCGCTTCTGATATCCGACCCCTTCCGGCGCGCCTCGCGCTCGGCAGCCGATTGCTTCAGGTCCGCCTCGGCGTCGAATTCCTTGGGCGCGTTTTTCGTGTTCTCGCGCTCCTCGATGATGCGCATTTGCTGCTCACGGGTTCTGCGTCCGGTCATCGCTTTCTCCTGTGCTTTTATTGCTAACGGCAATTGGGACTGTGTCGTTCCGGCTGCGTGCGAGGAGTTTTTATCGTTCTGGATTTGATAAGCGCTCAGGCGCCGGTTCGGTTCTGAACGACAACAGATCGCCTACGACGAGAATGACTATCCAGGCAGGCGGCACTTAGCTTGCAGGACGACGGTATAGCGCGTGATCAGGCCTTCCTCGGGATCGTCTCCCTGGAAGTGGATGTCTGCGGCCTCCGGAGGCCTGCAATCTTTCCCGTACTGCTTGACGGCGGACACGCGGACGGTTCGGATTTCCGGATCCTCTCTCATCAACTCTATTGCAGCGAGCTCGGCCGTGCTGCTGCCGCCGACCCGCCAACTGGCCTCGAGCACGCCTGACCGCCAAATGCCGGACGAGTCGATCCCTTGGCCGACATCGTAGTTGCGTCGCGAGGCAAAAAATCCGGGGTAATTGGCCATGGCCGCGTCGTACGCTTGCGCCTGCTCGACGGCCAGCTTCAGCGTGAGCGGATGGTCCGAATTCTGAAGTGCCCGCCAACCACCACGCAGAACGTTCAGATGAGAGGCGCCATAGACGGCCTGACCTTTGTTGTCGAGAGTCGTCGTCTGGGTGCCGTGGTAGCCGACTTCGATTTCATTGATTCTCGTTATGCCAACGCTCAGCGTGATGATGGCGTGAATATTCGTTTCGAGCACAAGCCCACACGCTTCCAGATCAGACGAGGAAAAACGCTCCATCAGCCTCTCGAAGTCACGAAACGTCGTCGCGACGACTTGGCCACTGCCCCGCGACAAAAGCGGGGGCTTGAGACGAACCGGACCACGCCTGAGCAGACGTTCTGCTGCTCGCAAAGCATCCGATCGCGAGAAAACAGTATAGCCAGGTAGCACAGCCATGCAGGTGGCTTCGCCGAACTGTGAGCGCCATCCATTCGGTCGGCCGGCTGAACCGTCGAGGAGTGGGTGCGTTATGGCCTTGGTCTTTACGAAATGCCACGGCACAACCCCGCCATAGAGGTGTTCTGGTCCACGAATTCCCAAGCGGGCTGCATCGGCCGCAAGCAGGCTATCGTCAGGGACAAAATAGTGGTTCCCCGCCTTGTTGGTGACGCCTGCGACATCCTCTTCGAAGGAAAATCCCTTGAGACGAGCGATGGCGCGAACGACGGTCCCGATCACCGATAGCTCGTGGGCGCGGATCGGTTCACCCCCTGGTGCTCGGAAAGCAACGACCACGCCGGTTGCCTCGGTCGACATGTCCAAATGCACGCGGTTGTCGCGGTCTGACATTTTTGTTCGCCCGGAAAGTCGCAGCCCGAACGTCCCAGTCACGGCTCGTCAATGTCTCGCCTCGACGGGTTCTGCGAGGTGACGAGCTCTTCCTCGTCGTCCGGCAGTGGCTCGTCGCTGACCGGATGCGCATCCTGGTCATTTCCGTCGAGCGCTCGCTTCTTCTTGGGCCGACGAGGAAAATCGTCGCCCGTCGGCGCGGATCCCGGCAGCGTCCCGCTTTCTTTGATCGCGCTGCCCTCTTGCCGTTCGACCTCCGATTTCTCGGACGCATTTGTACGCTTCCTACGCATCGTCAGCTGCCTGTCTGCGCCTGCTGCGCAACGATGATGAAGGTCACTGCCAGTATGGTTTCGCTCTCACTGCCACCGTTGGCATTCTCCTTTGCAGCATAAACAACAGTTTCACAAAGCCGCTGTTCCATTCCACGAAAGCGGCCATGAGCGGCCCAGCGCGAGACCGGCGCGCTCAGCCTGGAGGCTTCCACCTCTCGCGCCGCGCAAATCCCAGGAACAAGCAGCAGCCACGCGGGTTCGGTACATGTCCCAAACACATAGGAGAATTCCGGATGAGACAGGATATATCGGCTGGAGCGAAATTCCCGGATTATGTTCTTCCCGACCACACCAAGACAGCTCGGCGCCTATCGGATCTGCAGGGCGACCAGCTTATGGTCATTGTGCTGACGCGTGGCTCATTCTGCCCGAAGGATCGTCGGCATATGCTCGAGCTCGTGCGCTTCCATCCGCAGTTCGTCGTCGGCTACACCCAACTTGTCACCATCACAACGGACGACTGGCATACCACGAACAACTACCGCCAGCAGACCGCGGCCTCGTGGCCGTTCCTCTATGACGAGGAGCGGATCGTACAGAAGGATCTGGACATCAAGGAATATACTGACACGTCGCACGACGTGATGATCCCACACACAATCGTGCTCGGCCGCGATCTGAAAGTGTTTAAGATCTACAACGGCTATTACTATTGGGGACGACCGGCGGTCTCGGAGTTGCACGCCGATCTGCGCGAGTTGGCGCGCCAGACCTATCGCGATTGGGACATTACCGAACCCGAACTGCGGCAGAAATGGAAAACCGGCGACAAATCAGACTTCTATCCCTATGGAGACAATTCAATCTCAATGGACGAGCTGATGCTACAAATGGCGGGGGCAGTCGATCAATTCGCAGGCCGATCTGACAAAGGGTGAAATCGTTCGCCCGCGATTTCAAGCAACTCGTTTCTTAGCCCAGCACAGCCACGGCAATGGCCCCGCGCGAGCATTCGGAGTCAGAAGCAAACCCGCCAGACAACCCGGGAAGCGGTTCACCGCCGGTGTGCAGGGCGCGTGTCGCCTTTTCTCTCCGGATCATGGCTATGATGACGGTCGCGCTCGCCGCCACCACCGGAGACCCCGCTATGGCTGCGCTGATCGGAACTCGCCGTTGGTTTTCTGATCTTCAATGGAGCTTTGGCGTTCTCGTGAGCTGCGCCCGGGCCGCCTTGTCTTACGCTCGCGGGCGTCTTGCTGGATGTCGACATGTTCAACGGTCCTGCTGACTACGCTGTGGAGTGACGTTCACCCTGGTATTGCCCTGGTGCCCGCGTTTCTCTGGATCTTGAACTGGAGATCCGCCCTTGCTCTTCTGATCAAGCGGCGCCTGTTTCGGGTCGCCGGGACCCTTCGGGCTTTGGTTCCCGGGAGGTGTGGGTGGTGCTTTGCCGGTCATCGAAACCTCCTTCCTGACTCGAAGCCTGAACGGCGAGGCCGAGGCGATGGTTCCGGAGGCATCCGCGCAAAACGGCTGGCGAAATGTCACGTTGCCGACCGTAGCGGCCTTGAGCTGGATGTGAACGCCTTGCGACTGTAGTCCATGGGCGAAAGCATTGGTCCCAATCCCGAAGCATAAGCCGGTGAAGCTCATTTGGTTAGGAACCGGCGAGCATCAGTCCCTTTGTCGTCGGTTCACAAACACCCGCCGTTGCCTGCGACACGGCGGGTGTTTGTTTGCGGGAGTTGCACATGCAGTTCGGCGAAATCATTGCGAACCTATTCGTAGCGCTTCTCCTGACATGCGTGCTCGCAATCCCCTTCTCGCTGGCCGGCAGACCGCTTTGGCGGAGCGAGAAGCGAAGATGATCGTCCTCTTGCCGCCGGACGTTTGTGACCACTGCATCCGTCAGGGCACCATTTCACCCGCGCTTGCCCGACACGTTCGATACCCGACTTTTGCAGCCTAGACCCGAGCGGGATCAATGGTTGGTTGGCTTGAGCCGTGTCTGACGAGCATTTCAGTGCGAAGTTTTTCGTCGTTGGCTTCCGGCCGTAAAGCCGGAAAGCTCTTGCTCCGAGCAGAGCAGCCTCGGGCGTGCCGGTTCGGAAATATCGATCTTGTCCCAGGGAATCCGATAAAGACCCTCGCGGCGCCGCAGCGCGAAGACGTCGAGCAATGCAGTGCCGATGGTCGAAGCGGACAGGCGCTCGAAAGCGGCGAAGATACCGACATGGAATTCAGTCACGACGAGGTCGTCGCCATCCTGCTCTGCGATGATCTCCTCGATATAGCCGATGCTCCTGCCGTTTTCGGACCACACGCGCCTGCCTGCCAGATGGTCGAGATTGACAGTCGCCATCGTCAGGCTCCCGGAATCCGGCCGACGACGTGTTGGCGCAGCCAGTCCTGCCAGGCAAAGACTTTGGTCCGGCGCACGTCGATATCGAATTCGATGTCGACCCCGATGTCGCGCACCTTGTTCCACGCGATCCGATGCGGCCGTGCCTGGCGCTTGCCGCTCAGCCTTGCCGCGAGCCGCGCGGCCCATCGCCCGGGCGCCGCGCCAAGCCGTCGCCCCAGCGCGACCGAGCCAAGTTCGATGGCAACGACCCTGGGCGGTTTTCCTTGTCTCAACTCGGCGACCAGCCCATCAACCTTGCCGATCTTGACCTGTTCGCGGTCGACGACCTGCTTGTCCAGGATATCGCGCAGCAGTTGCATCAGGTGCCTCCGAATATCTGCAGCGGAATGGTCACCACCGCCAGCACGAAGCCGAGTGCGATGATGAAGATCACTGCCGTGTTCGAAACGACGCCGTTGCGGTGCTCGCCGACATAGCGGTCGTCATTCAGCAGGATAAGGAACGGAACGACGGTCAGCGGCAGGCTGGCTGCGGTCAGCGCCATTGAGAAGATGGTGAGCTTCAGGGGATCGAGACCGAGCGCTATCGGAACGGCGGCGAGGAAGAGGCTCAGCGTGTAGACGAGGCTGAAGCCGGGATCGTCGCGCGGCTTGAGATCTTCGCCCCACGTCCACCCGAATCCCTGCGCGACAAGATAGGCTTGCTGCAACGCCACTTCGAGCGTGGCGCCGAAGCAGGCGACGGCCAGCGAAGCAACGAAAAGTACGAAACCCGAGAAGCCGAATATCGGGATCAGCATCAGCGGAAGCTGGTTATAGTCGTCCACCTCGGTAACACCATTAGCGCCAAGCACCACCGCCGCCACGATCAGAACGCCCACGGAAATCGTTCCACCGAAAGTCATGCCCAGGCCAGCAATCGCCCGATTGGCGCCGAGATAGCTCTTGTCCCACTGATCCTCGATCGCGCCTGAGGAATAGAACATAAAAAGGTAGGGCGAGATCGAGGCGCCGAGAATGCTGACGGCCATGAACCAGTATTTTGCCGTGTCATGCTGCGGCAGGCTGGGCACGGCACCGGCAGCCACCCCTTTCCAGTCGGGGTGAAGCATCACGGCTGCCACGACGAGGCAGAGGGTGACGAGGCCAAGGATCGACACGCCTTTCTCGATAAGGCCGAACGTGCCCTTCCACAACAGCAGCCACGCGAAAAACGCCACCGGCAACGCCCACCACTGGAAACCAATGCCCGTGGCAAGCTCGGCCGCAATGGCAACGCCGCCTATCTCGGCGGAGAGCACCAGGAAGTTGACCAACAAGGCTGCAAGCAGCGGCCAGATGAACGCATTGAAGCCGAACCGTTCGCGGATGCCATCGGAGATGGTATGACGGCTCACCGCGGCGAAGCGACCAGCCATCTCGACCAGAAAGATGATGCAGATGGTGCCGAGCGCGACCGCCCAGATGAGCTGGAAGCCGAACAGCGCGCCGGCCTGTGCCGCCGTCGCCATCGAACCGACCTCCAGGAAGCCGCCGACGCTGGTCACGACACCCAGCGAGATCTCGAGCAGCTTCTTCATCGTTGCGGCGCGAAATATTCGCTGTAGGCCTTGGCGAGATCGCCTTGCGCGGCACGAAGCTCCTGTTGCGCCTGGTCGGCCTGCGCGTGGTGTTCGGTCTTGACCGCGCTCGCGGCCCGGTTCGCCGCGTTCGACAACCGGCTGAAGGCAGTGCTTAACGCATCGCGCTTCGCTGGATCTGACGGAGAGGCCGACTGCACCTGCCGGGCGGCGTCGGCGAGAGTCTCGGCGAAGGATAGCAAGGCAGAAGAGGCGTAACAGGATGGCGCGGCACCCGAAAGCCAGGCATCAGTCACCATCGCGGCCGCCTGCGCCGTCGAGCTTGCAAGCTCCGTTTGCTGTTCGGCGGTGTCGGACGAAGAACAGGAGGTTAGCGCCAGTAAAAGCAGCGGTAGGCAGGCGCGGCTCAGCCGAATAACAGGGCCGACCATCTTCCCCTCATTGCAATCGCTTGAAATCATGAAGATAAAGCCCGCAACCACAGGAAAGTTCCTCTCGTCCGCGATTTGCGGCGTCGAGGCTGGCCTGGGTTCCGTGCTGGCAGCAGGGCCTGCTTCCGACATCGTTTGGCTATTGTTCGGTGGCCTGGCGATCGATCATCTGCTCGCGCTGCGCGCCAGACTCCAGCCGAGGCGGACTTAGCATTGGCCCATGGCCTGCCTCCAAGAAATGCAGCTTCGTTCTGCGGAGGTGGATGAAGCGCCCGAGCGGGCGTCCAGCCAATGCCCGTCTCGCAGGCAGGTTGTTGTACAGGGCCAAGCCAACCGTTGCCGCCGCAAGCAACAGGACGGCTTTCCGTTTGGGCTTTGCGGTCACGATTGCAAGGATTCGAGGGCGGGGAGTCCACCAGCAGGGCTTAACGATCCTCGGGGGCGCAGCGTCACTGATGGGCCGGTTCAGGCCGATCCTTTCTGGGGCAGTTCGGTCTCTTCCTCGACCTGATTGCGTAGCGCCTGGCGTCCAGATTTCGCGTTCTCGGTGTCAGCCGGCTGCTTTTGTCGATCGAGCTCATGATCCACCGTCTTGCGAGATCCCTCCACGGGATCTTCTTGCGACAAACGTTCGTCCGTCGCGGTTTGCCAGACGGGCTGACTGCTGCTAGATTCCGATCTGGCAGGATTCGCTTTCTCATTAGACTTCGTCATCGATACGTTCTCTGTTTCGACGGATTATCTGTCCGCCAAACCTTTGGCATCGGCCTTTTGTTCCGGCATGCACGCAGATCCATTACTGCGGGCCCTCGGCATCCTCCGAAGTCTCATGCCCAGGCTCGGCTGCTTCCAGGGCATCGATGACTGGCGCCAGTGAATTCTCCTCGCCGAGATACGCCTCCTCGTTTCCGTCGCCGGTTCTATCGAGTGCGCGCTGGATGGCATCTTCAATGTTGCCTAGCTCCTGCTCCCGCACTTCGCGCCCGTAACCGGCCGCATCGGCATCCTGCTCGAACTGCTGCGCCAGCATCGGAACGCTGACCTCGGTGTCGGCCGGCAAGTTGCCGACATTCTCCTCCAGCCAGCTGCGCAGGAATTCTTTCGTCGCATTCATGGAGCACCTCCTCGCAGTGAGATAACCGGGCCATGGCGCCGAGGTTCCGATGTGACTACAGGAGTTGGAAGCGCGCTTCGGCATGCCGCCGTTCGACCGCTCCCAGCGCACACCCCGACTGACGTTGCAAATTCTGATCGAGCCGCCGTTGCCTTCCCGTTTGGTCCCGAGTGCCGGTTCGCGACGCCCGGCGCGCCGATACATCAAAGTTAAATGCAGCGACTGCCGCGTTAGTGTATGCAAGCTTCGGGGGGCTGCTCGGGAGGAGCGCCCATGGAGATACGAGACTTCGTTTCCAAGCTGTCGGCCGCGTTGCGCAAGCGGCAGGCTGCTGCCGTGCCATCGCTGCCCGGCAAGCCGATGCGGGTATCGCTGGCCGATGTTCCGCTCAAACCACCGCAGAGGCCGGAATATCGACCTCGGCCACCCATCCGGCCAGCTTCAAATATGTAATTCGCCATCCGTGATCAGTCGTTGTCGGAACCAACGCGATCAGCAGCGGTTAACGAAGCGAAGGGACCGCAACCCGAATGGGAGCGGAAGAATGGATTTGCTGGATATGAAACTGGCCAAGGCCAGGCAGAATGTCGGCCGGGCGAAGCTGGATCTCGAACGTGCTGAAGAATTGCTCGGAGACGACTGCGGCATCGGCATCAGCTTGGCGTTGTGCGGCCGGATACGGTCCGCTCAACGCCGGGTGAGCGAGGCCAAGCGACAGATGATGAAGATCGACCCGCCAGCCCGGAAGGCTTCGGCACGACTCGGCGCACCAAGTCGAGCACGCACTGGCAAAGCTGGCTGAGGCAAACATGGCCGACCGCGTGCAGCGATTGGCCGGCGTCGCGACTGTCGATCTTCTCCCCAAGACCCCGTTGCGACTTCCCCCGCGATCTGGCGGAACAACTTTGCTCTGATCCACCCGTGTCGGGATTCAATTTGCTTGGCGCCCCCTCAACCCTAGGGCAAACTTCCCTTGGGGCCGCAGGAGGTGAAATGAGAGCACGCGCAGCTACGCTCGGCGATCTCGAGGACGTCTTTCATGGCCTCTCCAAGCGGATGTCGGACGAGTACGTCGCCGCCGGCAAGGACAGCAAGATCGCCTACGACAATCTGATGATGAATTTGAAGGAAGGCCGTGCGCACGCGCTGATCGAGGGCGAGAAGGCGGTGGCGATCATCGCCTGGCATGAAAGCAGCGACGCCGCCGATACGCTGTTCGCCGCGCAGGATGATTTCTTCCGGGCCTCGACCGTCCGCTTCTGCAAGCGGCATATCAGGCATATCCAGGCGCTGGCCGGTAACCTTCCCATCCACTCGCGCAGTTGGCTCAAGGGGCCCGATGTCGCCAGATGGTTTCACATCATCGGCTACGTCGAGCGCGGCCAGGAGAACGGCGCCAATCTGTTCGAACTGCCCTCGGCTCGCGCCGGCTAAGGAGCCCCTGGCCAGCGGCAGGTGTTGCTGCTCCTTACCGCAAACGCCGACTGTACCCCGCCATTGCCCGTGCAGATTTGTCGGTGCGGGTCACCGTCTTCGGCTCCTCGCCCTTCGACTGCGGCGGCCTTGCGAATTGCACACCCGACCGCCTTATTGACTGCCTCAGCAAGCGGCTTGCGCAGGGCGACGATTGGCGGGATGTTGCTGGGGGCAACCGGCGCCAAACCGGCAGGCCGGGATCGATATGGCTGCTGGAAAATGTCGCGAGCTTGCTTCGCCTTTCTTGTCTTTGTTGCCTTGCTGACGCCGGTAGAGGCAAGCGAGCGCATGTCTCATCTGCTTGACCGCTCCAACCTGCCGATCTCCTATTTTCGCGGATCGGATCTTGTGACCGCATACACGACTGCAATGGCGCATTTCCGTCTGCAGCTCGCAGGGCGTGCCGGCGAAACCAATCTTGCGGTCCCTCTCGAACCATCGCTTTTGCGGGCGGAATTCCGTGCGCGGACATGGCGCTCGGCGGATGGCAGCTTGTTGCAAGGCTTCGCCGGCAAGGGCGGCTTCCGGTTGACTATCGGCAACTGCCTGGCGCGTATCTGCGCCGCCAGCGAATGCAGCGATGCCGGTTGGCCGGTCTACGCCTGCAGCGACGGACGCAAGCGCAAGATGTCCGTCACGGATTTTGTGACGGCAAGATTCGATGGCATCCCCTATCGTCGATTGAGCGCGCCCCCCTCACAGGAATGATGGCGCTTCTTACCGAGGCAGGCGTTCGGCAGCGGCAATATTCCCTTGCCGCACCTCGAACGCCGCCTGCACAGCTCGGTTGACTGTCACAGGCAGGATCGACATGTGGTTCTCGCCAGCGTGCAGTTCGAAGCTCGCGCGTATCCCGGGCAAAGCGTCGAGGCGCTCCGCCATCGCCCGGGCGAATTCGTCGGTGCGCGTCAGCTTTTTCTGCTCAAGGCGCTTTTGTTCGTCGTCGGCACCGATCTGGAATGGTGCCAATTTCGCGGTCTCATATTCGCCTGCCGACAGGATGACATTGGCCGTCAGGCCATCGGGAACAGCCGCTTCGAAAGTTTCCAGGAAACGGTCGATGGTGCGGTCCTCCCAATAGATGGCGGGGCTGGCCGCGATGAAGGTTCGGAACGAAAGCGGGCGCGTGAACAGGGCGTAGAGTGCGAACAGGCCGCCGAACGAGTGGCCATAGAGTGCCTGGCGTTTCCCGTCGATCCTGGTCCGGCCGGCGACCCACGGCTTCAACTCGTCTTCGATGAAGGCCAGGAAATCCCCTGCCCCGCCGGTCCTGACTTCGGACGTGCCCTCGTGGAAGGGCGGATATATCTTGCCGGGCGGCGGGCCGAGGTCCCATGAGCGGCGCAGCGGGTCGTAGGCGCTCTCGACGGGATAGCCGATGGCGACGATGACGCCCCAGCCGACATTGGTGCCCAGGGGATAGAAGGCCTGCGCGCGCATGGCGTCGACCGCCGTGGCGATGACGGCGTTGCCGTCGGTCATGTAGAGCACCGGCCAGCCGGCCTCGGGCGCCGGGCCTGATGGCACATGGATGAAGACGCGCCAGGGATCGCCGCCGTCCTTGGGTACAAGATCGTGCATGGTGGTGTCGGCGATCAAGGTGGGCGATGCCTTCGGCGAGACGGTCATGGCTCTTCCAGGAGACAAGATCAGCGACGGCGCAGCAGCCACATCAGCACCGGGCCGCCGATCAGCGTGGCGACGAGGCCAGCCGGGATCTGCCGCGGGAAGATGGCGGTGCGGCCGATCCAGTCGGCGGCAACCATGATCAACGCGCCGGCGAGCACCGCGCCGACGGCTTGCGGCAGTGCGCGGGCGAGGCCGAGACGGCGGGCAAGATGGGGCGCCATCAGGCCGATGAAGGTCAGCGGCCCGACCACCAGGGTCGAGGCCGCGGTGAGTGCGGCGACCATCAAAAGCACGAGGAGCCGCGTTACGCTCAGATTGACGCCGAGGCTTTGCATGGCAGCGGACCCAAGCGGCAGCATGTCCAGCCAGCGCATGAAGAGCGGAGCAAGCAAGGACAGGCAAAAGGCGATCGCCGAGGTCAAAAGCGCCGAGTTCGCATCGACGCCATAGGTCGAGCCGGTCAGCCAGTTGAGCAAAAGCATGGCGCGCGGATCGCCGGTGGCGGTGAGCACCAGGATCAGCGCGTCGAACAGGGCCGTCAGGGCAACGCCGGCAAGCAGCAGCCGCTCCGGCGCATAGGCGGCGCGGCGGCCGATGGCGAGCGTTACCAGCAAAGCGGCGAAGGCACCGACGGTGGCGGCCGCGGTCTGGACGGAGCGGCCCGCATCGGACAGCGAAAACAGCGCCACCATCATGCCGAGCGCGGCGCCGGCGCTGATGCCGAGCACTTCGGGGCTGGCCATCGGGTTGCCGGTCAGCCGCTGCATCATAAGCCCGGCCAGCGCCAGCATTGCGCCGGCGGCAAGCGCGGCGCACACCCTGGGCAACCGCCAGGACAGCAAGGGCTGCAGCTGGTCGCCGGACGCGAATGTCCAGCCATGCGGCCCCGGTGCATAGAGCAAGGCCAGCGCGAGCAGCAGAAGCAAGAGGCCGCCTATCGCCGCAAGCGCCAGGCCGGGACGACGGGCACGCGGCAGACGATCCGAGCCCAGCGACAGCGTCTCGGTGGCAAGTTTCAGGCGCGGCAACAGCCAGAGCAGCAGCGGCGCGCCGAGAAGTGCTGTCATCGCGCCGGTCGGCAGCAGATCGCCCTGCGGGCCGGTCGCGACCTGCACGCCCTGGTCGACGGCCCACAGCAAGGCGCCGCCGATCAGCGGCGCTATCAAGAGCTGCTGGCCGAGCCGCCGGGCGCCGCCGATGCGCGCCAGGGTCGCGGCGGCGAGGCCGACGAAACCGATGACGCCGACAGCGGCGACGACAAAGGCGATGAGGGCGACGGCGGCCGCCAGGCCGGCGAAGCGCCAGATGCCGAGCGGAACGCCCAGGCTGCGTGCGCCTTCGTCGCCGAGGCCAAGCAAGGTCAGCGGCCGCACCATCAGGCCGATCGCCAGCGCCGTGCCGCCCAGGCGCGGCAAGAGCCACAGCGTCGTCGACCAGTCCTGCTGGCCGAGCGAACCGGCGCCCCAGATGAACAGGCTGGCCAGCCATTCATGCCGCAGCACCACCAGCGCCGCGCCGATAGCGCCGGCATAGAGGCTGACGACAAGCCCGGCCAGCACGACCGCAAGCGGCGACAGGCCCTTGTGCCAGGACAGCGCGAAGACCGCGGCCAGGGCCGTGAACGCGCCGGCCAGCGCCACCCATTCGCGGCCGAAGGCAAGCAGCGACGGCGCAAGAAGCGTCGTGAGCGCCAGCGCCAGATAGGCGCCGGCCGAGACGCCGACGGTTTCAGGCGAGGCGAGCGGGTTGCGCAGAACCTGCTGCAGCACCGTGCCGGCTAGGCCGAGTGCCGCGCCACAGAGCAGGCTGACGGCAAGCCGGGGCAGGAAGGCGTAGTGGACGAGCACCTGCCGCATGTCTCCGATATCGGGGCTTGCAAGCGCATCGAGCCAGAGTGCAGGCGGCAATTGCACGATCATGTTGGAAAGGCTTGCGGCAGCGGCGACGCCGACAAGCACGGCGCAGAGCAGGATCGCGCCCGCCGGATATTTCTTGAGGATAGGAAACGACGACGCACAAACTGGCGGCGCGAACCTGGCATCGTCGGACAAGATTGCCTCCTGCTCAGCCACCGGCGGGCTCCGTCGTCAGCGCTTGCGCCAGCAGCCGGGCAAAACGGCTCGCCGAAGGCAGCGTGCCGAACATCAGAACGGGGGCAAGACGCATGATCGAGCGGTTGCGCACGAACGGCATGGCATTCCAGACCGGGCTTTCGGTCAGCGTGCCGCCCGCCCCCTCCGGCAAGGGTTCGAGATAGGCAAGGCGCGCATCGTCCGATGTCGCCAGCCCGTCGATGCCGACAGTTGCAAATCCCCAGTAATTGGTCTCGCCGGTCCAGGCGTTGCGGATGCCGATGCGGTCGAACACCGCCTGGAACAGGCTTTTCTCGCCGTAGACACGCACATTGCGCGGATCGAGGAAGCTGACGACATAGATCGGCCTCGCCGACAGCGGCGCCAGCCGCTGCCTGACATCAGAAAAATGCGCCTCCGTTGCGGCGATCAGGGCTTCGCCTTCGCTTTCCCTGCCGACAAGCGCCGCCAGCTGGCGGGTCGCCTCGATGGCGCGCTGGTAGGGCTGGCCATCCGGCGTGTAGATGCCGATCGTCGTTACCGGCGCCACGCGTTCGAGTAGCGGTTTGATGCCGTCGAGATAGGGGATGGAGAGAATGACGTCGGGACGAAGTTGCTGCAGGAATTCGAGATTGGGCTCCAGGATCGTGCCGATATCGGCCACCTGCGGCGGCAGCGGCGGCTCGACCACCCATTTTTCCCAGACCTCGCGGTCGGCGACGGCGACCGGCGTGACGCCGAGCATCAGCAAGGTCTCCGCCAGCCCATCGTCCAGGCAGACGATGCGCAGCGGCTTCACGTCAGCCGGCCGAACCATGGTTGCGACCAAAGGCAGCACGAACAGCGCCAGCGCGCCGCGCCGAGTCATCCGAGCGCGCGGGCGATCGGTGACCCGCCCGTTATCCTGATCTGTTTTCAACGTGACGTGCCTGTCTGCGGATCTAGGCCCGAACGACCAATGCTGGTTGACTATAAAACATGATTTTCGTAGTCAAGATTTTAGATGACTGGGAGCCATCAATCTGGCGGCTGCAGGCAGGCGCTGCGACTCGCGGCCGCAGTCGCGAAGGCCGAAACGGGGGGCGAATTGCGGGCGCGGTCAAGCCAGGTATCTGAAAAGACGGTGACAAGCGCCGCTGGAACGTGTTGAAGATGACACTCAGCACCTAGGGGACATACGATCGGGTTGCGCTCGGCAAGTGTTGATGGTTTGTTGCCGGTCAGCGGAGAACGAGTGATGCGAGAATCCTTAGGTCAAGACGAGTATGGGTCGGCCAACCCTTTCGATCCGGACGACCTGCCAAATCTGAACGCGATCGGGCCGGGAATCGGCAACAACGATTTCGAGAAATACGCGGTCGCCGTGATCATCGTGTTCGGCGCCCTGATCATTGGCGGGCTGATGGCCGCATCGATGACCTTCGGCCACCGCAACGGCTTCCTCTTCGCGCTGGGCGGCGCCACATCGGCGTGGATCTCCGGAAACGCACTTCTGCTCGACCGGCCGCGCATCTACGCGCTGTTCGTCGCCATCGCCGCCCTGATGCTGATCGCATCGACGATCACGCTGGTGACCTGACGGCCCTCGCCGGGCTTTGAACCGCTGTCCGAGAATCCGCCTGGAATCAGTATCCGAGCGCCTCGCCTGAGGCCGCGCGGCTGTCGATGGCGCCGTTATAGCGCGCGCCGCCGCCCTTCCCGATTTCCGCCAGGCTCTTGCCGCCAACGAGAATGCCGGCCGCCTGGCCCCAGGTCTGGTCGCTCAGATCGAGGTGATAGCCCATGCCGGCCAGCAGCCTTTCGGTGTCCGGCGACAGTCCGAACGGTTCGATGTAAACCGTGTCGGGCAGCCACTGGTGGTGGATGCGCGGCGCGTCGATCGCCTCCTGGATGTTCATCCCGTGGTCGATGACGTTGACGATCGCTTCTAGCGTGATGGTGATGATGCGCGAGCCGCCCGGGCTGCCGATGACCATGAACGGCTTGCCGTCCTTGGCGACGATAGTCGGGCTCATCGATGACAGCGGTGTCTTCTTGGGCTGGATGGCGTTGGCCTCGCCCTGGACCAGCCCATAGAGGTTAGGCACGCCAGGCTTCTGGGTGAAGTCGTCCATCTCGTTGTTGAGCAGGATGCCGGTGCCGTCGGCGACGACGCCGGCGCCGAACGAGCCGTTCAGCGTGTAGGTGACCGCGACCGCATTGCCGTCATTGTCGATGATGGAGTAGTGGGTCGTCTCCTTCGACTCGCCAAAGCCCTTCGGCATCAGATCCTGCGAGACGCCGGCGCGGAACGGATCGATCTTGTCGCGGATGTCCTTGGCGTAGCCTTTGTCGAGCAGCTTCGAGACCGGATTGTCGACGAAATCGGGATCGCCAAGTGCCGAATTGCGGTCGACATAGGCATGGCGCATGGCCTCGACCATGACATGGACCGTCTCGGCCGAACCAGCGCCGAGATAGGACAGCGGATAGCCTTCCAGCACGTTGAGTATCTCGCAGATGATGACACCGCCCGAGCTTGGCGGCGGCGAGGATGTGATCTCGTAGCCGCGATAGCTGCAGGTCACCGGTTTGAGTTCGCGCACCGCATATTGCTCGAAATCTGGTTTGGCCAGGATGCCGCCCTTGGCGCCGCTTGCCTTGACGATGGCGTCGGCGATGGCGCCTTTGTAGAATGCATCAGGACCTTTGTCGGAAATCGCCGAGAGCGAGGCGGCAAGATCAGGCTGGACCAGCCGCTCGCCGATGCCATAGGGCTTGCCATCGGGCTTCAGGAAAATGGCGGCCGCGGCGGGATCCTTGGCCAGCCGCTCCGCATTGCCGGCAAGGGACGCGGCATCGCCCTGGTTGAGGACGAAGCCGTCCTTGGCATAGGTGATCGCCGGCGCCATCAGGTCTTGCCGGGACAGCGTCCCATATTTTTCACGCGCCATCTCGAAGCCGGCCACCGAGCCCGGCACGCCAACGGCGAGGTAGCCGTCCAGGCTCGCCCCCTTCACCGGTTTGCCGTCCTTGTCGAGATACATGGTCTTGGTCGCCGCCAGCGGCGCGCGTTCGCGGAAGTCGAGAAAAGTCGACTTGCCGTCCTTGAAGCGGACGGTCATGAAACCGCCGCCGCCGATGTTGCCGGCATTCGGGTAGACGACGGCGAGCGCATAACCCACCGCGACCGCCGCATCGACGGCATTGCCGCCCTTCTTCAACACCTCGACGCCGACTTCGGATGCCAGGTGCTGGGCCGTCACCACCATGCCGTGCTCGCCCTTGGCCGGCGCCGGCGAGGCGGCGAAAACCGCCACCGACTGAAGGGTAAGCATCAACGATAGACTGACGGCGATCAGCGTTCTGCGGGTGAGCGGCATGGCGTGCCTCCGGGAGCGTGAGGGGTGCGCCTAGAAGAGCCTCTTGGGGTGGGTTAGTCCAGCCAATAATAACGGGTGGCGATCCTTCACACCCCCCTCTGTCCTGCCGGACATCTCCCCCGCAAGGGGGGGAGATCGGTTGTTGTCCCTGCTTTCGCCAATCTCCGACGTTGCAGGAAGAGCGCCGCCGATGAAGCGGCCAATCTCCCCCCTTGCGGGGGAGATGCCCGGCAGGGCAGAGGGGGGTGCTCAAGTGCTGTCCTCGCCCCTGTCGGATCGACTGAAACGTCGAATTATGGGCTACACTATCCCGCCGCTCCCGCCGGCGACCGCCGGACGCTCTCCCGCGACCTTGGCGCGGTAGCCCGCGGCACGGTAGGCGGCGACGGGATCGATGGCACCGCCGGTCTTCAGCCGCGCCATGGCCAGGATCGGCTCGATGTCGGTGCGGTAGGCCGCTTTCAGCGTCTGCGTCGCCATCAGCGCGTCATTGGCCTCCTGGAAGCCTTCGAGCGCCTTGCGGTCGACCAGCAGCGCCTGCGCATAGGCGCGCTGCACCTCGACCGCCGACAGCATCAAGCTTTCGATCGGATCGGTGACGTTATGGCTCTGGTCGAGCATATGGGCGGGATCGAAACCCTCGGCGCCGGAGAGTTCGGCATCGACCAATTCGTTGAAGACTAGGAACAGCCGGTAGGGGTCGATCGAACCGGCATCGAGATCGTCGTCGCCATATTTGGAATCGTTGAAGTGGAAGCCGCCGAGTTTCCGGAACTGGATCAGCCGCGACACGATCATCTCGATGTTGACGTTGGGCGCGTGGTGGCCAAGGTCGACTAGGCAGAAGGCCTTGTCGCCCAACTCCCTGGCGATCATATAATTGGTGCCCCAATCCTGCACGACGGTGGAATAGAAGGCCGGCTCGTACATCTTGTGTTCGCTGAACAGCTTCCAGTCCGTCGGCAGCCCGGCATAGACTTGCTTCATGGCGTCGAGATAGCGCTCGAAGGCCCTGGCGAAATTCACCTGGCCGGGAAAGTTCGAGCCGTCGCCGATCCATACCGTCAGCGCCTTGGAGCCCAGCGTCCTGCCGATCTCGATGCATTCGAGATTGTGCTCGACCGCTTGCCGGCGGGTGCCGGCATCGGCATGCGACAGCGAGCCGAATTTGTAGGACAGCTTCTGGTCCCTGGCGTCCGAGAAGGTGTTGGAATTCATGGCGTCGAAGCCGAGACCGAAGCGCGAGGCCGCCTGCTTCAGCCGGTTCGGATCGGCCTTGTCCCACGGAATGTGCAAGGAGACGGTCGGCGTCGCCTGCGTCAATTGCTGGATGACGGCGCAATCCTCGATCTTGTCGAAGATGTCGCGCGGCTCGCCGGCGCCGGGAAAACGAGCAAAGCGTGTGCCGCCAGTGCCGACACCCCAGGAAGGGATGGCCACGGCGAATTTCTCGACCTTGTCGCGGATGGCGTCGATGGCGATGCCGCGACGGTCGAGGCGTTCGCCGAGCGAGGCGTAGTCACGCTCGAGGTTGGCTTTGCGCGCGGCGTTGTCCTTTTCGACGATTTCGGTGGAGATGATGGTTTCGGACAACTGCTATTCCTCCCAAAATGCGTTCCGTCAGCGCTGCCCCTCATCCGGCCCTTCAGGCCACCTTCTCCCCGTGAACGGGGAGAAGGAAAGAAGGCCTAGCGCGTAAAGCTCTGCGCGTTGCCGGCATCGACGTTGATGATGTTGCCGGTCGACTTGGCCGACATGTCGGATGCGAAGAAGTAGATCGCCTCGGCGATGTCTTCGGGAAACACCGAACGCTTCAGCATCGAGCGCGAGCGGTAGTGCTCTTCCAGATCGTCGGTCGACATCTTGTAGGCAGCGGCGCGCTGTTCCTTCCACTCGCCGGTCCAGATCTTCGAGCCGCGCAGGACGGCGTCCGGATTGACGACATTGACCCTGATCTGGGCCTCCGCGCCCTCAAGCGCCAGGCAGCGGGCGAGATGGATTTCGGCCGCCTTGGCGGTGCAATAAGCGGCGGCGTTGGGCGAGGCGGCAAGGCCGTTCTTGGAGGCGACGAAGACAACGTTGCCGCCGATCTTCTGCACCCTGAACAGCCGGAACGCTTCCCGCGAGACCAGGAAATAGCCGGTCGACAGGATGTCCATGTTCTTGTTCCACAGCGCCAGCGTCGTCTCCTCGATCGGCGCCGAGGAGGCCAGCCCAGCATTCGACACCAGAATGTCGATGCCTCCGAACTCGACCGCCGTCTCGGCGAAGCCGGCGACGACCTGGTCCTCCGAGGTGACGTTGATCACCACGGGCCGGACGAAATCCTTGCCGTAGGCGTTCGCCAGTTCCTCATTGGCGCTGGCGAGCGCGGCTTCATCGATATCGGCCAGCACCACGCAGGCGCCTTCGCGCAGCAGCCGGTTGGCCGTTGCCCGGCCAATGCCGCCGGCGCCGCCGGTGACCAGCGCGATCTGGCCGGCGAGCGACTTCGGTCTGGGCATGCGCTGCAGCTTCAGATCCTCGAGCAGCCAGTATTCGATGTCGAAGGCTTCCTGCGCGGGCAGGCCGACATAGGAGGAGACGGTCGAGGCGCCGCGCATGACATTGATGGCGTTGACGTAGAATTCGCCCGAAATGCGCGCGGTGGCCTTGTCGCCGGCGAAGGTGAACATGCCGACGCCGGGCATCAGGTAGACGACGGCGTTGGGATCGCGGATGGCGGGCGAGTCCGCATGCTTGCAGCTGTCGTAATAGGCCTGGTAGCCGACGCGATAAGCGGCAATGTCGTCGGCGAGGCGGGCGATGACGGCGTCGACATCGGGTTTGGCCGGATCGAACTCGATGACCAGCGGGCGGATCTTGGTGCGCAGGAAGTGGTCCGGGCACGAGGTGCCAAGTGCGGCCAGCGAGCGCAAATCCCTGGAGTTGACGAATTCGAGCACGGCGGGCTGGTCGTCGAAATGGCCGAGCTTATGGCTCTTTTCCGAGATCAGGCCGCGGATTTTCGGCATCAGTTTCGCCGCGATGGCGCGGCGTGCGGCGGCGTCGAGCGACTTCACCACCTCGCCGCCGAATATGGCGAGGCCCTCGGAGCGGCGCTCGAACCACTCGATCGCCTGGTTGATCACCGAGATCGTGGTCTCGTAGCATTCCTTGGGCGTGTCACCCCAGGTGAACAGGCCGTGGCTTTCCAGGATGACGCCCTTGGCCTCGGGGTTTTCAATGCAGAATTTCTCCAGCCACAGGCCGAGTTCGAAGCCCGGCCGCTTCCATGGCAACCAGCCGATGGCGTCGCCGAAAATTTCCTTGGTCAGCGCCTTGGAGTCCTTCGCGGCGGCGATGGCGATGATGGCATCGGGATGCATGTGGTCGACAAAAGGCTTCGGCACATAGGCGTGCAGCGGCGTGTCGATCGAGGCCGCGCGCGGATTGAGATTGAACGTGCAGTGCGGCAGGAAGCCGACCATCTCGTCCTCATGCTCGACGCCGCGATAAAGGCCTTTGAGCGCGCGCAATTTGTCCATGTAGAGCGTGGCGAAGCCATCGAGCTTGATCGAGGCGCTGTCGCCGCCGGAGCCCTTGACCCAGAGCACCTCGACGGTCTCGCCGCTGAGCTGATCCTTCTGCCAGATCTTGGAGGAGGTGTTGCCACCGCCATAGTTGGTGACGCGCTTGTCGGAGCCGAGCGTGTTCGAGCGATAGACCAGAAGCTCTGGGTCGCTCATCCCCTTGGCTTTCGCATCATCCCACAGATTGGCCAGGCGCGAGCCGGAGCGCTTGTCGAGCATAGGTATCCTCCCTGGGACGCAAAAGGGCGCAGTCCATTTTGCCGGGAATGTCTACGCAAGCCGGCCGATTGTCAATCATAAACGATCAACATCGATCATATTGCACTGCACAATGAAATTATATGATCGGAAATGATTGACACTGCTCGTTTTGAGTGCCTAGATGGCCAGGCAGGGAGGAACCATGCACGAAAAAGAGCGCCACAGGATCATTCTGTCCGCCGTCCAGGAAAAGCCTGTGGTGACGGTGCAGGAGATGGTCGACCTGACGGAGTCCTCCGAGGCGACGATCCGGCGCGATATCGCGGCACTGCATGTCCAGAAGCGACTGCGGCGAGTGCGAGGCGGCGCCGAGGCAATCTCGCCGCCACAGTTCATCGGGCTCGCCGGCCGGCCCTTTTCCGTAAACGAAACGATCAATGCTTCTCAGAAGCGGGTGATTGCGCGTGAAGCGGTCGAACTGTGCGGGGATGGCGAGCCGATCATCATCAATGGCGGCACCACGACGTTCCAGATGGTGCATTTCCTGACCGGCCGGCGCATGCCGATCTTCACCAATTCGTTCCCGATCGCCGAGCATCTGCTCAAGCATTCCAAGAACACGGTGATGCTGTCCGGCGGTACGATCTACCGCGAGCAGAACATCATCCTGTCGCCCTTCGACAATGACGTGACGCGCAATTTCTACGCGCGCCGCATGTTCATGGGCGCTCAAGGGTTGGGGCCGCTCGGCCTGATGGAAGGCGATCCGCTGTTGATCCAGGCGGAGCAGAAGCTGATCGACCAGGCCGACGAGCTGGTGGTGCTGGTCGACTCCTCGAAATTCCGCAAGCGCTCCAGCCTGATCCTGTGCGGCCTGTCGCGCATCGCCACCGTCATCACGGATGACGGCATCGAGGATCGCGAAGCCAAGATGTTGGAGACCGCGGGCGTGACGCTGATCGTCGCCCGCAAATCGGCAAAGGAAGAATCTTCGCTGCAGGCCTGAGGCCAACTCACGCCCGCAGCGGCGATGGAATGCAACGCTCAAGGGAGGAAATTCGATGAGCTTTCTGAAGAAATTGATGGTTACGGCGGCGTTTTCCGCCGCCATGTTCGTGAATGCCGCCTACGCCGAAAACGTCAAGATCGCGCTGGTGGTGAAGTCGCTCGGCAACGGCTTCTTCGATGCCGCCAACAAGGGCGCCGAAGAGGCGGCCAAGGAACTCGGCGATGTCGACATCATCTACACCGGCCCGACCAAGGCGACCGCCGAAGCGCAGATCGAAGTGGTCAATTCGCTGATCGCGCAGAAGGTCAACGCCATCGCGATTTCCGCCAATGACGCCGACGCCCTGGTGCCGGTGTTGAAGAAGGCCATGGAACGCGGCATCACCGTCATCTCGTGGGATTCGGGCGTTGCCAAGGAAGGCCGCCAGCTTCACCTCAACCCGTCCGATACCGGCCTGATCGGTGAGACCATCATCAAGCTTGCCGCCGACTATCTGCCTGAGGGCGGCGACGTCGCCATCCTGTCGGCTTCCTCGACCGCGACCAACCAGAACGCCTGGATCGACGCGGCCAAGAAAATCCTGCCGGAGAAGTTCCCCAAGATCAAACTGGTCGCCACCGTCTATGGCGATGACGATTCGGCCAAGAGCACCGACGAAGCCAAGGGCCTGTTGAAGTCCTATCCGAACCTCAAGGCGATCATCGCGCCGACCACTGTCGGCGTCGTCGCCGCCGCCCAGGTCGTCACCGACGCGAACCTGATCGGCAAGGTCAACGTCACCGGCCTCGCGCTGCCGTCCGAGTTCAAGAAGTTCATCGACAACGGCGCCAGCCAGGCGGTGGCTCTCTGGAACCCGATCGACCTCGGCTACTCCGCCGTCTACCTCGCCCATGACCTGGCGGTGAAGAAGGAAGAGGCCAAGCCCGGTGCGACGCTGTCGATCGGCCGCGTCGGCAAGGTCACGCTCGACGACACCAATTCGGCTGCGATGGCTCCGCCCTTCCAGTTCGACAAGTCCAACATCGAGAAGTTCTCCAAGATCTATTGATCTCGGACGCTCGCACCACCCTCCCCCCTTGTGGGGAGGGTCGGCGAGCCGGCTTCGCGAAGCGATGCAGGCGAGACGGGGTGGGGGTGGCGACATCTCCATGCACCAGGACCTTGATATGCTAGTAGACCCCCACCCCGCTCACATTGTTCGCGACCCTCCCCACAAGGGGGAGGGTAAGGCAGCCCCACGCCTGACGCTGTCTGGCATCTCCAAGAGCTTTCCCGGCGTGCGGGCGCTGCACAATGTCAGCCTGTCGCTCTATCCTGGCCAGGTAACAGCGCTCATCGGCGAGAATGGCGCCGGCAAGTCGACGCTGGTCAAGATCATGACCGGCATCTACCAGCCCGACGCGGGCACGATCAGCATCGATGGCCAGCCGGTCACCTTGCCAAGCGCGCATGCGGCCTTCGGCCATGGCGTCACCGCCATCCATCAGGAAACCGTGCTGTTCGACGATCTGAGCGTCGCCGAAAACATCTTTCTCGGCCACGCGCCGCGCACGCGTTTCGGCACCATCGACTGGCGCACGATGCGCAAGAATGCGCGCGAAGTGCTCGATGCCATGCATGCCGGCCATATCGACGCCGATGCAAGATTGAAGGATCTCGGCATCGCCAACAAGCATCTGGTCGCCGTGGCGCGGGCCATGTCGATCGACGCGCAGATCGTCATCATGGACGAGCCTACCGCCGCGCTTTCGATGAAGGAGATCGAGGAGCTGTTTTTGCTCATCGAGTTTCTCAAGGAACAAGGCAAGGCGATCCTGTTCATCAGCCACAAGTTCGACGAGATTTATCGGATCGCCGACCGCTACACGGTGTTCCGCGACGGCGAGATGGTCGGCGAAGGCCTGATCAGGGATGCTGCCCAGAGCCAGATCGTGCGCATGATGGTCGGCCGTTCGGTCGATCACATCTTTCCGCAGCGCAAGGCCGAAATCGGCGCGCCCGTGCTCACCGTCTCCGGGCTTTCGCATCCGACCGAATTCAATGACATCGGATTCGAACTACACAAGGGCGAGATCCTCGGCTTTTACGGCCTTGTCGGCGCCGGACGCAGCGAGGTGATGCAGGCGATTTCAGGCATCACCCGCATTTCGAGCGGCACCATCACGCTGGACGGCAAGGCGATCGCGCCGAAATCCGCGGCGGATTCGATCGAGGCAGGCATCGTCTATGTGCCCGAAGAACGCGGCAAGCAAGGCGTGGTGATCGGCCTGCCGATCTTCCAGAACGTCTCGCTGCCTTCGCTCAAGCGCACGTCGAGATCCGGCCTGCTGCGGCTGGCGGAAGAGTTTTCGCTCGCCCGCTCCTACACCGAGCGGCTCGACCTCCGGGCCTCCTCGCTCAGCCAGGATGTCGGCACGCTGTCGGGCGGCAACCAGCAGAAGATCGTCATCGCCAAATGGCTGGCGACCGCGCCCAAGGTGATCATCCTCGATGAGCCGACCAAAGGCATCGACATCGGCTCCAAGGCCGCGGTGCACGGCTTCATGGCCGAGCTGGTGGCGCAAGGCCTGTCGGTGATCATGGTATCGTCGGAGCTTCCCGAAATCCTCGGCATGTCCGACCGCGTCGTCGTCATGCGCGAAGGGCTGGTCGCGGCGGTCTACGACAACAAGGAACTGGACGCCGAGACGCTGGTCCGGACGGCAGCGGGGATCGCGGCATGAAGGCTTTGTTGAAATACCGCGAAATCTGGCTGGCCGCGGCGATCATCGTTTTGATCGGGCTGATCTCGACGCGCTTCCCGGCCTTTGCCGATCCCGGCAATCTGCGCCAGGTGTTCAACGACACCTCGATCCTGATGATCCTGGCGCTCGGCCAGATGGTGGTCATCCTGACCCGGTCGATCGACCTGTCGATGGCGTCGAACCTCTGCTTCACCGGCATGGTGGTGGCGATGCTCAACGCCGCGCATCCGGCGATCCCGATCCCGCTGCTGATCGTCATCGCGCTGGCCGTCGGGCTGGTGCTTGGCGCCATCAACGGTCTGCTGGTGTGGCGGCTGAACATCCCCTCGATCGTGGTGACCCTGGGCACGCTGACCATCTATCGCGGCGCCACGTTCGTCCTGTCCGGCGGCGCCTGGGTCAATGCCGACAAGATGAGCCCCGAGTTCATTGGTTTCCAGCGAGCGGCCTTCCTCGGCATTCCCGTGCTGTCCTGGATCGCCATCGCGGTCATCGCGCTGTTCTTCGTTGTGATGACACGCACCGCGCTCGGCCGCTCGATCTATGCCATTGGCGTCAACCCGACGGCGTCGGTCTATGCCGGCATCGATGTCGGCCGCACGAAATTCATCGTCTTCTGCATCTCCGGCATGGTCGGCGGGCTATCCGGTTATCTCTGGATCTCGCGCTATGTGATCGCCTCGGTCGAGGTCGCCAACGGCTATGAGCTCAACATCATCGCCGCCTGCGTCATCGGCGGCATTTCGATCGCCGGCGGCATCGGCTCGGTCGGTGGGGCGGTGCTCGGCGCGTTGTTCCTCGGCATCATCTCCAACGCTCTGCCGGTCATCAACATCTCGCCCTTCTGGCAGATGGCGATCTCGGGCAGCGCCATCATCCTGGCTGTCGTGCTCAACGCGCGCGGCGAACGCCAGCAGGGCCGCATCATCCTGAGAAAGGCGGAGGCGGCATGACCGACATCCCTGCCCCGCGCCACATTCCCGACCGGCTCGACAAGCCGCTGCGTTCGGCGATCTTTTCATGGGAGGCGCTGCTGATCGTGGTGGCGGTCGCCATCTTCGCCATCAACAGCTTCGCCTCGCCCTACTTCCTCGACCCCTATTCGCTGTCGGACCTGACCTTCAACTTCACCGAGAAGGGCCTGATCGCCTTTGCCATGGCGCTGCTGATCATTTCAGGCGAGATCGACCTCTCGGTGGCCGCCATCATCGCGTTGGCCTCGACCATGATGGGCATGGCGGTGCAGGCCGGTGCCGGAACGCCGGTGCTAGTGCTGATCGGCATCGTCGTCGGGCTCGGCTGCGGCGCCTTCAACGGGCTGCTGGTGACAAGGCTCGGCCTGCCCTCGATCGTCGTCACCATCGGCACGATGAGCCTGTTTCGCGGCATCGCCTTCATCATCCTCGGCGACCAGGCCTACAAGGGCTATCCCGAGAGTTTTGCCTTCTTCGGCCAGGGCTATGTCTGGTGGGTGGTGTCGTTCGAACTGATGCTCTTCCTCATCGCCGCCGTCATCTACTGGTTCCTGCTGCATCGCACGAGCTTCGGCCGCCGCGTCTTTGCGATCGGCAACAACCCGGTCGCGGCGCAGTTTTCCGGCGTGCGCGTCGGCCGCATCAAATTCACCCTGTTCTGCCTGACCGGACTGATGGCGGGCATCGCCTCGGTGCTGATCACTTCGCGGCTCGGCTCGACAAGGCCATCGATTGCGCAGGGCTACGAGCTCGAAGTCATCACCATGGTGGTTCTGGGCGGCGTCAGCATCCTGGGCGGCGCCGGCAGCATCCTGGGCGTCGTGCTCGCCGCCTTCATCATGGGACTGGTGACCTTCGGGCTCGGCCTGCTCAACGTGCCCGGCATCGTCATGTCGATCTTCATCGGCCTGTTGCTGATCATCGTCATCGCGCTGCCGATCGTCTGGCGGCGGTTGCGCGGGGGACGCTGATGCCTGAGAAATACGCGTTCAAGATGAAGCTCAAGCCCGGCATGAAGGCCGAGTACCAGAAGCGCCACGACGAAATCTGGCCGTCGCTGGTCGCGCTTCTGAAGCAGGCCGGCGTCTGCGACTATTCGATTCACCTCGATGAGGAGACCAACATCTTGTTCGGCGTGCTGTGGCGGCGTGACGACCACGGCATGGCCGATTTGCCCGGGCATCCGGTGATGCAGCGCTGGTGGGCTGATATGGCCGACCTCATGGAGACCAAGCCGGACAACGAACCGGTGGCGGTGCAGCTGGAAACCGTGTTCCATATGGCATGAGTGCGATGCGCCACATCGCCGTCATCGACATCGGCAAGACGAACGCCAAGGTGGCGCTGGTCGACCTCGCAACGCTAGGCGAGGTCGCGCTGCGCCGCATGGCGAATGCGCCGGTGCGCCAGGCGCCCTATCCGCATCACGATGTCGAAGCGCTGTGGGCGTTCATCCTCGACAGCCTTGCCGGCCTCAACCGCGAACAGCGCATCGACGCCATCTCGATCACCACCCATGGCGCGACCGGCGTGCTGGTCGATGCCGCGGGCGAACTTGTGCTGCCCGTGCTCGACTATGAGTTCGACGGCCCCGACAGGCTGGCGGCGGACTATGACGCGGTTCGCCCGCCCTTCGCCGAGACCGGCACGCCGCGCCTGCCGCTCGGCCTCAATCTCGGCGCGCAATTCTTCTGGCAGCAGAAAGGCTTCCCGGCCGAATTCGCAAATGCCGCCGCCGTGCTGATGTATCCGCAATACTGGGCCTTGCGGCTGACCGGCATCGCCGCCAACGAGGTGACCTCGCTCGGCTGCCACACCGATCTGTGGAACCCGTGGAAACCGGATTTTTCGTCGCTGGTCGACACTCTGGGTTGGCGCGCGCTGATGGCGCCGGTGCGGCCGGCCAGGGATCGCCTCGGTCCGGCCCTGCCCGCGCTTGCGGCGCGAACCGGCCTTGATCCGCAAACACCTGTCTTCTGTGGCCTGCACGATTCCAACGCATCGCTGCTGCCGCATCTTCTGTCCGACGCGCCACCGTTCTCGGTCGTCTCGACCGGCACCTGGGTGGTGTCGATGGCGGTGGGCGGCAAGGCGGTCGCCCTCGACCCGGCGCGCGACACGCTGGTCAACGTCAACGCGCTCGGTGATCCCGTTCCCTCGGCCCGTTTCATGGGCGGGCGCGAATTTTCGTTGCTGACGCAAGGCCAGCCGGAGAACTGGACCGAGGAAGATGTCGACGCCGTGCTGGCGCGAAGGACGTTGCTGCTGCCCTCGACCCAGCAGGGGTCGGGGCCGTTCCCACATCGGACCGCGATCTGGCTTGATGCCGACGACATGAACAGCGGCCAGCGCTTCGCCGCCATCTCGTTCTATCTGGCGCTGATGACGGCGACCTGCCTCGACCTGATCGGCGCCGACGGTCCGACCACTGTGGAAGGACCGTTTGCCCGCAACCGGCTGTTTGTCGGCATGCTGGCCGCAGCGACCGCACGCACCGTTGTTGCCTCGGAGGCGGCCACCGGCACCAGCATCGGCGCGGCGTTGCTGGCAACGAAACAGATAACAGCGCACGGCAAGGGCGAGCGAGTTGAACCGCCGACCGACTCGGCCTGGGCCGGCTACGTCAGCGCCTGGCGCAGGGCGGTCGAAGCGCGGGGATGATCACAGGATCCGTTTGGGTCCGGGAGAATGGGTTCGGTGCCAGCACGACGATAGAGCAATTCCAGGAAAAGCGCGTAGCGCTTTCCCTTGGGGAATCGCGCCAAAACAAAGAGTTAGAGCGGTCCGACGTTTCCGTGAAACGGTGGACCGCTTGAGAGCTCCTTCAGTTGACATAGACCAGCCCTTGCGGATCGATCTCCGGCTTTCGCCCGGCAACCAGATCGGCGAGAAACTTTCCCGAGCCGCAGGCCATGGTCCAGCCGACATGGCCGTGGCCGGTATCGAGATAGACGTTTTCATAGCGCGCCTGGCCGATGACCGGCACGGAGTTCGGCATCATTGGCCTGAGGCCAGCCCAGAGTTCGGCCTTCTTCTCGTCGAAGGCGCCGGGGAACAGATCTTTGCCGGTCCTGAACATGGTGGCGAAGTCGCTGGGTTTGTGGGTGCGGTCGAAGCCGGTGAATTCGGCGGTCGAAGCCAACCGCAATCGATTGCCAAGGCGCGAATAGGCCATCAGCTGGTCCTCGTCGGCGCCGCCCATGGTCGGCCCCTTGCTCTCGTCTTCCAGGGGAATGGTCGCGGTATAGCCCTTCACCGGGTAGACCGGCAGGTCGATGCCATAACGGCGGCCGAGCAGGCCGCTCTCCGGTCCCATAGAAATGACCACGGCATCGCCGGCAATCGGTCCGGCCGAGGTTATCACCGCGCGCACCCGGTCGCCCTCGATGTCCAGCCCCTCGACCGCGGTGCCGTAGAGAAATTTCACGCCAAGCTTCTCGGCGGCATGAGCGGCGAGCTTCTCGACGAACTGGCGGGAATCGCCGGTCTGGTCGATCGGCGAATAGACGCCGCCGGCGATCTTTTCCTTCACGCCGGCAAGACCCGGCTCAAGCTCCACCAGCCGGTCGCGGCCGACGATCTCGATCGGCAGGCCGTGCTCGGCAAGATAGCGGTAATTGTCGGTGCCGGTGTCGAGACTGTGCTGCGAGCGGAAGAAATAGAGGATGCCCTTCTTGCGCTCGTCGTAGCCGATGCCCGTTTCGGCGGAGATGGCGTTGATGCAATCCCTGGAATAGAGCGCCAGGCGCAGCTTGACCTGGCTGTTGGCGCGCAGGCGCGCCACAGTGCATTGGCGCAGGAAACGCAGGCTCCAGGCGAGGAAATAGGGATCGAAGCGCAACCGCACCTTGATGCCGAGATCATGGTTGTAAAGCGCGCGCAGGAACGTCTTCAGCGCCGCCGGCGAGGCCCAGGCGGTGGCATCCCCCGGCGACACCAGGCCGGCATTCGACTGGCTGGTGCCGCGCGCCGGCGCCGCGTGACGCTCGATCACGGTGACCTCGTGGCCATCCCCGGCCAGGTAATAGGCCGCCGCCGTACCGACGACGCCGGCTCCGAGCACCGTTATCTTCATGCCATCCCCCAAGCTCGACACGGCGCAGCGCGTCCGCGCCCTCCGCGAGTGCCTTCCATAGCGCTTCGCCGGATGGCTTGCGAGCCCTCGGAGGCTGACTCAGCCGCGCGAGGAGTTCTTGCCGGTCAGGATGCGTTCCCAGGCGAGCGCGTCGGCAACGATCTGGTCGAGATCGTCGCGCTGCGGTATCCAGCCGAGTTCCGCCCGGGCGAGATCCGAATTGGCAACCACCGCTGCGGCGTCACCGGGCCGGCGGGCGCCCATCTTCACCTCGAAATCATGGCCGAAGGCACGGCGCACGCTGTCGATGACCTCGAGCACCGAATAACCATGGCTGTAGCCGCAATTGGCGACGAGGCTCTCGCCCCCGGCGCGCAGCCGCTGCAAGGCCAGGCGATGCGCCGCCGCCAGATCGCTGACATGGATGTAGTCGCGCATGCAGGTGCCGTCCGGTGTCGGATAATCGGTGCCGAACACCTGCATGAAGGGCCGCTTGCCGAGCGCGGTCTCGCAGGCGACCTTGATCAGATGGGTGGCGCCGGGCGTCGACTGGCCTGTGCGCCCCTTGGGATCGGCGCCGGCGACGTTGAAGTAGCGCAGCGCGGTATAGTGGATGTCGTGCGCGAGGCCTGCATCGCGCAGCATCCATTCGCTCATCAGCTTGGACAGGCCATAGGGCGATTCCGGCGCCAGGCGGGCATCCTCGCGCACCGGCTCCAGTCCGGCGCCGCCATAGACGGCGGCGGTCGAGGAAAAGATGAAATTGGGCACGCCCTCGCGAACCGCGGTTTCGATCAGCGTGCGCGTCTTCGAGGTGTTGTTCTCGTAATAGGCGAGCGGGTCGGAAACCGATTCCGGGACGACGATGGAGCCGGCGAAGTGAATGATGGCGTCGACCTTGTTGTCCCTGATGATCGAACCGACCAATTCCTTGTCCGCGACATCGCCGACGACCAGCTTTGCCTCCGGCGCCACCGCCCATTCGAAGCCGGTGGACAGACGGTCGAGAACGACCACGCTGTCGCCGGCATCCAGCAGCTCCCAGACCATATGGCTGCCGATATAGCCGGCACCGCCTGTCACCAAAACCGTCATCCGCGTCCTCGCTTATCCAAGATTTATCGGAAACTGTCTCAACCATCGCCTTACTGGAAAGCCTGCCGCGTGGCCATTAGAACCGTTGGTTACCGGCGTTCACCGATGTGGCGTCATGCTGAAACAAAAGTGATCCAAAGGGGGTATCGTGGAGGGGAATAGGCCACGATCCGCCGGCGTTAGGAACAGGTGCGGGGCGTGGCATTTTGACCAAAATGGCCCGGTGGACGACCAACAGGTCAATGATTATGATCCCGCCAAAAATTGGGAAGCCGACATGAACTATCAGCGGTTCTTCGAGGAAGCGATCGACCAGCTCCATGCCGAGCGTCGTTATCGCGTCTTCGCCGACCTCGAGCGCATCGCGGGCAAGTTTCCACGCGCCATATGGCGTTCCAACGGCCGCGCCGAGGAAATCACCGTCTGGTGCTCCAACGATTATCTCGGCATGGGCCAGCATCCCGACGTCATCGCCGCGTTCCAGAACGCGGCCGGCAAGATGGGTTCGGGCGCCGGCGGCACCCGCAACATTTCCGGCACCTCGAACCCGCTGGTCGAGCTCGAGCACGAGCTTGCCGACCTGCACGGCAAGGAGGCAGGCCTGGTCTTCACCTCCGGCTTCGTCTCCAACGAAGCGTCGATCTCGACCATCGCCCGGCTTTTGCCCAACTGCCTGATCATCTCGGACGAGTTGAACCATGCCTCGATGATCGAGGGCGTGCGGCGCTCGGGCGCCGAAAAGAAGATCTTCCGCCACAACGACGTCGCGCATCTGGAAAGCCTGCTGCAGGCGGCCGGCCGCGAACGCGCCAAGCTGATCGTCTTCGAAAGCGTCTATTCGATGGATGGCGACATCGCGCCGATCAGGGAGATCGTCGAACTGGCCGAGCGCCACAATGCCATGACCTATATCGACGAGGTCCATGCGGTCGGCATGTACGGACCGCGCGGCGGCGGCATCACCGAGCGCGAGGGCCTGGCCGACCGCATCGACATCATCGAAGGCACGCTGGCCAAGGCGTTCGGCACGCTGGGCGGCTACATCACCGGCACCAGTGCGGTGATCGACGCGGTGCGCTCCTACGCGCCGGGCTTCATCTTCACCACGGCGTTGCCGCCGGCGATCGCCGCCGCGGCCACCACCTCGATCCGCCATCTCAAGCGCTCGCAGGCCGAGCGCGACGCCCAGCAGCAGCAGGCGAGCCGGACCAAGCAGATCCTGTCGGCCGCCGGCCTGCCGGTGATGGAATCGCCGACCCATATCGTGCCGCTGCTGGTCGGTGACCCCGAACTGTGCAAGATGGCGAGCGACCGCCTGCTTGGCGTGCACGGCATCTACATCCAGCCGATCAACTACCCGACCGTGCCGCGCGGCACCGAGCGGCTGCGCATCACGCCGACGCCTTTCCATTCCGATGAGTTGATCGCGGGACTGCAGGATGCGCTGGTCGAGACCTGGGATGCGCTGGGCATTCCCTATGGTTCCGCCGGCCGGCCTTCTGTCGCCAAGAGCGACCGGATCGTTCCGCTGCTGGTGCCCAAGTCAGGCGGCTGAAAGCCCGTTTGAAACTCAACTCCGGCGGGATCTGAGGCACCAGAGCGACTTCAGTTCGGGCTTCACCGCTTGGTCAGACAGTTCCCATCCACTTCGCCAGCCGGTGCGCGGCCTCCTCGATCTGGTCGAGGCGGCGGTGGAAGCACAGCCTGAGGAAGGCTTCGCCGCCGGGACCGAAGGCGGTTCCCGGAGCCAGGCCGACATTGGCCTTGTCGACGATATCGAAGGCAGCGGTGCGGGAATCGGTGATGCCGTCGACGGTGAAGAACAGGTAGAAGGCGCCTTGCGGCACGGTAAACCGGGCGCGGCCGGTGGCGCCGAGAATGCCGCAGACCAAGTCGCGCGCCTTCCTCGCCCGCTCCACCTGTTCGGCGATGAAACCATCTCCCTCGTCGAGAGCCGCGACCGCGCCGCGCTGCATGAACTGGGCGACGCCGGAATTCGAATACTGGATCAGGTTCTCGAACACCTGCTGCAGGCTCGGATGCGTCTTGATCCAGCCGACGCGCCAGCCGGTCATCGCCCAGTTCTTGGAAAAAGAGTTGACGAACAGGATGCGGTCTTCCGCCGTGGCGATGTCGAGGAAGGACGGCGCGCGGCCATGGCCATAGTGGAACAGCGAATAGATCTCGTCGGCGATGATCCACACGTTCTTGGCGCGGGCGAGATCGAGGATCGCCCGCAAGGTTTCGTGATCGGCGGTCCAGCCGGTCGGGTTCGACGGCGTGTTGATGAACAGCGCCTTGGTGCGCGGGGTGATCGCCGCGGCGATCTTCTCGACGTCGCAGGACCAGCCATTGCCGGAATGATCGAGCGTGACCGCCACCGGAACGGCGCCCGACAGGGCGGCGGCGGCGTCGAAATTCGGCCAGGCCGGCGACAGATAGATCACCTCATCGCCGGCGCCGGCGAGAGCGGTAAGGGACATCTGGATGGCATGCATGCCGGATCCGGTGACGATGAACTGCTCCTCCGGGAAGGTCTTGGCGAAATGCCTAGCGTAGTAGCGGGCCAGCGCCTGCCTGAGGTCGGGAATGCCCCTCTGCCAGGTGTAGAACGTCTCTCCGCCTGCCAGCGCCTTCGACGCGGCATCGGTGATGAAGGCCGGCGTCGGCAGGTCGCCCTCGCCGGCCCAGAGCGGGATTAGACCCTCACGCAGGCGGCCGTAATTGACGACGGCGACAATGCCGCTCTCAGGTGCGGCACGGGCTTCGGCGCGAAAGCTGTCGATCAGGCTCATGGACAAATCCGTTTTGATTAGAGTTGCCGCTCTTTACCAGATGCTCGAACAGAAAACCCCGGCCGCGAACGGCCGGGGTTTTGGTCCAGCAACGGTTGGCTAAATTATCGCTTGGCTAGCAGATCGCGGATTTCGGTCAGCAACACAACATCGGCGGGTGGCGGCGCAGCGGGGGCCGCAGGCTTCTCGGCCTCGAGCCGCCTGCGCAGATTGTTCACCGCCTTGACCATAAGGAAGATGATGAAGGCGAGGATGAGGAAGTTCAGCACCACCGTGATGAAGCTGCCATAGGCAAAGACCGCACCCTGTTTCTTGGCGTCGGCCAGCGAGGTGGCATTCACGGCAGAGGACAATCCAAAGAAATAGTTGTTGAAGTCCAGGCCGCCGAAAATCGCACCGACGATCGGCATGATGATGTCGTTGACAAGGGAATCGACAATCTTGCCGAACGCAGCGCCGATGATGACGCCGACGGCCAAGTCCATCACGTTACCCTTGGAAATGAATTCCTGGAATTCTTTCAGCATTCGACCCTCCTTGTCATGACCGGCCGCGTTGCCGCTCCGTCCTTGCGGCATCGACCTGAAGGCAACATAACAAAAACCTGGAGTTGCAACATGGGCAAAAAGGGGAAAGCAACCGCTTTCTCCTTGGGTAGCGCCCGGGCTCGCTGCGTAGCCGCGATCATGCTGCCAAAGCCGCAATGGACTCCGGCGCCAAGCTGTGATTGCGTTCGCACAAGCCGGATAAAAAGGCGGCAAGGAAGGAAATTCCAGGCGTGCAGGGCTTGTTCATCGTCATCATCGCGATCGCCTATGTGACGCTGCTGTTCGCCATCGCCAGCCTGGGCGACCGCCGCTCGGCCGTCTCCGGACCCGGACGCGCGCGGCCCTTCATCTATGCGCTCAGCCTTGCCATTTACTGCACCTCCTGGACCTTCTTCGGCTCGGTCGGGCTCTCATCCGAGCGCGGCCTCGAATTCCTCGGCATCTATACCGGCCCGGTGCTGGTGTTCGTGTTCGGCTTCCCGCTGCTCAACCGCATCGTGCGGCTGGCCAAGACCGAGAAGATCACCTCGATCGCCGACTTCCTTGGCGCCCGCTACGGCAAGAGCTTCACCGTCGCCGCGATCGCCACGCTGATCGCGACCATCGGCGCGGTGCCCTACATCGCGCTGCAGCTGAAGGCGATCTCCGGCTCGGTCAGCCTGATGGTCGAGCACTATACGGGATCGCCGCCCTCTTTCGATCCGTTCGTCAGCGACATCTCGCTGGTCGTTGCCATGCTCTTGGCGCTGTTCGCGGTGCTGTTCGGCACCCGCCACGCCGACGCCACCGAGCACCAGGACGGGCTGGTACTGGCGGTGGCGGTCGAGACCGTGGTCAAGCTTGCCGCCTTCCTGGCGATCGGCCTGATGGTCACCTTCCTGATCTTCAGCGGACCGGGCGACATGTTCGCCAAGCTGGCGCAGAATGGGCAGGTGCGTCAGGCGATGGGCTACAACACTTCGCTCGCCACCTGGCTGGTGCTGACGGGCTTGAGCGGCTTTGCCATCATCCTGTTGCCGCGGCAGTTCTACGTCACGATCGTCGAGAACCGCGGCGAGGCCGAACTGCGCACCGCGACCTGGGTGTTCCCGCTCTACCTCGTGGCGATCAACCTGTTCGTGCTGCCGATCGCCTTTGCCGGCCTGTCGCTGGTCGGCACCGGCACCAGCAGCGATCTCTACGTCTTGTCGCTGCCCCTGTTCAGCGGCCATGACGTGCTCGCTATGATAGCCTTCATCGGCGGCCTCTCGGCGGCGACGGCCATGGTGATCGTCGAAAGCGTGGCGCTGTCGATCATGATCTCCAACGATCTCGTCATCCCGCTGTTCGTGCGGCGCCTGCTCAAGACCTCGACCTCGGAGAACGAGGACTGGTCGACGCTGATCCTCAATGTGCGGCGCGGGGCGATCTTCATCCTGTTGTTCATCGCTTTCCTCTACTACCGCGAGAGCACCAACAGCGCACGACTGTCATCGATCGGCCTGATGTCGTTCGCGGCCATCGCGCAGTTCGCGCCGGCGCTAGTCGGCGGCCTGATCTGGCGCGGCGCCAACGGCAGGGGTGCCGCGCTCGGCATGGTCGCGGGCATCCTCGTGTGGGGCTACACGCTGCTTTTGCCCTCGCTTGTCGCGCCCGATACCGACATGGTCGTGCACGGGCTGTTCGGCTTCGAGGCGCTGCGGCCACAGGCTCTGTTCGGCACGGTGGCCGAACCACTGAACCACGGCGTGTTGTGGAGCCTGTCGATCAACACGCTGTTCTTCGTGCTTGGCTCGCTGTCGCGCGCGTCGGTGCCGCTGGAGCGCATCCAGGCATCGATCTTCGTGCCGAGGGATGCCGGCCCGATGCCGAGCCTGCGCCGCTTCCGCACCGCCATCACCGTCAACGACCTCAAGGATACGATCGGGCGTTACCTCGGCGTCGAGCGCACCGAGCGTTCCTTCCAATCATTCGAGAAGACCAACGGCACCACGCTGCTCGGCAAGGAGCAGGCGAGCATGGACGTCATCCGCTTCTCCGAGCAACTGCTGGCAAGTGCCGTCGGTTCCTCCTCGGCGCGGCTGATCCTGTCGCTGCTGTTCCGGCGCCACGACCGCGAATCCAGCGATGCCTTCCGCCTGCTCGACGACGCCACCGAGGCGCTGCAGCACAACCGCGACCTGTTGCAGATCGCGCTCGACCAGATGGAGCAAGGCATCACCGTCTTCGACCGCGATTTCAGGCTGATCTGCTGGAACCGCCAGTACCGGGCGCTGTTCGACCTGCCCGACGACATGGGCCAGGTCGGCGTCTCGCTCGACCAGATCCTGCGCCATCTCGCCGAACGCGGTGACATTCCCGCCGACCAGCGGGTGACGATGCTCAATCGGCTGACCAGTTTCGTCAGCCCGTGGCAGATGGAATTGAAGACCAGCGGCCGCATCCTGGAACTGCGGTCCAACCCGATGCCGGATGGCGGCATCGTCGCCACCTATGCCGACATTTCCGGGCGCGTCGAACAGGATCTGGCGCTGAAACGCGCCAATGAATCGCTGGAGCAGCGCGTCAAGACCCGCACCATCGAACTGACCAGGGTCAACGAGGAGCTGGCGCAGGCGCAAATGCTGGCCGAGGAGGCCAATCTCGGCAAGACGCGGTTCCTCGCCGCCGCCGGCCACGACATCCTGCAGCCGCTGAACGCCGCCCGGCTCTATTGCTCCTCGCTGATCGAGAAGGCCGGCAAGGGGCCGGCCGGAAAGGCGGCGGTCAACATCGAATCCTCGCTGGAATCGGTCGAGACGATCCTGGGCGCCGTGCTCGACATCTCGCGCCTCGATGCCGGCGCGATGAAGCCGGATGACAGCGCCTTCACCCTCGACGGACTGCTGAGCCAGATCGGCAACGACTTCCGGCCGCTTGCCGCGGAAAAGAAGCTCGGGCTGACGATCATGCCATCGTCGCTGACGGTGGTGACGGACCGCAATCTGTTGCGCCGCCTGATCCAGAATCTCGTCTCGAACGCCATCAAATACACGCGGCACGGCCGCATCCTGGTCGGTGTGCGGCGGCGCGGCGAACTGGCGGAGATCCAGGTGATCGATACCGGCATCGGCATTGCCGGTGACAAGCTGAACACGGTCTTTCGCGAATTCACGCGACTGGACGAGGGTGCGCGAGAGGCCGAGGGCCTCGGCCTCGGCCTCTCCATTGTCGACCGCATCGCCCGGGTGCTCAGGCTCGAAATCCGCATCTTCTCCAATCCAGGCAAAGGCACGCGCTTTTCCGTTGTCTTGCCGGTCGCTGCCATGCAGGAGCCGCGACGCGAAATCGAAAAGACCAGAGGCCCTGTCCGGGCGGCGGCTTCGCTGGCGGGATTGCATGTGCTTTGCATCGACAATGATGCCCGCATCCTCGAAGGCATGCGGCTGCTGCTCGAAGGCTGGGGGTGCCATGTCGAGACGGTGTCCGGCTCACGCGATCTGGAGACCGCCGCGATCCGCCGCCCGGACATCGTGCTTGCCGATTACCATCTCGACGGTGAAACCGGCCTCGACATCATCGCCAGGCTGCGGGCGGCTCATGGCAGCGACCTGCCGGCCGTATTGGTCACGGCCGACCGCTCCAACGAGGTGCGGGCGGTCGCGAGCGAGCTCGAGATCCCGGTGATCAACAAGCCGCTGAAGCCCGCCGTGCTGCGTTCGATGATGGCCAGGGTCAGGCCGCTGGCCTCGGCGGCGGAATAGGTCAGCTCGTCGGCTGCAGCGGGTCGCCGCCGATCTTGGACAAAAGGATCACCGCCTGGGTGCGGCTGTCGACGCCGAGCTTCTGCAGGATGGCCGAGACATGTGCCTTGATGGTCGCCTCGGAGACGCCGAGTTCATAGGCGATCTGCTTGTTGAGCAGGCCTTCCGCCAGCATGCCGAGCACCCGGGTCTGCTGCGGCGTCAGCGCCTGCAGCCGCTTGATCAGGTCCGAGATTTCGGGATCGCGCTCGACGCCGAGATCGATGCCGACGGGTGCCGCGATGTCGCCGGCAAGCACCGACTGCACCGCATTGCGGATCTCCTCCATGCTGGCCGATTTGGAGATGAAGCCGGAAGCGCCGAGATCGAGCGCGCGCCTGATCGTCGCCGGGTCATCATGCGCCGAGACCACGACCAGCGGCACCGACGGATGGACGCCGCGCAGCGAAACCAGGCCGGAGAGACCGCTGGCGCCCGGCATCGACAGGTCGAGCAGCACCAGATCGACGTCCTCATTGGCCACGACCAGCGCCTTGGCGCTTTCGAAGTCGCCGGCCTCGTGGATGGCGGCGACATTGCCGATGCCGGCGAGCGCCTCGCGCAGCGCGCCGCGAAACAGCGGATGATCGTCGGCGATGACGAAAGAATAGCCTGACGGCAAATGTCCCTCCCCGAATCCCCGATGATTTTTTAAGCTTTTTCCGGGGCAAGTTGGACGATTATGAGGGGCGGCGCGCTGTTTTCAAGCGGCAAAGCCAGCGCGCCGCGTTTTCCCTTATCTATAGCGCTCAGGTCTTCTGCGAGTTGAGCTGGGCGCCGTCACCCTTGTCCTTGTCCATATCCTTGACGATGCCCATGAAGCCGCGCAGGAAGCGCTCCATGTAGCTCATCGTCTTGTTGAATTCCTCCTCGCTCGGCAGCTTCGATTCGAGCCGGGCGGAGAGCGAATTTTCCAGCTTGGTGACGCGCTCGTCCATCGCCTTCATCGAGGTCTGCAAGCGGTCGACCTCGTCCTGGAACGCGGCGCGCTCGTCGGCCGCCATCTTGCAGACGAGCTGCCCGGAGCGTTCCTCGCAGATCGACATCGCGCCGGTCTGGGTGTCCATGCGGATATAGCCGGTGGCCGACTTTTCCAGCCGGTAGCGGTCGGTTTCTTCCGAATATGCCGAAGCCGCGACCAGCGAAACGAGCGCGGCGGGGATCAAGATGTGCTGCAGACGCATGTTGTCCTCCATGGCCAAAGCCTGAAATATCGCATCTTTGCGCCAGAAATGGGGAAGACCCTTGGCGTGGCCTTTCCCGCACGGCTGGTTCCGACTCGTTTTGACGCAATTCCGGACGGAAAACCGTTTCACACTTGTCCTGGAATTGCTCTATAGCGCAACCATGTCTCAGTTTATCTACAAGATAACCCCGCAAGCGGCGTGGCGCGAGGCCGAAACCAATGGCCGCTTCACTGGTGCCGCGATCGATGTCGCCGACGGCTTCATCCACTTCTCCACGGCGTCGCAGGTCAGGGAAACAGCGGCAAAACATTTTTCCGGCCAGACGGATCTTCTGCTGGTCGCCATCGACGACGCCAGCCTGGGCGATGCCCTGAAATACGAAGTCTCGCGCGGCGGCGCGCTGTTCCCGCATCTTTACGGCGTGCTGGACCTGAAAGCGGTCAAGTGGGTCGAGCCATTGCCGCTCGGCGCCGACGGCACCCACCAATTCCCGCCGCTGGAGGGGCAATGAGCGTGCTCGACCGGCTCGGCCAGAAGCTGCTGTTCACCTTCGATCCGGAAACAGCGCATGGCCTGTCGATCGCGGCGTTGCGCTGCGGCCTGCCAGTTGGCGCGCGAACCGTACGCGACGTCCGCTTGAAGGTCAGCCTCTGCGGTCTCGATTTCCCGAACCCGCTCGGCATGGCGGCCGGCTATGACAAGAACGCCGAGGTGCCCGATGCGCTGCTTGGCCTCGGTTTCGGCTTTGCCGAGGTCGGCACGGTCACGCCGCTGCCGCAGGCCGGCAACCCGAAGCCGCGCATCTTCCGGCTGACGGCTGACGAAGGGGTGATCAACCGTCTGGGCTTCAACAATGAAGGTCATGCGGCTGCCGAAAAACGCCTCGCCGCCCGCAAGGGACGTGGCGGCATCGTCGGGGTCAACATCGGCGCCAACAAGGACACCGCCGACCGCATCGGCGATTATGAGCGCGGCGTCGCCCGCTTTGCGCCCTATGCCAGCTATCTCACCGTCAACATCTCCTCGCCCAACACGCCGGGTCTGCGCAACATGCAGGCGCGCGAACAGCTCGGCGAACTGCTGTCGCGGGTCATGGCCGCACGCGCCGCGGCGTCCGCACAGCCGCCGGTCTTCCTGAAGATCGCGCCGGACCTGGTCGAGGCTGAACTGGAGGACATCGCCGCGGAGGTGACCGAGAAGCGGATCGACGGCGTCATCGTCTCCAACACAACCATTTCGCGACCGGCCTTGCGCAGCGGCGACGTTGCGCGCGAGACGGGTGGGCTGTCGGGCAAGCCGCTGTTCGAACGCTCGACCATCGTGCTGGCGAAAATGCGCAGGCTGCTCGGCCCCGAGAGGACCATCATAGGCGTTGGCGGCGTCGATACTACGGACGCTGCACTGGAGAAAATCCGCGCGGGTGCCGATCTCGTCCAGCTCTACACCAGCATGATCTATGCCGGTCCTGCGCTGCCGGCCCGCATTATTGCAGGGATGGCAAGCTTCATGGAAAAAGGGCGGCTCAAGTCGATCCGTGAATTGCGCGACAGCAATCTCGATCGGTGGGCGTCGAAGCCACTCAGCTGAACGCCGTGCGCATTCGCAGTTGCAGAATCATCAGCAGGCTGAAGCCGCGTGCCAAAAGGAACACGTGCAGCGCCGCCCATAGGCCGTGATTGCCGAAGGCCGGCGCCAGGGTCAGCAGCGCGGCGGCGAAAGCCAGGAACGACAAGAGCATCATGTTGCGCATGTCGCGCGACCAGGTTGCGCCGATGAAGACGCCGTCCATCTGGAACGCCAGCACGCCGGTCAGCGCGGTGAATGCCGCCCACGGCAGGTAGATGTCGGCCACGGAGCGGACCTCCTGCGATGTCGTGACGACGGCGACCAGATTGGCGCCGGCCAACAGAAGCACCAGCGTCGCGGCCCCGGCCAGCCCGAAACCCCAGAACAGCGTCAGCCGCACGGCCTGACGGAAGGGCTGCTCCGCGCGTGCACCGACGGCGCGGCCGGCGAGCTGTTCGGCGGCGGTGGCGAAACCGTCGAGGAAATAGCCGGCGACGAGGAAGAAATTCATCAACACCGCATTGGCGGCCAGCGTCACGGTGCCGAACTGCGCGCCCTGGCGCGTGAACAGCGCGAAGGCGGCAAGCAGCGAGAACGAGCGGATCATGATGTCGCGGTTGAGCGACATCATGCGCAGGAAGGCGGACATGTCGAGCAGGCGATGGCGCGGCAAGGGCGGCGCCGTCCGGAACCGCCTGATAACGATGGCCAGACCGAGCAGCATGGCCAGGAATTCGCCACTGACGGTCGCCCAGGCGACGCCGGCGACGCCCCAGCCAAGTTCCAGTCCGAGCAGGAAGCAGAGCGCGATGTTGATGCCGTTGAGCACCAGTTGCAGCACCAGCCCAAGCCCGCCCTCGCCGCGTCCCAGCACATAGCCAAGGATGGCATAGTTGATCAACGAGAAGGGCGCGGCGAGCAGCCTGATCCTGATATAGACGCCCATCGCCTCGCTGACGCGCGGTCCGGCATCCATGAACCACTGGCCGCCGACGGCGATCAACGGCGAAAGTGCCGCCAGTACGATGCCGGCGACGACCGCGATCAGCACCGCGCGCCAGAACACCGCCTGTTCCTCGAGCGCGTCGCCACGCCCGAAAGCCTGGGCGACGAGGCCGGTGGTGCCGGAGCGCAGGAAATTGAAGCTGGTGAAGACGACGTCGAAGACCAGCGCGCCCGCCGCCAGGCCGCCGAGCAAGGCGGCATCGCCGAACTGGCCGATCACGGCCGTATCGACCAGGCCGAGCATCGGCGTCGTCAGATAGGCAAGCGTCATCGGCACCGCGATGGCAAGCACGGAACGGTTGGTGACGACGAAAGGTCTCGCGTCGGCTGTGGTCACGCCCTTGTCCAAGGATTGCTGCCTTGCTGATTGCGGCTTGATCGAGCGTCCGATGTGCCCCATTTTCCTGCCACCGCGCAATCACCCTTGCCGCGACGGCCAACCGAAATCCCGGTCTGGCGTGAGCCCGCCGGACCCAGTCCATGCCCCTGCAGATCGTCCACCATCCCGACTACGACGCCGGCTTCGCCGTCAACCACCGCTTTCCGATGAGCAAGTATCCGCTGCTGATGGAGGCCTTGCACGCACGCGGCCTGGCCGGCGCGCTCAACACGGCGGAGCCCGCGCCGGCATCATGGCTGAAGCTTGCCCATGCGGCCGATTATGTCGATCAAGTCATCGGCTGTTTTGTGCCGGAAAAAATCGAGCGTGAGATCGGCTTTCCGATCGGCCCACGAGTTTCACGTCGCGCGCAGCTTGCAACGGGCGGCACTATACTGGCGGCTCGGCTCGCCTTGCGCCACGGCATCGCCTGCAACACCGCCGGCGGCAGCCATCATGCGCGGCGCGCGCAAGGTGCCGGCTTCTGCACCTTCAACGATGTCGCCGTTGCCGCGCTGATGCTGCTCGCGGAGGGCGCCGCGCACAACATCCTTGTCATCGATCTCGACGTGCATCAGGGCGACGGGACGGCGGACATTCTGGGCGATGAACCACGCGCGTTCACATTTTCAATGCATGGCGACCGCAACTACCCGGTTCGCAAGATCGCCTCCGACCTCGATGTCGCGCTGCCCGACGGCACCGGCGATGCAGCCTATCTCGAAAGGCTCGCCGCGATCCTGCCGGAATTGTCGGCCAAGCGACATTGGGACATCGTTTTCTACAATGCCGGCGTCGACGTCCATGCGCAGGACCGGCTTGGCAGGCTGGCGCTTTCCGACAACGGCCTGCGCAGCCGCGACGAGATGGTGATCGGCCATTTTCGCGCAGACGGCATCCCCGTCTGCGGCGTCATCGGTGGCGGTTATTCCACGGACGTGCCGGCACTTGCCGCGCGCCACGCCATCCTGTTCGAGGTCGCCTCGGGTTATGTCCGACGAACTTTTTCGAGCACGGCCTACTTCCGGTAGTTGGCGATCCTGAGCAGGATGAAGGCCGGAACGACGATCGCGGCGCCGAGCAGGATATAGCCAAGGAAGCGGTCGATGGCGCGGAAGCCCAGGTTCCAGATATCCATGAAGAACTTCTGGATGCCATAGAAGACATCCATCGGCGACCAGCCGAAGGCATTCATGACAAGGCCGACGAGGAACGAGACCACCAGCAGCTTCAGGATCACCCTGAACGGCGAGTCGCCGAGAAAACGCGTCAGTGCGGACAAGGCCGTCTCCCGATTGAGATGCCCAGACTCACAGGCACTGTCCAGAGATACGTGCTTGGCGGTCATCCATCAAGCCGGCGCGGTCTGCACGGCAGAACCTGCCGCGTTGAACCGTGACCGTTGGCGGCGCCGAACCCGGTGACCGGCCGACAACCCATCCATTGGCCTGTGACTTATCTGTTTTCTAACCAATTGCCGCTATTGCCGTTCCAAGAGCGGGAGCCAGGCTTTGGCGGGAACAGGAAAAATCGGCGCGCACCGCACAGTCATGCTGTCGGTCGTGGTGCCATGCTACAATGAGCGCGACGGCGTGGCGGAGCTTCATCGACGCGTCAGTGCCGCATGCCTCGAGCAAAGCCCTTCCTACGAGATCGTGCTTGTCATCGACGGGGCGACCGACGGCACCCGCGAGGCCATTTTCGAACTGGCCGAAAAGGACGACCATGTGGTCGCCATCGACCTTGCCCGCAATTACGGCCATCAGATCGCGCTCAGCGCCGGGCTGGAATTCTGCCGCGGCGAGCGCATCCTCATTCTGGACGCCGACCTCCAGGATCCGCCCGAACTGCTCGGCGCCATGATGGCGAAGATGGATGAAGGCTTCGACGTCGTCTACGGCCAGAGGGTGAAGCGCGACGGCGAGAGCTGGTTCAAGCTGGCTTCCGCCTCGATGTTCTATCGCTTGCTGGGCCGGATGGTCGATGTCGAGATCGCGCAGGATTCCGGAGACTTCCGGCTGATGAGCCGCCGCGCGGTGGACCATTTGAACGCGATGCCCGAACGCTACAGGTTCATTCGCGGCATGGTGAGCTGGATCGGGCTGAGGCAGGTCGCCTTCCCCTATGAAAGGCACCGGCGCTTTGCCGGCACCACCCACTATCCGCTGAAGAAGATGGTTCTTCTGGCGGTCGACGCGATGACCAGCTTTTCGATCGTGCCTTTGCGGTTCGCCTCGCTGCTGGGGATGATGTTCGGCGTGCTCGGGCTGGTCGTGCTCGGCTATACGCTGTTCGAATGGTCCAGGGGCAACGTGGTGCCCGGCTGGACGAGCCTTGCCGCGATCATGCTGATCATGGGCAGTGTGCAGCTTCTGGTGCTCGGCATATTCGGCGAGTATCTCGGCCGCATGTATATGGAGACCAAGCGGCGGCCGCTCTACTTCGTCAACGAAATCGTTTCGCGCGACCAGCCCGCCAAGGACAGCGACCTGCCCGTCCACCGCCTGCAGGAGATGGCGAAAAGGGCCGCGCGTGGTTGAGAAGGTCGACCGGATGCAACGGGAACGGCATGGACAGGATGCGGTCGGCTCTTCCGTCTGATTTCTCGCGGATGCTGCGCTTTGGCGCCGTCGGGCTGCTCAACACGGCGCTTGGATATACGCTCATCCTGGCCGGGCTGTGGCTGGGGCTGGGCGACATCGTCTCCAACGCGGCAGGCTACGCAGCAGGCCTCACCCTCGGCTTTTTCCTCAATCGCCGATGGACATTCACAGCCGCCGGCGGCTTTCGCCCCGGCACAGCCGTTCGATACGCGATCACCTTCATTGTCGCCTATGGCGCCAATCTGGGCATAGTGATCGCCGCAATGTCCGCCGGCATCATCGAAAACCCGTTCGTCCATCTGGCTGGAAACTGCCTCTACACCGTAATCTTCTATCTCGGCTCGTCCCGTTTCGTCTTCGTCGGCGGCGCGGATGATGCCGTGGCCGCAACGAACGCGAAATGGCCTGGAGTTGTGACATGACACAAGCCGCAGCGATCGCGACGGCGACGCCGTCGCTGGGAGCCGTGACATGACACAGGCCACTGCGATCGTGACGGCGACGCCGTCACTTGGAGCCGTGACATGACACAGGCCACTGCGATCGTGACGGCGACGCCGTCACTTGGGGACGCGCAACGCATCAGACTGATATTCTGCCTTCTCTGCGCCTGCGTCGTGGCCTATGTGCTCACCGCCTTCGCCGGCGCGATCCTGCAGGATCCCGACAATTGGTGGCAAGTGAAGGTCGGGCTGGACTTCCTGGCAAACCGGACGTTTCCAACCGTCGACCCCTATTCCTATACGTTCGCCGGCCAGCCCTGGATCGCCAAGGAATGGCTGGGGCAGGTGCTTCTGGCCCTTGCCTACGGTGCGGGCGGCTGGAATGGCGTCGTCACGCTGATCATCGCCACCGTCGGCCTGACGGTTTTCCTGATGGGATGGTTCCTCAGCGCCTGGCTGAAGCCGATCCTGGCGATAGCGCTGGCCTTCGCGGCCGCTTTCCTGGTCGCTCCGATCTATACGGCGCGCCCGCATGTCTTCACCTTGCCGATCATCGTCGTCTGGACGGCAATGCTGTTTCGTGCCGCGCATGAAGAGAAAGCCCCGCCCCTGTGGCTGCTCGTGCTTGTCGTCTTGTGGGCAAACCTGCACGCCACCTTCACCCTGAGCTTCGTCATCGCTGGATTCGCCGGACTGGAGCTGCTGTCACGGATCGGCCTGTCGAAGCCGGCGCTTCTGGCAAAATGGGTTGCGTTCGGACTGCTCTGCCCACTGGTCAGCCTGATGCATCCCTATGGGGTGAAGGCCATCCTGGCCACATTCACCGTCGCCTATGGCAACGAGGCGGTGCCGCTCATCCTGGAGTGGCGCCCATTCAATGCCCAGGAGCACCTCTTCCAGGAAGCGGTGATGCTGCTGGCGCTTTTCGGGCTTTTGGTGTCGAGGCTCCGGATCGGCTGGGCCAAGGCGTTGTTCATCGTCTTCGCCTTGCATGTCTATCTCAGCCATATGCGATTTGTATATCTGCCTTTCCTGTTGATCCCCCTGGTGATCGCGGTCGAGGTCGCACGGCAGTATCCTTCGCTCTCAACCACGACCTGGTTGGCGGAAAAACGTGACGGGCTGGAAAGGCTCTTCGCCAGCCGATTCCATGCGCTCTGCGGCACCATGGCTGTCTTGCTGGTCGGCGCGGTCTTGATCCTCGGCAACGCCTATCAGGTCGCACCGAGCCCGAAGACATCGGCCAGCGGCGCCCTGGCATTCGCCGGGGATCACCACCTCACAGGCAACGTGCTGAACTCCTACAATTTCGGCGGCACGCTGATTTTCCATGACATCAAGACCTATATCGACGGCAGGACGGACCAGCTGTTCCTGGGCGGGTTCACGAAAACCGATGGAGCGACGGGCAAGAGCGACGGCAAACCGCTGCTCGAGGCCCAGCTGAAAAAATACGCTATTGGCTGGGCGCTGCTCACAGCCGACGATACCCGCATCCCGTTCTTCGCGGAATTGGGCTGGAAGCGGGCCTATGCGGACGACTATGCCGTGATCTACCTGCCCGGCGCCTGATTTTTACGGCGATTTTTCAACGCTGATCTTTCAACGCCTGCGCCAATCGGCTTCATCAATCGAACACCGGTTTGCCTTGACACCGATGTTGCAGTGCAGCAAAATTGCGCGACAGAGGGTAGATCTGTGCGACCAGCAAACTGGCATTTTTCGCAATATCAGGACGTCGCCGCATGAGCGATCCAGCAAGCCGCGGCAAGCCAATACCGCCGACCCCATCGTCCGGACCGGTCAAATGAACTACAGGCGCGACATCGACGGTCTGCGGGCGATCGCGGTGCTGCCCGTCGTGCTCTTCCATTTCGGCGTGTCCGCCATTCCCGGCGGCTTCACCGGCGTCGACATCTTCTTCGTCATATCGGGCTATCTGATCAGCGGCAGCCTGCTCGACGATCTCGAGCGCGGCCAGTTTTCGATCGGCCGCTTCTACTGGCGCCGTGCGCGCCGCATCCTGCCGGCGCTAACCTTCGTCATCGTGCTCGCGAGCATTGCTGCCTGGTTCATCCTTCTGCCGACGGATCTACACGAATTCAGCCTCAGCGTTATCGCGGCCTCGACCTTCTGGTCGAACATCTATTTCTGGAAGACGACCAACTATTTTTCAATCGATGCCGCCCTGCGGCCGTTGCTGCACACATGGTCGCTTTCGGTCGAGGAGCAGTACTACATCTTCGCGCCGATCCTTGTGTATCTGATCTACCGCTATGCCTCGAAACGCTGGCTGGCGATACTGCTGCCGATCGCCATCGGCAGCTTTGCCGTCGCGGTCATGGCAACCACGCTGGCGCCGACCGCCGGCTTCTATCTCTTGCCGACACGGGTCTGGGAACTGGCACTGGGCGCCATGCTGATGCTGAAAAGGCCTCCGGCGCTTGCCAGCCGGCTGGCGATGGAACTGATCGGCCTGGCCGGCTTTGTCCTTGTCGCGGCCGGTTTCCTGACGATTTCGGAAAGCGACCCGTTTCCGGGCTACAATGCCCTGTTGCCCTGCGTGGGAACGGCGCTGCTCATCTATGCCGGCACGGACCGCGCGGGCGCGGAAGGGCCGGCACCCATCGCCACCCGCGTGCTTCGGTTCGCCCCGCTGGTCTGGGTCGGCCTCATTTCCTATTCGCTCTACCTGGTCCACTGGCCGATCAACTCGTTCGTCCACTATCTCTCCCTGAAGGCCATCGGCGTGCCGACGATCGTCGCGATGACGGTGGGCAGCTTCGCCCTGGCGACGTTCTCCTGGAAATATGTCGAGCAACCCTTTCGCCAGAAACGGGCGTTCACCGCCCCTTTGCCCATCTTCGCCTTTTCGGCGACGGCGATCGCGCTGCTGTGCGTCGTTGGCCTGACTGGTGCGCTGGGCAACGGTTTTCCGCAACGGTTCCCGGATTTTTCGACCGAACGGATTCGCGTCGGCGACTGGCGCAACGGCGTCTGTTTCAATGAAGGCGGGACCCGGATCGAGACCTGGAACCTCGCCGACTGCACCCGCACGGAGGGCTTTGCCACCAATGTGCTGCTGTGGGGCGATTCCTTTGCAGCCCATTATGTTTCGGGGCTTGAGGCCAACGCCCAGAAAGTCCAGGCCAACGTCATCCAATACACCTATGCCGGCTGCCCACCGGACCTCAGCTATTTTTCCTATGCCCGGCCGGCCTGCACCCGCTTCAACGAACGGGCCCTGTCGATCATCCGGGATGCCAATATCCAGGCGGTGATCCTGAGCGGCCGTTGGAGCGACTATCAGATCCGGGGCTTCGATGGCCTGCAGAAGACGATCGACCGGCTTCGCGAAATGGGCGTCAAGGTCTATGTCATCGGCCAGTCTCCGGAATTCGTCGCCGACGTCCAGAAAATCGCCTTCTTCGCGACGCGGGAGCATGCCACGAACACGTCCTGGCCGATGGCCATGGATCCGGACATCAACAAGCGAGTGCTGCCATTCGTCAAAGGCGCTGATTTCATCGACCCGCTGGCCTATCTATGTGACGCGGCCGGCTGTTCCTATGCTGATGCAGGCACCAGGCAATTTCTTTACTTCGACTACGGCCATTTCTCGACCGCCGGAGCAGCGCTCGCCATCTCGAAATACTGGCCGAGCTTTGCCGCGAGCAACGAAGTCGCGAAGGCAAAAGGGCAATCCGCGGGCCATGGACCCGCGGAACCGCCGCAACTTGCGACGGGAGCCGGTTTGCGATTGCCCGGAGGCTAATCCTCATGGTAACGAGGCGCTGCGCGGGTATGATGTAATGGTAGCCTGTCAGCTTCCCAAGCTGAACGCGCGGGTTCGATTCCCGCTACCCGCTCCACCTTGCTCCGCAAGGCTTTGCGCCTGATTT